>CALWLH010000037.1 GCA_944381475.1 uncultured Lachnospiraceae bacterium | reverse complement strand
CACTTCAAACCGGGATTATGTATACGGCGTGTACTTCGTGCCCATCACAACCCATGAACGGATCGATACCATTTTTTCCTCTCTGCACTTTGAGCGGTTTCACTTTCCCGGAGACGAATCCGGAAGTCCCTACGACATCTGCAGACGGCTTACTGAAAAAATGGAGGCCTTAAACAGCCAGATTGACAGCTGCAAGAAAACCATTTCCGACATTCTGAAGAGTGATTACCAGAGCCTTGTCAGCGCCCAGGAGCATTTTTCATCACTGTGCAGGAATTTTTCAGTGCGAAAGCTGGCCGCCCGATCCAAGGCGGATGACGAAACCTTCTTTATCATCTGCGGCTGGATGCCCGCAAACCAGGCGCTCCAGTTCAGAAATGAAATTGCTGATGACAAAAACATTTATGCCATCATCGATGACGACCACGGCAATATCCTATCTGAGCCCCCAACCCAGATGAAAAACCCGAAGATTTTAAAGCCCTTCGAGATGTTTACCCGGATGTATGGCCTGCCAGCCTATAACGAGATGGATCCCACCCTTTTTATCGCTCTGACCTACTCCTTTATCTTCGGCTGGATGTTCGGGGATGTGGGACAGGGTCTGTGCCTGGCAGTGGGAGGATTTCTTCTATATAAAATAAAGAAGATGAATCTGGCGGCCATCATCGGCTTTGCAGGAATTTTTTCCACCTTCTTTGGGTTTATGTTCGGCAGCATCTTTGGTTTTGAGGACATCATCGAGCCCCTGTGGCTCCGGCCTGGTACGGCCATGACCTCTCTGCCCCTGATCGGAAATCTGAACACGGTGTTCGTTACCGCCATTGCATTTGGAATGGGAATGATCCTTCTTACCATGGTGATCAATATCGTCAACAGCTTCAGGGCAAGAGATATCGAAAGCGCCTGCTTTTCAAACAACGGTCTGGCGGGCATCGTCTTTTACGGCATGATCGTCCTCAGCATTGTCCTGCTCATGACGGGGCACACCGCCCCGGGCGCCGCGCTGCTTGCCTTCTTCCTGGGCGTCCCGGTCATCCTGATGGCTTTTAAGGAGCCTCTGACAAACCTCATCCAGAAGCGCCGGCCGAAGGAAAAAACCGGGGTGGGCATGTTCCTTGCCGAGGCCTTCTTTGACCTGTTTGAGATAATGCTAAGCTACTTCTCCAACACCATGTCCTTTGTGCGTATCGGCGCTTTCGCCATCAGCCACGCGGCCATGATGGAGGTGGTGATGATGCTGGCAGGAGCGGAGGCGGGCAGCCCCAATATCATTGTGGTAATACTTGGCAACATTTTTGTCTGCGGCATGGAGGGGCTGATTGTGGGAATTCAGGTGCTTCGTCTGGAATACTATGAGTTCTTCTCCCGCTTCTATAAGGGAAGCGGACGCCCCTTCCAGTCCTATAAGGAAAGCCTTAAAAAGACCACCGGCGGGGGAGAGGTGCTGCGCACAGGCTTATAGGCCGTGCCTTTGCGCCCCCATCTGATCCGGATTTTCATAATAAATTGAACGCCCTGTGGCGGAAAGGAGTTTCAAATGACGATCGCAATCAAAATCACATTGGTTCTGGCACTGGTACTTGGTATTCTGCTTCCCTGCGCATACTTCTTTGCAGGGGAACGGGTGAAGGGCCGCTACAAACGGGCTCTGGCAGGAAATATAATCTTTTTCTTCGGCTGCCTGATTATCTCCGCGGTGATGATGTACAACGCTGCCCCTGCCTTTGCAGAGGGAGAAACCGCAGCTGCCGGCGCATCCGGCTCCGGACTGGCCTATATCGCCGCAGCCCTGTCCACGGGACTTTCCTGTCTTGGCGGCGGTATTGCCGTTGCCAGCGCCGCCTCCGCGGCACTGGGCGCCCTCAGCGAGGACTCCTCCGTATTTGGTAAATCTCTGATTTTCGTTGGCCTTGCCGAGGGTGTATGCCTCTATGGTCTGATCATCTCCTTCATGATCTTGAGCAGGCTCTAATGAAACATTGAATTAAAAGGAAAGAGGGATATCCCTATGAAAATGTATTTGATCAGTGACAACGTGGATACCCACACCGGTATGCGTCTGGCAGGTGTCGAGGGCTGTGTGCTCCACACCCGCCAGGAGCTGAGGGACGCTCTGGATCAGGTTCTGCAGGATGCAGATATCGGCATCCTGCTTTTGACGGAAAAATTTTCCAGAGAGTATCCTGATATTGTCAATACATTTAAGCTGACCCATACCATGCCGCTGGTAGTGGAGATTCCCGACCGCCATGGTACCGGCCGCAAGCCCGATTTCATCACTGCATATGCCGGAGAAGCCATCGGACTGAAGCTATAAGGAGGTGATCGTTTTGACCACAGCAGAAAAGCTGGTTCATTTTCAGGAGGACGCCATGATGACCGCCCGGGCGGAAAGCGCAAAGGAGCTGGACGCCTACTCCGAAAATCTAAACAGGATATACACAGAGCATGTAAAAGCTGCCAGGCTTCAGGCTCAGAGTCATCTGCGCCTGGCAAAGGAAAGCCTTCGGCGTGAGCATAACCGTCAGTTGTCAAGAAGACAGCTGGAAACCAGAAGAAAATTGACAATGACCATGGACGAAATTATCGAGGATCTGTTTTCCCGCGTCCGTAATATGATCAACACCTTCAAAAAGGAGGACGCCTATCTGGAATCCCTTTTGGAAAATATTCAGGAGGCAAAAAAGGCGGCAAAAGGCCAGGAGCTGGTTATCTACATTGACAAAAGCGATGAAAAGCTGCTTGCCCAGCTTACAGAACGCACAGGTCTGTCTATACTTGTCTCTGAGGAGGAGCTTGTGGGCGGTATCACGGCCCTCATTCCCCAAAAAAATATGCTGATCGATTTAAGCTATTCCTCCAAAATAAAAGAGGCAAAGGAGAATTTACAGCTTGGAGGTGAGGAACATGTCTGAAAATCAATACGCCTCCGGAACCATCTACGGCATCAACGGCCCCATCATCTATATAAAAGGACAAACCACCTTTCAGATTTCCGAGATGGTCTATGTAGGGGAAGAAAAGCTGGTGGGAGAGGTCATTTCCCTTACCAAAAAGCGCACCACGATCCAGGTCTTTGAGGAAACCTCCGGCTTAAAGCCCGGCGATAAGGTTATAGGAACCGGCGGAGCCCTCTGCGCTACCCTTGCCCCCGGCATTATCAACAATATTTTTGACGGCATCGAAAGGCCTTTGCGTGAGATAGCGGCGTCCTCAGGGAAATATATCAAACGGGGCTTCTCCATGACCTCGCTGGATACGGAAAAAAAATGGCGGACAACCATGAAGGTGACGGCCGGACAGATCGTCTACGGCGGCACGATTATCGCCGAGGTTCCGGAAACTCCCGCCGTGGTGCACCGGGTTATGGTCCCCCCCGACATTTCCGGAAAGGTCACCTTTGCCGTTCCCAGCGGGGAGTATACCATTTCCGACTGCCTGATCAAGGTACGGCTGAAGGATGGCACGGAAAAAGCCCTTACCATGACTCAAAGGTGGCCCATTCGTGTTCCCCGTCCTGTGACTGAGCGCTTCCTAAGCACCCAGCCCCTTGTTACCGGCCAGCGTATTCTGGATACCATGTTTCCGCTGGCAAAGGGCGGAACTGCGGCCATTCCCGGAGGCTTCGGCACCGGAAAGACCATGACGCAGCATTCCATAGCAAAGTGGTCCGATGCGGATATCATCATCTACATCGGCTGCGGCGAGCGGGGCAATGAGATGACAGAGGTTCTGGAGGATTTCGGAAAACTGGTGGATCCCAGAAGCGGAAACCTCCTGATGGACCGAACCACACTGATCGCCAACACCTCCAACATGCCCGTGGCAGCCCGGGAGGCTTCCATCTACACCGGCATCACACTGGCTGAATATTACCGTGATATGGGCTACCATGTGGCTATCATGGCGGATTCCACCTCCCGTTGGGCGGAGGCTCTTCGGGAAATATCCGGCCGTCTGGAGGAAATGCCTGCGGAAGAAGGCTTCCCCGCTTATCTGGCATCCCGCCTCAGCACATTTTATGAGCGGGCAGGCATGATGCACAATCTGAACGGAACAGAGGGATCTGTGTCCATCATCGGCGCCGTTTCTCCCCAGGGCGGCGACTTTTCCGAGCCTGTCACCCAGAATACCAAACGGTACGTCGGATGCTTTTGGGGGCTGGATAAATCCCTTGCCTACGCAAGGCATTTCCCCGCCATCAACTGGCTGAACTCCTACTGCGACTATATATCCGACCTGACGCCCTGGTACAGCGAAAATGTGAGCCCCCACTTTATGGATTACCGCGGCCGTATACTGGCTCTTTTGAACACGGAAAGCTCCCTGATGGAGATTGTAAAGCTTATCGGCTCCGACGTTTTGCCCGATGACCAGAAGCTGATTCTGGAGATCACCCGGGTAATCCGTCTGGGATTTTTGCAGCAGAATGCCTTTCACAAGGATGATATGTGCGTGAGCCTGACAAAGCAGTTCAAAATGATGGAGACCATCCTCTATCTCTATGACGTCTCCAGGAAGCTCATCGCCATGGGTATGCCCATGAGGATTCTGAAGGAAGAGGGTATTTTTGAGCATATTATCGCCATCAAATATGATATTCCTAATGATAAACCGGAGATGTTTGAGGACTACCGGAAGGATATTGACGCTTTTTATCAGCATGTCATGGAAAAGAATGCATAACCAAGGAGGCATGAAATGTCTATCGAATATTTGGGATTAAGCGAGATCAATGGCCCTCTGATCATATTGGAGGGTGTTTCCGGAGCATCCTATGACGAAATTCTTGAAATCTCCGTAAATCACGAAACCCGTCTTGGACGCATTATTGAGATTTATGAGGATAAGGCCGTGATTCAGGTTTTTAAGGGTACCATGGGTATGTCTCTGGGCAATACCAGAACCCGTCTCACCGGCCACCCTATGGAGATTGCCGTATCCGAGGAAATGCTGGGCCGGACCTTTAACGGAGTGGGCGCCCCCATCGACGGACTCTCCCCCATTCACTCGGACATTCGCCTGGATGTGAACGGACAGCCCTTAAACCCGGTATCAAGAGAATATCCCAGAAACTATATTCAAACCGGAATATCCTCCATTGACGGGCTCACCACCCTGATCAGAGGTCAAAAGCTTCCTATTTTTTCCGGAAACGGACTTCCCCATGACCGTCTGGCAGCGCAGATCGTCAAGCAGGCTTCTCTGGGGGACAACAGCGATGAAAAATTTGCCATTGTCTTTGCAGCCATGGGCTTAAAGCATGACGTTGCGGATTATTTCCGGCGAACCTTTGAGGAAAGCGGCGTCAGCGACCATGTGGTAATGTTTTTAAACCTGGCAAATGACCCGGTGGTGGAGCGTCTGATCACCCCCAAGGTAGCCCTGACCGCTGCCGAATATCTGGCCTATGAATGCCATATGCATATTTTGGTCATACTGACAGATATCACCTCCTATGCGGAGGCCATGCGTGAGGTTTCCTCCTCCAAGGGAGAGATTCCCTCCCGTAAAGGGTATCCTGGCTACCTGTATTCCGACCTGGCAAGCCTTTATGAGCGTGCTGGAATCGTGGCGGGAAATGAGGGCTCTGTGACCCAGCTCCCCATTCTGACCATGCCAAATGATGATATTACGCACCCCATACCCGACCTTACCGGCTACATCACAGAGGGGCAGATTGTTTTGGAACGCTCTCTGTTTGGCCAAGGGATTTACCCTCCCATCAATGTGCTTCCCTCCCTGTCCCGTCTGATGAAGGACGGCATCGGCAAGGGATTCACCCGTGAGGATCACCAGGATGTGGCGAACCAGCTTTTTTCCAGCTATGCAAAGGTGGGGGATGTGCGGGCTCTGGCCAATGTCATCGGCGAGGACGAGCTGTCCCCCACAGATAAGCTGTACCTGGAATTTGGCAAAGCCTTTGAGGCGCGGTTTGTCGCGCAGGGAGAGGAGGAAAACCGGTCTGTTCTGGACACCCTTGCCATCGGCTGGCAGCTTCTGGGTATGCTTCCCCGGGAGGAGCTGGACCGTATCGACACAAAGATCCTGGATCAGTATTACAAGCCTGCCGCTGAAGGAAAAGGAAATTAAGGGGAGGTAATTCTATGAACCTGAATACATTTCCCACAAAAAGCAACCTGATGCTTGCAAAAAATTCCCTGGTTCTTGCCACACAGGGCTATGAGCTGATGGATAAAAAGCGTAATATTCTTATCCGGGAACTGATGGATCTTATTGACCAGGCTTCCTCCATTCAGCAGGAAATCGACGCGGCCTTTCGCTCGGCATACGAGGCGCTGCAGCAGGCCAATATCGAGATGGGTATCAGCCGTGTGAATGACATTGCCCAGGCGGTTCCCATTCAGGATGATATCTCCATCAAAGTCCGAAGTGTTATGGGTACTGAAATCCCCCTGGTAGAGCATAGGAGCAAGCCTGCGCCTCCATCCTACGCCTTTTATGGCACCACGGAGACTCTGGACATTGCCCGGGAACGGTTTGACCGGGTGAGAGAGCTGACCATTCGCCTCTCCATGATTGAAAACTCCGCCTACAGACTGGCCACAAACATCAAAAAAACCCAAAAGCGCGCAAACGCGCTGAAAAACATCACCATTCCAACCTATCAGAGCCTGATCAAGGAGATCAATTCTGCACTGGAGGAAAAGGAGCGTGAGGAATTTACCCGCTTAAAGGTCATCAAGCGCATCCAGACAGGCAAAGCAACATAAACCTGGGATTTTCAAAGGGGCTATTTCCGTTTTAGCTCCTTTCTTATTCCTTTAACAAGAGGATACGGTATACGATATGAAAGCCTTTCGCTATATTCTTGGACTTATTGCAGCCTTTACAGCAATCATTGCTCTGCTGGTGGGTTCCATAGAAATCGCGGCCTTCTCAAGCCGCGGCTTCTATGAGCGGCAATATGAAAAAAACAATGTTCTTGCCTCTGTGGGCATGGAAATGGAGGACCTTATGGAGGTCACCGACTACATGCTGGATTACCTGCAGGGCAAACAGGAGGTACTTTCTGTTACCACCACCATGTGGGGACAGGAACGGGACTTTTTTAACGACCGGGAACGGGCCCACATGGCTGATGTAGCGCAGTTGAATATCAATGCCATCACCGTCATGTGGTGCTGCGCGGCGTCATCTGTAATCTGCCTGGGCGCTCTGGCTGCTTCATTTGTGCTTCCCAGACGCAGACCGGAGCACGACTTCCTCTCGGTTCTGTGCCGCTGTGTTATAACTGGAACCCTGGTTTTTATTTTTCTGCTGGGGATTGGCGCGGTCATTGTATCCGCCGACTTCGATCATTACTGGCGGATTTTTCACAGGATTTTTTTCACGAACGACCTGTGGCTTTTGGATCCCTCAACGGACATGCTGATCAACATTGTCCCTTTGAACTTTTTCATTGCTCTTGTCGCCAGATGTGCTTTACTGTTTTTATTTTTTATCCTGATACTGCTGGTTCCCTCTGTAATTTATCTGGTTACTATCAGAAGAAAAAGGCGCAGAAGAAGGCCGCACCTTCCCCCCTCTCTATATTTATCTTTGCTGATGGTATGCAGTCTGGCCCTGAGCCTGGCAGCTCCTACCGACTGCCTTTCTGAGGAGGATATCCTGGGGCTGGAGACGGCGCCTGAGATTTCAGCAGATGCAGCCATTCTTATTGAGAGAAGCACCGGCACAGTGCTCTATTCAAAAAACGCCGAGAAGAGTGAATTTCCCGCAAGCACCACAAAGGTCATGACTGCTCTTTTAACGCTTGAAAACTGTAATCTGGAGGAAACAGTAGACTTTACCAGAACCGCCATCTATGCCCTTACTCCCGGAGCCAGCCATATCGGTATGACCGTTGGAGAGCAGCTGACGGTTTCAGACTGTCTCTACGGTCTTCTGCTGCCCTCAGCCAATGAGGTGGCCAACGCCCTGGCGGAGCATGTTTCGGGCAGTATGCCAGCCTTTGTGGAGCTGATGAACAAGAGAGCCGCTGAGCTTGGCTGCACCAACACCCACTTTTCAAACCCCAATGGGCTTCACGAAGCAGATCACACCACCTGTGCCCGGGACCTGGCTTTGATCTTGCAGGCATGTCTCTCCACGCCGAATTTTATACGGATCGACTCCACAAAAACCTACGTGATCGATCCCACCAACCTGGTGGATGAAAGCCGTCCCATGAAAACCACCCACCGGATGCTGCAAAGCGACAGCTCCTATTATGACTCCCGCGTAATATGCGGAAAAACCGGACATACTCCTGAAGCAGGAGGATGCCTGATCACCTACGCTGAAAGCAATGGACTGGAACTGATCTGCGTTGTCATGAATGCAGCGCAGCCCGGCGAATATGAGGACACCAAGCGCTTGCTGGACTATGGCTTTTCCTCCTTTTCCATGACCTCCGCTCTGGACCTAAACCAGCTGACCGGTACGAATGATGGAATTTGTCCCTCCTTTTATACCTCCTCCCAGATTCCCCTCTACAAGCTATCGGACACGCAGACCATCATCACCAGCGACCGCTCCCTGATGAGCTATACGCTGGAGAAAAATGAGGAGCAGATTCCCGTCATGGTACACCTGCAGGCAGGCAATCTTGCGCTTTCAAGCGTCCCCCTGGAACCAGTAATACAGGAGGATAATCCCCTGACACTCCAGGGATTTCCCGCCTCCTATATACAGACGATGGAGAAGGCGGGGGAAAACTATCTTCCCATAATTATTTTATGCGCAGTCCTGGCGCTTGCACTTGTACTGATCTATACCGCCGTCCGCAATACTCCCGAGCGGATCCTTTCAAGACGGCAAAAAACCACCCGGATATTTAAAAACGTGAATCTGAAAAAAATCAAAATCAAATAAGGCTGACGTCTGCTGCATCCAGCATATCTGACGGCAGTCCAACATCTAAAAAGCAAAAATGAGAGACCACCGTCTCTCATTCTTGCTTTTTCTTTTCAGCAGCTCTAAGCCTCCTCCTGCGCTTGCGCAGCTCCTTCTGCTTCTGCCATATTCCCTCGATCACGCTCTCCTCCACAAGCTTCTCGGTTTTTACCACAAATACGCCCCCCTTGCTGCCCTTCTTGATCCTGATCTTTCCCTTGAGCCAGCCATGCTCCGGACATAAGGACGCCGCGTAAAACTGTTTTCCGTTATTTGTAAACCACCGCACCTTCTTGCGCAGCTTCCTGCCGCAGATATAGCAGGTGGTAGCCGTCACACCCCGATCCATCAGCGCCAGCTCCTTGGCAGGAAATTCCCTGGAGATATACTTGGCATAGGTTCCAAAATTCAGCCGTATCTCCTCCTCCTTCGAGGCGGGTAAAACATGGTAATCTACCGATATGAATCGTCCAAAACGCTCCATATCCAGTTTTTTAAAAACCTCCGCCGTATAACAGGCGTCCGAGTAGGCTCCGTGGAATGCGCGCCTTTCAGGCAGCCGGAAAAACTCCACGGCGCTTTTCAGATTCCGCCTGCTCTTTCCATCCTCATACTGAAGGCTGAACAGCTTCTGCAGATCATAATAATACAGGGGCTTGTCAAACAGCCCCCTCATATTATAATAGTCACAGTTTTTTTGAAGCTCTGTCAGATCCATATCTCCCCAGGTACAAAAACGATAATCTTCTCCGCACCAGCTGAGAAAATCCTCCATAACCGCTCTGAAGGGCTTTCCTTTGCGCCGCAGCTCCTTGATGGTAAGCCCTGTTACCTCTTTGGTCATGTAGTGCATCCGGTCATACACCTTCGGATACACAAACGCCTGGAAATGCTCCAGCTCCTGTCCCTTATCGGACAGCTTTACAGCTCCGATTTCTATGATCTCAAAGGTCAGGGCGGGCTTTTTTCCTGTGTGGGAGCCATAGCCCTGGTTCCATTCCAGATCCAGTACAATAAAATTCACCGGCTTCTCCTCTCCCTGATTTCCTATTTAGAACCCACCTTTGCAAAAACCACCAGAACGGTCTTCAGCAGGATCTTGATATCCAGAGCAACGGACCAGTTGTCAATATATTCCAGATCTAACCGCACAACCTCCTCAAAATCCTCAATATTGCTCCGTCCGCTTACCTGCCACATGCCTGTAAGACCGGGCTTTAAGCTCAGCCTGCGCTTGTGATACGGGGAATACTGCCTAAACTCGTCCACTGTGGGAGGTCTTGTTCCTACCAGGCTCATATCGCCCTTTAACACATTCCAGAACTGGGGAAACTCGTCAATGCTGGTGGCGCGGATAAATTTTCCCACCTTTGTAACCCGGGGGTCATTGGTCATCTTGAACATAGCGCCAGTCATCTCATTCTGGGCCATGAGCTCCTTTTTTCTCTCCTCCGCATCCATATACATGGAGCGGAATTTTATAATCTTAAAAAAACGGCCATTTTTCCCCACCCTCTGCTGCTTAAAAAAAAGAGGTCCTGGTGACTCTAGGAGCAGCGGTACTGCCACGAAAGGGGTGATGACAGCGGTAATCGCCAGTCCGACCAAACCGCCGATTATATCCATGACGCGCTTTACCGCCAGCTGATTCCAGGAAAACTGTTTTGCAGCAAAGGTCATGACCGGAATACCGTGTACATTGGTGATGGTGTTGGCAATATTGTCGCAGCCCTCCAGCACGTTGATATTTAAATAGACCGTGATCCCCATTTCCTCCACCTTGGAGATAAATTCCTTTACATACTTGCCATCTGTATAGGAGACATGCATGAATACCTCATCCACCACGCCGCCCTTGATATAATCGATCACGTCATAGTAGTTTGCCACAACCTTGATGCCGTTGATTACCTGGCCCTGGCGCTCGTCATCCAGAATACAAAGGCCCGCGATGCGGCGGCCCCATTCAGGCTCGCTGGTAATCCGTTTCAGCACGCCGTCCAGACGCTCCGACGAGGTGACAACCAGCATCTGGGTCACCTTTTTTGTCATCCGGCGTTTCATAACATACTTTTTAACCCACAGATGACAAAGAAAGGTCAGCAGCACGTTTACAATGATGGAAACCGCCACAACACCTCTGGAAAGCTGCTCTCCTCCCTTCAGAACATACAAAAGCAGCGTTACCAGGAGCAGAATAAAAAAGTTTACCTCCACTGAACGGAACAGCATGTCCAGCTTGCCCTTTTTCAGAAAATTTTTTTCTGCGGAGGAAAAGAGCATAACCATAATATAGGCGAGCAAAAAGACCAGCAGTCCATACCAAAACTGATTTTGTATACCTGCAGACTTAAAATGCTCTTTTTGAATTCCCACACGCCAGATTAATACGCCCCAAAAATAGCTGATGATCAGACAAATCATATCAAACACCAGCAATATTAATCCCATTTCCTTTTTCTCATCTGAATACATCTATCTCTCCCCTTTTCCATAGGAAAGCTTCAATGTGAACAAACACACATTTTTTCAATCAGCTCCCTGCGCTGGGCATCGGTTTTTTCCACCCATTCATTAAACTCTACAGGGCAGTAAAGCATATGCCCTCCGCACCTCTTGCAGCTTGCCTGCTTTCTTCTGGAAATCATATAGGCTTTTTTACAGTTCGCACATACATAAATGTGCATCATACGGCTCACGCTCCTCTCCCGTTGTCAAATACATCCGACCCGGCCGGCGTTTTATCGCATACTTTGTTGATAATACCATATTGCCCAAATGAATGCAATATATTTCAGCAAAAACGCCGCTGGCGGGCGATAGATGTTTTCCTTCGACAGTTTACTACAGGGAGTGTTTTTAAAGCGTTGTAAGGCGCCGGATGTTCTCCCTCCGGCGCCCGGTTTCAATTGTTATTTTGTCTCTAATATATGATTTAATGCAACCGTAAGAGCCTTAACGGAGGATTTGATGATATCCTCATCCATACCAACGCCCCAGTACATTGTTTCCTGGTACTCCAACCCCACATAGCTGACAGCCTTTGTGTTGGAGCCTTCTCCCAGCGCGTGCTCCTCATACACGCTGAGCTTATAATTCAGATTAAAATAACTCTTTAACGCATTGCTGACTGCGTCCAGACGGCCATTACCCTGGCTCAGAATCACGGAAACCTTGTTATCCTTCTCGATGGTCACCTGTGTCTCGATGCCATCCACCTGCTTGAAGTGAAATTCCGTAATGTCGAACACAGACTTGTCATGGACATATTTCTCCTCAAAAATCTCATAGATCCAGGCAGGAGACAGCTCCTTATGCTCCTTGTCGGACACATCCTTCACCGTATAGCCAAACTCCTCCTTCATCTTTTCTGGAAGCACAATGCCAAAGTCCTCCTTTAAGATGTAGCTGACGCCGCCCTTTCCAGACTGGCTGTTGATGCGGATCACATCCGAGCCGTATTCTCTTCCCACATCCTTGGGGTCGATGGGCAGATAGGGCACCGTCCACTTCTGGCCCTTTCCCTCCTCTCTCCACTTCATGCCCTTTGCAATGGCGTCCTGGTGAGAGCCGGAGAAGGCGGTAAACACCAATGCCCCTGCATAGGGCTGACGCTCATGAATCTTCATCCGGGTCAGGCGCTCGTAGGTTCTGCCAATCTCAGAGATATTGGAAAAGTCAAGTCCCGGGTCAACGCCCTGGGAAAACATATTCATAGCCAGTGTAACGATATCCACATTTCCGGTGCGCTCTCCGTTTCCAAAAAGAGTCCCCTCGATGCGGTCCGCCCCTGCCAAAAGTCCCAGCTCTGCATCCGCAACGCCGGTTCCACGGTCATTGTGGGGGTGAAGGGAGAGCACCACATTCTCCCTATACTTCATGTTTTTACTCATAAACTCAATCTGGCTCGCAAAAACATGGGGCATGGCGTGCTCCACCGTAGCGGGCAGATTGATGATGGCCTTGTTATCAGGAGTGGGCTGCCATACGTCCAGCACCGCATTCACCACCTCCAGAGCGTATTCCATCTCTGTTCCGGTAAAACTCTCCGGGCTGTACTCGAAGGAGAAATTCCCCGGGGTCTCATCCGCCAGCTGCTTTAAAAGCTTTGCCCCGTCCACAGCAATCTGGATGATCTCCTCCTTGGACTTTCTAAATACCTGCTCTCTCTGGGCAACGGAGGTGGAGTTATACAGATGCACCACCGCCCTGGGCGCCCCCTTTACAGCCTCAAAGGTCTTTTTGATGATGTGCTCCCTGGCCTGGGTCAGCACCTGTACCGTCACATCCTCCGGAATCATGTTCCGCTCAATAAGGGCTCTCATAAACTGATACTCGGTCTCGGAGGCCGCGGGAAAGCCCACCTCAATCTCCTTAAAGCCGATATCCACCAGCATCTGGAAAAACTCCAGCTTCTCATCCAGGCTCATGGGCTCGATCAGCGCCTGATTGCCATCCCTCAAATCCACGCTGCACCAGATGGGGGGATGATCCACCGCATCCTTCTTCACCCAGTCATAGCACTCCACCGGAGGCATAAAATACATCTTCTGATACTTCTCGAAATTCTTCATTTCCCTTTCCCTTTCTTTCCCCTTTTAGAATTTCAGTCTGAAGACAAAAAAACTTCGTCTCCAAACACAGCTGTTTAGAGACGAAGGATATACTTCCTACGCGGTACCACTCTAATTCATGTATAAAACATGCGCTCTCCGGACACCCACGATGTCCTCGCCCGATAACGGTGGCATTCCGTCTGCGCTTACTCCAGATGTTTCAGGCAGCTGCTCCAAAGCCAGTTCCCAATTGCTCTTCCACTGCCTCACACCGCCCGGCAGCTCTCTGAAGGTCCAGTCAAAAGGTACTATTCCTTTTCCCAGCATTTTGTCATGATTTACTCTACCACATTTTTTTCAAAAAGGGAAGACCCTTTTTATAAATTTCTCTCATTTATGATATTGCGTCAAAAGGTATTTTGACCCCTGAACCTATGCCTCCGCCTCCTTCGGCTTGCTTCCCGTGTACAGCTGGTAGTAGCGGCCCTGCTGGGCAATAAGGTCGTCGTGGGTTCCTCTTTCTATTATGCGGCCCTTCTCCAAAACCATGATGCAGTCGCTGTTCTTTACGGTGGAGAGCCTGTGGGCGATAACAAAGGTGGTCCGTCCCTTCATGAGCTTATCCATACCATCCTGCACCAGTCGCTCTGTACGGGTATCAATGGAGCTGGTAGCTTCATCCAGGATCAGCACCGGCGGGTCTGCGATGGCGGCCCTGGCGATGGCAAGGAGCTGTCTCTGACCCTGGCTTAGGTTTGCCCCGTCCCCGGTGAGCATGGTGTTGTAGCCCTCGGGAAGCCGTCTGATAAAACCGTTCGCATTGGCCAGCTTTGCGGCTGCGTATACCTCCTCGTCAGTGGCGTCCAGCTTTCCGTATCGGATGTTTTCCATAACGGTGCCGGTAAACAGGTGGGTGTCCTGGAGAACTATCCCTAAGGAATGCCGCAGGTCCGCCTTCTTGATCTTGTTGATATTGATGCCGTCGTAGCGGATCTTCCCGTCCTGGATGTCATAAAACCGGTTGATCAGGTTGGTGATGGTGGTTTTTCCCGCGCCGGTGGAGCCTACAAAGGCAATCTTCTGCCCCGGCGTAGCGTACATCTTCACATCATGGAGCACAATCTTCTCCGGATCATAGCCGAAATCCACACCGTCAAATACCACATCCCCGGTGAGCTCCTTGTACTCCACCTCTCCGGTGGCCTGATGCGTATGCTTCCAGGCCCAGGTGCCGGTCCTTTCCTTACACTCCACAAGCTTCCCGTTTTCCTTCCTGGCCCGAACCAGGGTCACATAGCCATTGTCCGTCTCCGGCTCCTCGTCCAGAAGCTTAAACACACGCTCCGCGCCTGCCAGGGCCATGATCACACTGTTGAACTGCTGGCTCACCTGGTTGATGGGCATGTTAAAGGAACGATTTAAGGTCAGGAAGCTGACCAGGGTACCGGTGGTAAGCCCTGTGAAGCCGTTGAGGGCGATAACGCCGCCGGCCACCGCGCAGACCACATAGCTCAAATTTCCCAGCTGGGCATTGATGGGTCCCATGATGCTGGCATAGCGATTGGCGTTGTTGGCGCTGTCATAGAGCTTGTCGTTCAGCTCATTGAATCTGTCCAAAGATTCCTCCTCGTGGCAGAAGACCTTGACCACCTTCTGTCCGTCCATCATTTCCTCGATGTAGCCGTTCACCGCGCCCAAATCTCTCTGCTGGGAGACGAAGAACCGGCTGGAAAGTCCTGCGCATTTTCTGGAGAAAAACAGCATGATGGCCACCATCACAAAGGTCACCAGCGTCAAGGGGAGGTTCAGAGCAATCATGCTTCCCGTCACGCCGATGATGGTCACCGCGCTGTTGATGCACTGGGGAATACTCTGGCTGATCATCTGGCGCAGGGTATCGATATCATTCGTATAGATGGACATGATATCTCCATGGGCATGGGTATCAAAATACCGGATGGGGAGACTCTCCATGTGGGTAAACAGATCGTCTCGAAGCCGCATCATGGTGCCCTGGGTCACTGTCACCATGGTTCTGGCATTGACATAGGCCGCGATAACGCCTACGGCGTAGAATACGGCTACCCTTACCATGGCCGCCGCCAAGGGGCCAAAATCCGGATTCTCTGCACCGATCATGGGCATGATGTAGTCGTCAATGAGACGCTGGGTAAACAGGGTTCCCTGGATACTGGAGAACACCGTCAAAAAAATACAGATCAGCACTACAATACAGTGGAAAGTATATTCTTTAAGCACATATCCCATAAGCCTTTTAAACAGCTTTCCAGGATTCTCAATCTTGGGCTTGGGTCCTCTGGGACCCCTGGGTCCTGGTCCTGGCATTACAGCTCACCTCCGTTTTCGTCAAAATCACCGCCGCCTCCCGTCTGGGACTCATAAACATCGCGGTAAATTTCATTGTTTGCAAGCAGCTCCTCATGGGTTCCAAAGCCGTTGATCCGGCCGGCATCCATGACAATAATCCGGTCCGCATTCTGGACGGAGCTGATTCTCTGAGCAATGATCAGCTTTGTGGTACCTGGAATCTCCTCCGCAAAAGCCTTTCTGATCTTCGCGTCTGTGGCAGTATCCACCGCGCTGGTGGAATCATCTAAGATCAAAACCTTGGGCTTCTTAAGCAGAGCCCTGGCAATGCAGAGACGCTGCTTCTGACCTCCGGACACATTGGCGCCCCCCTGCTCGATATGGGTGTTGTACTTTTCGGGCATCGCCTGGATGAATTCGTCGGCGCAGGCCAGCTTGCATGCCCGGATGCATTCCTCTTCCGTGGCATTCTTATCTCCCCAGCGCAGGTTTTCCAGAATACTTCCTGAGAACAGCACGTTTTTCTGCAGCACCACGGAAACCTCATTCCTTAAGGTTTCCAGATCGTAGTCCCGCACATCCACGCCGCCAACCATGACGCCGTGGCGGCTGATAACCGTTCCATTTGCATCCACCTCCGTCTGCTCATCCACATCGTACAGACGGCTGATAAGATTAACAAGACTGGACTTGGCGCTTCCTGTTCCGCCGATGATGCCGATGGTCTCACCAGGATTAATGGAAATATTGATATCCTTCAGCACATCCTCCCCGCTGCCCCTCTGATAGGAGAAGTTTACATGGTCGAAGACGATGCCCCCGTCCTTCACCTCCATCACAGGATTCTCAGGATTCACAATGTCTGCCTTTTCATTCAGCACCTCGCAGATACGCCTAGCGCTGGCGGCGGACATAGTCAGCATTACAAAGATCATGGACAGCATCAACAGGTTCATGAGAATGTTCATGCAGTAAGTCAGAAGGCTGGTAAGATTACCTGTACTCAAATCTCCCACCACGATCATCTGGGCGCCAAACCAGCTGATGAGAAGTATACAGCTGTAAACCGCCGCATTCATAATAGGATTGGCAAGAGCCAGGATCCCCTCCGCCTTCGTAAACATCTTGTAGAGATTTCTGCTGGCCTTGGTAAAGCGCTCCTTCTCATAGTCTTCCCGCACATAAGCCTTCACCACCCGAATGGCGGACACATTTTCCTGCACGCTGGCATTTAAGTCATCATACTTCTTAAATACCTCGTTGAAATAGCGCATGGTGGGAAGCATCAGGCTGATCAGGATGACAGCCAGAATAATCACCGCCACCAGATAGACGCTGGCCAGCCTGGGACTGATGGAAAAGGCCATAAACATGGCGATAATCAGGCTGAAGGGCGCGCGAAAGCACATCCGAAGAAGCATCATGTAGGCATTCTGCAGGTTGGTCACGTCCGTGGTCATACGGGTGACCAGACCGGCGGTGGAAAATTTGTCGATATTTGAAAAGGAGAAGGTCTGTATATTCTCATACATGGCCTTTCTTAAGTTTCTGGCAAACCCCGCGGAGGCCTTCGAGCCGAACACGCCTCCCATGATACCGGCAAAGAGTCCCACAAGGGCTGCCAGAACCATCAATGCACCCGTCATATAGACATGATTCATGTCCCCTTTTTGGATTCCGTCATCGATAATGGACGCCATCAGGAGAGGGATCACCATCTCCATCACAACCTCCAGAATCATAAACATGGGCGTGATTATGGAGGGAAGCTTAAACTCCTTAATCTGTGCCCCCAGTGTCTTTAACATGTACAACGTCCTCCTTCTTTATTTTCTGCTGCAAATGTGCGTAGTTTTTCCAAAACGCGCTTTAGAACCATCACCTCGTCTTCCGTGATAACCTCCATCATACCGTTCTCCGCCTCCGTAATCCTGGCGCGGACCAGCTCGTGAACCCGGACGCCTTCCTCTGTGGGCAGCAGTCTTTTCAGTCTGGCGTCCCGCTGCGAGCTTTGCCTGGTGATAAACCCCTTGCGCTCCATATTCTGCAGGATACTGGTCACCGAAGAGCCCCGGATATGAAATTCCGACTCAATGTCCCGCTGATAAAGGGGCTGCCCCTCCTGGGCTCTCATGACAATCAGCCCCAGAATACGCCCCTGCCCCCCAGTCAGCTCCTCGCAGGGCATCTGCCGGTCGATATATCGGCGCAGAATCTTAGAGGTCCCAAAGATATCCTTCCCGATCTCGTATTTTTGAAACATATTTTCCAACTGGCCCTCCTTCTCCCTGTGTTCTGGGATTCTTATCCAGTTTTCCGGTGCAGCGCACACAAAAAGGTTAGAAACCTAACAAATAGATTTCTAACCCATTATATTCAATCCTTTTTATTTGTCAATCCGGAAAATTATAAACTTTTTAGAAAGAGCCCCGGTCTGCAAGTGAGAGATACGCCCTCTCCTACATCACCTTGATCTTTTCCCGAAGCTCCGCTTCCTCCGCCGCAAGCCCTGCCTGCTCGATCTGCAGATCCTCCATCTCGGATCTCGCCTTTTCCAGGGACTGCTCCAGAAACGTGATTTTCTGCTCCGTGCCCTCCAGCTCCTCTGTCAGACGGTCAATCCGCTCCTTGATGCCAGTCATTACCTCCACATTTTCCATCATTTACCCCTCCTTTATTCCGCATAGGCTGCATTGACCATGGTCTCAACCAGCTCCGGATATTTCCAGCTCATATTCAGTCCCATGGTCTCCAGCAGTCCGAAGTTCTCGCCGGTGCCGCTGAAGGAATGGTTGTCCCACCAGATACAGGGCACGCCGATCTCCTTAGCCGCCGTCACATAGTAATCAACCCACTCGCAGCGCTCCTCTGTATTATCCCTGTTCATGGCGCCAAACTCCCCGATGATCACCGGAATACCCTTGCTGATAAACAGCTCCTCCAGGTTTTTCATCAGGGTGTCGATGTCCGTGGTGTCGTTATTCCACTCTGCCACTGCTCCGCTGCCGGTGTTTAAGGCAAAATTGTACGGGATATACGCATGAACGGACACAATAATCTTATCGTCGTTTTCCGGTACCCTGATGGCCTTCAGGTTCACATCCCAGGAGCTGGCGGCATAGCCCGGGATCATCAGGTGGCGCATGGCATTGTTGCCCCCCAGACCTCTGATCGTGTCCACAAACGCCTGGTTCAGATTGTTTATAACCTCTCTGGCCTCGTCATTTCCCGTCCACTCGTCTGCAGCGCCCTTGCAGCGGGGCTCGTTCATGCCCTCGAAAATCAAATGGTCGCCGTAGTCCGCAAAGCGCTCCCCGATCTGTGTCCAGACAGCGATGAGCTTTTCCTTGGCAGCCTCCTCATTATCATAAGAAGGATAATGCCATTCCTCATGGTGAAGGTTTAGGATCACATAGGCGCCCCGGCCATATGCGTAGTCCACCACCTCCTGCACCCGGTCCATCCAGGAGCTCTCGATGGTATAGTTTTCATCGTCGTGGATGTGATTTTCCCAGGATACCGGGATACGGATCACGTTAAAGCCCGCCTCCAGCACCGTATCAATCTGTACCTGGGAGGTATACTGAGCGCCCCAGGCCATCTCAAAGGCCGAAGCATCCGCTGTGATATCCAGGGTATCGCTGGTGGAATCCAGTGTGTTTCCAAGATTCCAGCCAATCTTCATCTCCTTTACCAATTCCATGGAGGAAATATCCCTCATTTCATGTACCATGGCTTCCTCCGTGGTGGTTTCCTCTGCCTGCTCCTCTGTGGTTTCTGTCGTCTGCTCCTCCGTCACCGCAGCCGCGGTGCTCTGCTGGCTGGCGCTGTTTCCGGTACATCCTGCCAGGGACAGCGCCAGTGCCAGTGCGCCGACCGTGCTTAAAATCTGTTTTTTCATAAACCCTCCCCAAAATCGTTTCCGTCCTGCCCGGAGTCCTGCCTCATATGCCCCGGACAGCCCTGTTATGTTTTTTATTATAGCACGGTCCTTGCTGTTTGTCTACCTGAACGCCGGACACAAAATGCCGGATTTCTTTGTTTTGGCTGCTTTTCGCATATCCGCTCCAGACTCTGCCGTCAAATTATGCTTGTCAGGGATAAATTTTAATGCTATAATACTGTATAATTATGAAGTTTTAGGAGGAACGGTAATGTTTGGTAATGGAATACCGGCAGTCCTGGCACTGGCCACATGGGTGAATGTGCTGCTCATAGTGCTGGCGGTGGTTGTCGTTATATTAATCGTACTGATGGTTGTGGGAAGCAAGCTTCAGAAAAAGCAGCTGGCTCAAAAAGAACAGATGGATGCCATGGCTCAGACCATGTCCATGCTGGTAATTGATAAAAAAGTCATGCGTCTGTGTGATGCGCAGCTTCCAAAGGAGGTCATGGAGCAGACTCCAAAATACATGAAAAGATCCAAGATCCCCTTCGTAAAGGTAAAAATCGGTCCCAGAATCATGACCCTCATGGCTGACCCCAAGGTATTTGAGGTCATTCCTGTAAAGAAGGAGATTAAAGCCGTTGTCAGCGGCATCTATATCACGGAAATTAAGAGTGTCCGGGGCGGCTCCATTCCCCAGCCGGAGCCCAAGAAAAAGAAAGGGCTCTTTGGAAAAAAGAAAAAATAAGGCTTTTATAAGCCCAGCCGTCCGCCTGCGGGTGCCGGCTGGGCTTTTTTCAAAACCACAGCATCATTATCAGCGTTCTCCTGCCCAACCGCGGCTTCTGGCCAAACAGAACCTATCTGCAAAAAACGTTCCCTATCGCCAGATCCGTCTCGAAGAAAAGCTCCAGCAGCCGCAGCATATACCCGGTGTCCTTCACACCAGCGGTCTCGTAAGCGGAGTGCATGGCAAGCTGCGCCAGACCGATATCCGCACTGCACAGGGAGACATGGGAGAGGGAGATGTTTCCCAGGGTGGAGCCTCCGGGGATGTCCGCACGGTTAAAGTAGGACTGGAAGGGCACCCCAGCCTCTTTACAGAGCTTTTTTATGACCGCGCCGGAAAAGCCGTCGGTGATGTAGCGCTGGCTGGCATTGTACTTGATTACAATGCCTCCATTAATCACCGGACGGTTATTGGGGTCCGCCTTCTCCGGATGGTTCGGGTGCAGGGCGTGGGCATTGTCCGCAGAGATGAGAAAGCTGGCTGCGATCATCTTCCTGACGGCTCCAGGGTTCTTTCCCAAGCCTTCCCCGATGCGCTCCAGCACATCGGCAAGAAATGTAGAGTCCGCCCCCTGCTTTGTGCGGCTTCCCACCTCCTCATTGTCAAAGACGGCAAGAACGGGGATGGCGCCGCGGGGGCCTTTTTCCTGCTTTTGCCGTCCTCTTTTTTTACAGGCAGAAAGATACGCCTTCAGGCTCGCAAAAACGTTCTGCTGATCGTCCAGCCTGGGAGCGGAGACAAATTCGCCCTCTGCCCCCCAGACGCAGCCCCTCTGCCTGTTATAAAGATAAAGATCCGACCCAAGAACCGTATCCGCATCCACATTCATGCCTTTGCACAGCACCTGATAGAGGTCAAAATCCCCCTGTCCCATGCCGATAAGCGGCAGAAGATCTGTCTGGTGATTATACTTGTATCCGCTATTGATCTCACGGTTCATGTGGATGGCCAGGTTGGGGATCAGACACAGATCCCGGCCTGCGTCCACACTTACGGCTCTTATGCCCCCCTCCTGCTCCACCAAAAGCCGTCCGGCGATGGACAGGGGCCGGTCAAACCAAGAGCTGTCGATCATCCCCCCGTACCCCTCCGTATTCAGCCGGATATACCGGCCCTCGGTTTTCATCACAGGCGCTTCCTTTATAAAAAAGCTGGGAGAGTCTGCGTGGCTGGCGGTGATCTGAAAGTGATCCGCTGCGCCTTGCGGCATGTAAAAGGCGATCAGCGAAGAGTCGTTTCTGGTCACCATATAGCTCTTTCCCGGAATAAGCTGCCAGTCCTCCCCTTCAAAAAGGCGCTCCGCCCCGGCTTTTATCAGCTCCTTTTCCAGATTCTCCACCACCTGGTAGGCAGTGGGGCTTTTATAAATCCATTCGATCAGTTCCTCTGTGATATGCTCCATCTTCATATTGTTCCTTTTCTAAATTTTGATGCCCTTGATACAGGGATTGCTGCGCGCTCCGGGCCCCCGCAATCATGAAGCCCCTCAAAAAAACGGCATACTCCCGAAAGAGTATACCGTTTTTCATCACAAAAATCAATGGGGATACATACCTATCTGCCAGCGCTGCCCGACCTTTTAAGATACTTTCCCAGCACAATCCCTTCATGGGCCAGAAGCGGGATGATGGACAGCCCCAGAAGAACGCCCCACTCGTAAAGGGTGAGCCTGGCGGTCTGAAAGGCGCCGACCAGAAAGGGCACCTCCGTCACCAGAAGCTGCAGACCGATACCCGCCCCCAGGGCAATCAGCATCAGGGAATTATCCGCCAGATTCATCCCGAAAAAGGAGCGGTTCACATCCCGCATTCCGATGGCATGGAAAAGCTGGGAAAGTCCCAGCACCGTAAAGGCGTAGGTCTGGGCATGGATAAGTACCTGCTCCTGGCCCAGGACAGCTCTGATTGCAGAGAGAGTCACCTCCTGCCCGCTTTTTGCAACCAGCATCACTGGGAGAAAGAAAAATGCCGCCAGGCTGATACCGGCAATCAACAGCCCATAAAAGCAGGTGAGAGCCAGCGCGCCGTGGGCAAAAAGACTTTCCTTCGGATGCCTGGGCTTCTGACGCATCAGCGCCTCCTCGTCGTTTTCATCACACCCCAGGGCCAGCGCCGGCAGAGAATCCGTGATGAGATTGATCCACAGGATATGGCTGGGCTTTAAGGGTGCCGCAACCCCTGCGGCCACCGCTGCCAGCATGGTAATGATCTCTCCGAAGTTGGAGGACAGCAAAAACACGATGGATTTTTTTATATTCTTGTAAATGCTCCTGCCCTGGCTGATGGCGTCCCGGATCGTGGCAAAATTGTCATCCGTCAGCACAAAATCCGCTGCGCTCCGGGCCACATCCGTCCCCCCTTTTCCCATGGCAATGCCGATGTCTGAAAGCCGCAGGGCCGGAGCATCGTTGGTGCCGTCCCCGGTCATGGCCACGATTTCCCCCCTTTCCTGAAAGGCCCGGACAATCCTGCATTTATGCTCCGGAGAAACTCTGGCAAAGACTCTTGCCTTGGCTATGCGCTGCTTCAGCTCCTCATCGCTCATGACGTCCAGAGCTGTCCCGGAAATACACTCCTGCGGCCCACCTGAGCAAAGCCCCAGCTCCTTTCCGATGGCCGCGGCTGTGGGCAGGGCGTCCCCTGTGATCATCACCGTGCGCACCCCCGCCTTCTTAAATTCCTCCACAGCCCTGGCGGCTTCAGGGCGCACCGGGTCAAGCATCCCCACGAAGCCCAGGAATGTCAGGGCCTCTTCGGAGAGGCTTCTGGTCTCCTTATAGGCTGCACTTAGCACCCGCAGGGCCTTTTCGCTCATGCGGTCCGCCGCTTCCAGGATCTGTTCCCTTAAGCTTCTTGTCAGGGGAACGGCCTCTTTTCCATTCCACACTTTGTCGCAGACGGGCAGCACACTGGATATGGCCCCCTTCATGTACTCCACATTCCGTCCATCCACGCGGTGCAGCGTGGTCATGCGCTTCGTCTCCGAGGAGAAGGGAATCTCCCCCACCCGCACCCGTTTTAAAAGCAGATCATTTTTCTCCATTCCAAGCTGATTGCCCAGCTCCACCAGCGCAAGCTCTGTAGGATCACCGATCCGCTCCTGGCCGTTGATGGTGGCGTCATTGCACAGCACCAGTGCCTCGATGAGCTGGCGGTCCCGCGCGCCCCGAAAGCTCTCCGGGGGAAATACATTGCCGCAGGACCAGATCTTTTGTACCTTCATCCGGTTCTGGGTCAGGGTTCCTGTTTTATCCGAGCACACCACGCTGACGCAGCCCAGCGTCTCCACAGAGGGAAGGCGCCTGACAATGGTATTCACCCGCACCAGCCGGGATACGCTTAGCGCAAGAACGATGATTACCACTGCCGGAAGCCCCTCAGGAACCGCCGCCACCGCCAGGGATATGGCGGTAAGAAGCATCTCCCCTACAGGTCTGTGCTGCAGTACGGCCAGCAGAAACAGGACGGCGCAGAGTCCTACCGCCAGAATACTTAGAACCATTCCCAGATCCTTCAGCCGGTTTTGGAGGGGTGTGTTCTGCACAGGAGCCGCGCTCACCATCCCGGCGATGCGCCCGATACGGGTATCCATACCCGTGGCGGTGATCTCCATGGTTCCCCGGCCATAGGTCACATAGGTGGACATCCATATCCGCTCATTTTTTTCCTTTTCCACCGGCACCGACTCCCCGCTTAAGGACGCCTCGTCGCATTTCAGGTTTACACTTTCCAGAAGCTTTCCATCCGCCGGCACAAAGCAGCCCGCCTCCAGCCGCACCAGATCCCCCGGCACCAGCTCCGCCGCCGGGATCTCCTGCTCCCTCCCATTTCTGATTACAAAGGCTTTGGGGGCCGTCAGCTTCTCCAGCCCTTCTAAGGCTCGTTTAGCCTTGCCCTCCTGGATCATGCCGATCATGCCGTTTAACAGCACTACCAGCAGAATGATACAGGCGTCGCTGACCTCCCGGAGTGCCAGACTGATAATGGCGGCTACCAGCAATATGTAGATCAGGGGATCTGCCAGCTTGTCGATAAAGCGCCAGAGAACCCCCGGCTCCTTTTCCTTTCGCAGCTCGTTGCGCCCGTACATGAGAAGCCTTCGTCTTGCTTCCTCCTGGTCTAATCCGGAATGTCCCATGGCTCTACAGCTGTCCCTCCTTCACGATCAGCAGCTTTTCCCCGGGCCGCACACAATCCCCCGTCAGGTTGTTGTAGCGGCGCAGCCGGTCAATGCTGGTATAAAACCTTTTGGCAATGGACCAGAGGGTATCTCCCTCCTTTACCACATATCCCGTCATACCTGGCATGGCAGCCAGTACCTCCTCGTCAAAGGGCTGCTCCTTGATCTCCACGATGATCTGTTCCTTATTCCGGTCGCAGACAAGAGTGTCCAGGTCGATCACCGCCCGAACCTCCACCTGCGTGCTGCCAAGCATCACAGTGGAAAGCTGCTCTGTCTGGGGACGTACCTTCATGCTCACATCCTCATGGATTCCTTTCACCTCCAGATGATGGGTAAAGGGCACGGACTGGTTAAAGCTCCTGATGGGACTGCTGTCATCTGCCGACATATATACCAGCTCCACCTCCACAGCCCCCTCTACCACCAGATCCTCCTCCACATACACCCGGTCCACATGTACATGACCATGGCTGTAGCAAATCTGAAGGCAGGCCGCATCCTCCGGCAGGGTCAGTTTTTCCGTCAGCTTGCACTTTGCGTTGTTTTTGATCAGAAGCCTTGGCAGTTCTGTCTCCTTGCGCTGAATCACCAGCTCCTGATGGGGGGAATAGGCGTCCGAAATCATCTGACACTTTTGCTCCTGGGACAGCTGAATGGACAGCTCCAAAAGCACATCCAGGGACAGCATCCGGTTTTCTCCGTCATAGTCGGGCTTAACCGATACATCCGCCTGCATGAGACCCACGTGGATATCCGCAATCTGGCTGAACATCGCCTGGGGACACTCCAGCTCCTCCGAAAAAGGAATGCTCTTCTCCATCCACTGCAGAGGGATGTGTTCCTCCTCACCCTGGTAGATGGCAAAGAGAAGAAGGTCGCCCCGAAGCAAAATCTTCCCCTCCTCCAGCTTATATTCCAGTCCCCCCACATTTAAATCCTTCCAGAGAAGCTTCGATATATTGGGCTTATTAGAGCCCAGCTCCACCTCCTCCCGGATTCGGCAGGAATCCTTCTTTCTCACTGCCAGCTCTAAAATCTCCAGCTCCTTGCAGGTATAGTCCACCTCCAGCTTATTTAAGGTGGTCTCCTCGATGCTCTCCGCCAGCTCCTCCTCCGCAATAGCCCCTGCCTCCAGGGTAAAGGTCACCAGACAGCTGATGGTCAGCTTCCTGGAGTTTAATATCCGCACCCGCAGATCCTCCACATCCCAGGCGGGCGTCACATAGTCCTGACTGGTCATTCCAGGCGTCTGAATGCTTTCCTTAAAAGAAATTTCCCCTGTCAGGCACTCCATGGCAGGGGAAGCGGCCTGTGCGCCCCGCTCCTCCTGACTCTTGTAAAGCACCTCCACCATAAGCTTTCCGGACAGCTCCGCCCGTTCCTCCGCCATCCGCACGCCCTCTAAACTCACACGGCCCTTACGCAGCACCACCTCCTCCACATCCGGCTTGTTATCCGGAATATTCATATCCTGCTCCAGGGTGATCTGGCTTACAAAATTTCCCAGATGGCGCATGGTGCGCACATTATTCCTAATCAGCTCCATCAATATACCTCCCATTTGTGTACATGTTCTAGCCTTATCACAGTATATGAGGAGTTTTTTTCAAATATGCTTTAAGAAAAAAATGGAGCAGGCCAGCGCCTGCTCCATTCCTGCAATGCAGTACCGTTCTCTCTTGTTCACACCCCCGTGTGATCAAAGGGGGGAATAAAGCTCTCGCCGGCAGCCTCCCCCTCCTGGGTAAAACCGTTTTTTACCCCCAGGGATATGGCATAGTCCACCACCCGGCGATACTCCCACTCCGGCACACGGCGGGACAGCTGAGGATGATCCTTTACCGCCGCCATGGGGGTGTACTGGTTCATGATACAGATGCAGATGTCGTCTCCGTAGGTTTCATATAGATATCGGATCACCCGCTTGGAATCCATGGTGCTTCCCGCCAGCACCAGATGGCGCACAATGGTTCCTTTAAGCATCATGCCTCTCTCATCGTAGACCGGCGGGCCGGTCTGGCTTACCATCTCACGGATAGCGGCGCTCGCCGCCTGGAAATAGTCCTCCGCAAAGGAGTAGCGCTTTGCCAGCAATCCGGAGTGGTACTTCAGATCCGGCAGATAGATGTCCGCCAGGCCGGAAAGGCTTTTGACGGCCTCCACCCGCTCATAGCTGCTGGTGTTATACAGGATGGGTATTGTCAGCCCCCTCTCCTTTGCCAGAAAAAGCGCCTCCCTCACAAGGGGGAGCACATGCCCCGCCGTCACCAGATTGATGTTGTTGGCTTTCTTTTCCTGGAGCTCAAGAAAAATCTCCGAAAGCCGGCTGGCGCTGATCCACTTTCCGGACTCTCCCGCGGAGATCTCCCGGTTCTGACAGAACAAGCAGCCCAGGCTGCACCCAGAAAAGAACACTGCCCCAGAGCCCTCTTTTCCCGATATGCAGGGCTCCTCCCAGTAGTGGAGCGCCGCTCTGGCCACCGGGATGGTCCAGCTTCCTGTCCCGTCCTGTTCTATTTTTGTCCGACAGGCCCCCTGTCCCCGGCTCCGGTCAGCACCGCAGTCTCTGGGGCAGAGTCTGCAGGAGTAGATCCATTCCTCGTTCATGCTTCTTTCCCTTCGTCTTGCCTTGCGTCACGGCAAAGGGCTTTACACCCCAAATGGCTTTCTCAGTCATTGTCGCTGCAGTTTACCGCATCAATAGCTAGAACCAGCAGAAGGCCCGTGGCCTCATCCTCCGGATTGATAAAATCCAGCACATATGTATCCCCCCAGCGGAACAGCTCCTTTGAGATGTGGATCACCCTCCTGCTGCCCGCTTCATCATATATGTCAAAGGTGTCCCTCCAGGAAAATACACGTTGTTTGATCAGCAGCTTCATATACGTTCTCCTTGCAGCTTACATTTTTTTATCTCATTTATCAGATGATGTTGGGGTCAAAAGGTATTTTGACCCCTGATATCGGGTAGCGGCACGCCCGCTAAAGCGGACCTGACAAGTCGCATTCGCCAGTAAAATGCTTCGCATGGGCGAATGCTCTTCCCTCTGCCTGACATTGATGTCTCAATTATACATTTTTATAGTTTTTTTGCAACTGTTTCATCCCCTGAACGGCTTCCATCCGCCCCTAAACGGTCATTTTTTACATTGCAATTTCTCTTAACTGTGATATCATTACATCAGCCCAGAGGAGCAAGAATCCATTATTTAGCAACCGCGCGGCTGAAGGTGTGTAAGAAAGCAAAATGTGAGGTGTACAATGCGCAGGAAAAAGAAAAAGAAGAAAAAATCCCCGGTACAGCGGATGATGATGGCTGTCTTTGTGCTGATAGGCGCAGTCCTTGGCTATTTTGCCATGTGGTATCTGGACCACAGCATGGAAGGAGCCTCCAACGGTGAAAAGCTTTTATCCATGGTTCTCCTGCTTGCGGAGATTTATGCGGCCTTTACCCTGCAGGTCATCATCCACGAGTCGGGCCACCTGGTCTTTGGCCTGATGACAGGCTACCGTTTTTCCTCCTTCAGGGTCTTTAGCCTGATGTGGGTAAAGGAAAAGGACAGGATTCGTCTGCGCCGCTACTCCATGGCCGGAACGGGAGGACAGTGCCTGATGGCTCCCCCGGACATGAAGGACGGGAAGCTGCCGGTTTTCTGGTTTAACATGGGAGGCTCCCTCATGAATGTGATAGCCTCAGCCATATTTTTAGCCCTGTTTTTCCTGCTCCCGGGCCCTGCCCTATTAAAAAGCCTGATGGTGATACTAGCTGTCATTGGGATCCTCTCTGCGCTGTTAAACGGCATTCCCATAAATATGGGACTGATAGCCAATGACGGACACAATGCCCTTTCCCTGTCAAAAAACCCCGCAGCCATGAGGGCCTTTTGGGTACAGCTAAAAATCAACGAGATGATAGCGGAGGGCGCGCGCCTGAAGGATATGCCGGAGGAGTGGTTTGAAATCCCTTCAGATGAGGATATGAAGAATCCCATTATTGCCGCCTGCGGCGTCTTTGCCTCCAACCGCCTGATGGACGAAAGGCGCTTTCATGAGGCGGAGCAGCTGATGAGCAAACTCCTCTCCATGGACAGCGGCATTATAGATATATACAGATTTTTGATGACCTGCGACCGGGTCTATGTGGAGCTTATGGGGCAAAACCGCCCCCAGGTGGTGGAGGGCTTTATAACCCCCGCGCTTACAAATTTCATGAAGCAGATGAAGAACAACCCCGGTATCCTCCGCACGGAGTACGCCCTTGCCCTGCTTTACAAAAGGGATGAGAAGGAGGCCGCGCAGATACGGGCCCGCTTTGACAAGCAGGCAAGGGTATACCCCTATCTCAATGAGATAAAGGCCGAGGAGGAGCTGATGGAGATGGCAAACAGGTCATACGGAGACGGAAGGTGAACTTGACACTCCCATCCTTTTGTCCTACAATAGCCATGACAAAGCGCTGAATGCATTTTCTGCTGAGCATAGCGGAATAACCAGGTGCTTTTAATCTAAACAATCAGAGGTTATCATATGAAGATCGGATTTATAGGCTTTGGTCTCATCGGCGGGTCCATTGCCAAGGGTATCAAGCGCGTACACCCGGAATATGCGCTTTTAGCCTTCAGCCGCACCAGGAGCAAGCTGGAAATGGCCCTTGCCGACGGGAGTATAGATCGAATTGTTGATGTAATTGACGGGGAGCTTGGCACTTGCGATGTGCTGATTTTTTGCACCCCGGTGTCCTATATCGGGGATTATCTGGAGAAAATCAAACCATTCTTGTCCCCCTCCTGTATTCTGACGGATGTGGGCAGCACCAAGGCGGCGATTCTTGATGAAATTAAACGTCTGGGGCTGGAAGCCCAGTTTGTGGGGGGACACCCCATGGCGGGGTCCGAGAAGACCGGCTATGAAAACGCCAGCGACCACTTGCTGGAGAACGCCTTTTATGTGCTGGCGCCTACGAAAGAGACACCCGCTAAGAGCCTGGAAACCCTGCGCCGCCTGGCGCTGGATCTGGGGGCCATCCCCATAGTCCTAGAGAGCCATGAGCATGACCGGGTGGTGGCGGCCGTCAGCCATCTGCCCCATCTCATCGCCTGCGCCCTGGTAAACCTTGTGCAGGACAATGACCGGGGGGATATGATGAAAACCCTAGCGGCAGGAGGCTTCAAGGATATCACCCGCATCGCCTCCTCCTCCCCGGAGATGTGGGAGCAGGTCTGCCTCACAAACCGGGAGCCGATTGCGGACTTCATCCGCCGCTATATCTCCTCCATGGAGGAGATCCTGCGGGATGTGGAGCAGGGCAATGGCGCCGGCATCAACCGGCTTTTTGAGCGGGCAAGGGATTACAGAAACTCCATCAGCGACGCCTACAAGGGCTCCCTGACCCGGTCCTACCTGCTGTACTGTGATGTGGTGGATCGGCCCGGCGCCATTGCTGAAATTGCGGTGCTTCTGGCCACCCGCTCCATCAGCATCAAAAATATCGGCATTATCAATAACCGGGGAAATATCCCCGGCGCCCTTCAGATTGAATTTTACGATGAGAACAGCAAAAACAGCGCCGCCCAGGTGCTGAGGCAGTACGGCTTTCTGGCGGAGTAGGTACTACCTGCTCCCCCAGGGAAACCGCTCCTCCGCCTGTATCCCCATACGGGCCGCCCATTCCTCCATCTGTCGGCCTGCCTCGTCATATAAAAACGCTGGGTCGTGAGCGTCGGAATTGATAAGATATTTCAGATTATAGTTTTTTGAGAACAGCATGGCCCTCTCGCTTGGATACCCCCGGCCCTGGCGAAAGCCGTTTACGTTCAGCTCTACTGGGATGCGAAGGCGTTCACAGGTGGAAAAGATCTGAGCAAACGCCTTCTCGCAGTCCTTATCCCAGGGACGAGGGTACTCATTCAGCGCCACATCCGGGTGGGCCAGCATCACGAAAAGCCCCGTCTCCAGTCCCTGGCACACCCAGTCTGCGTAAATGCGCAGCTCCTTTCCTGTATGTATAGTAAAGCTGTTGATTTCAAGGTTTTTTCCTGCACCGTGCTGGCCCAGGATCAGAAAATTATAGCCCAGCTCCTCCCTCAGCCAGCGGTAATCCTCCATCTGGGAAGGGTCATATTCACACTCAAATCCCTTGATCAGGGTGATTCGGTCCCTATACTTTTCTATGGCGGCATTCAATGCCCGGTCAAACCCTTCAAACTCCTCCCAGGGAATCCAGGACCACCGATCCCTGTGGGGGACATGCTCCGTCATGGCCAGCTCCTGAAAGCCCAGGGAAATGGCCTTTTCAAAATAATCCTCAAACTCCCCCACCCCGTGGCGGCACCACCGGCTGTGGGTGTGGTAATTGGCAATCATAGCGCTCCTCTTTTCTAAGATGTAATTCTTTCTGTTTTGACATTCCGTATCATACATCCAGATCAAGAGTTTTTCAAGAAAATTCTGTATAAGGATTAAAACAGAGGTCGTCACTGCCGTAGCCTTTTACTCAACCGGCCCCTCTTTATCATACTCAATCAGCTGCAGCGCCAGATTTTCGTAGTTTTCTGATGCTGCGCTTATGTTGTTGAATGCATAGCCCACATAATCTTGAGCCCTTGCTCCGGCCTCATAATAAACATTCAGGCGAAGCATATCTTGTTTCTGATCAGGGTCGCGCCATAGGGTTATTGTCCTTGTGCCTGCAGATACATCGTGTTTGGCAGTATACACCATTAGAAACAGCTTTGCGGTATATATATCCAGATTATCATTTTCCCAGGCTTCACAAAACTTCTCCATATCCGCGATCAAGGAGCTATCCGCCATAGAAGTTTTATAGCTTTCAATAAATTCAGCCAACTCTTGTGTGGATGAAAACTCAAACATTTTATAATTCTCATCTGAATCGGCGGGCAAAATAGGGTTATTCGGCTCCAAATCCCCATAAATCACACCGGGCATTACCGATCCACAGAAATCAAAAGCCTGATCCAGCTGTATAAGGCCTTTCTCCGTCTCTGTGCGATACATCACATTTGGCTCCTTGAGTAAATGCATCCAGCCGCTATAGCCTCCCGTCATATCGTCAAAATAAATCCACGCATTCCGGTCCGTGGCCTGGGCATATAAAGGAATATGTACAGGAACCAGAATCCTTTCGGCCTCCAGGGAAGGCTCCTCGTATAGATAAACGCTCCAGTTGGTCACCACAGGAGACAGACCATGCTTAAACCAAAAGCCCTCCCTTTCCTCTGCGCCCTCCATTGTCCAATTGTCAAAGGCAAAGGAGTAGCCTGAAAGCATTCTATTCCAATTCTCCCCTAAACTGTCATCGAGGAAGGTCCACACCGGATTCCCATCGCAGTTTGTCTCCGCAGGTTCTGTTTCCTCCGTATCTGTCTCCACGGTGGAGACGCTTTCCTCGGATGTATGTTCCTCAGGAGCAGTGGTGGTTGTCTCTGCTGTCTCAAATCCGGCAATCTCCTCAAAAAAACCGCATTCCTGGCCCGTAAGCTGAAAACATGCGTCATATGCATTTAGAAGCTGCGTTTGCCTGTCAATATAAAAACAGAACGAATCGCCTCCCTCAAATGTGACCGTAATCTTAAAGGCAAAGGTAAGATCGCTATAATCATCGCCATAGTACTCTGCGTACGGATATGGTTTAAGCAGGGCAGCAAGAAGAGCATCCATTTGTTCTCTTTCAGATATCTCCCGCCCATCATTTACTGTAACTTTTTCCACCTGCTTCTGATCCAGTCGGAATATATCGGTAACACAGCTAAAATCCGTAAGGTTTTCCTCTTCATAATTAGATATATCGCAAAAATAAACGCGGACATATTTGCCTTTGTGATTCAGAACTATCACCGATGTATAGTCATCATTTTCCCTGTCCTCAAACACCGGCGCCTTATAATTTGCTCCATTTTTCATCTGTTCCTTACTGGCATCAGGATCCAGGCAATAGGTTGCTGAAGTGCCTATCCGTTCGCCTGCAATAGATTGCTCCACCTCCTCATCCCCTCCAAAGTAATGCGCATTTTGGAAAGCCATTGAAAACTTCACCAAATCTGACTGCGCCTCGTTCTCTTTATTCCGATGTAATCCAAAAAAGATACCTCCGAGCATTACCAACATAGCAATAATGGCCGCAATAACAGCGCCTTTTCTCATGGGAAACACCTCCGTTTATTTTTCATTCCAATTCTAGAACAATCGTTTCAACAGAATTCAAACTCTCCCCATCCATTTTATAATCCATATCTAAAAATGATATTAATATATAATTGCCATTTTCATCAACAGAAATATATGTGTCCGATATATCATAATAAACATCCTTGCATAAATCACTAATGTTATCAGCCACAAAGTATTCTATGCTTTCAGAAATCTTTTCATCGTCAATCGTCAGGATATCTTCGCATTCTGAAAACACTCCCGATAACGTATAATAATAGCTTTCTATCATATTTTCATTAATGTTTATTTCAAGTTTCTCAAAAGTCTTGATATCGTCAACCATATAAAAGTATGTTACTGTATAATACACCTCCTCATTCTCGACTGGAAGATAAAAACCCTCCTCATTTCGGCTACTGGTTTCGCCATTTTCTCGGATAATACCTGTGTATTAATTACAGGTTCAAATCCTTCCTTATCAATAATTTGCTCTACAAAGGCATCCAATGATAAAAGCAGCTCCTCCTTCGATGTCATATCCGAGAATTGTTGAACATCGATACCTGCCTCATCCCGGCAGCCCAAAACATGCTCCGTGTTTTTCTCCACTTCAAACATTACACCTGTTTTCTCATTGATATATACATCGATATCATATCTCGTAAACGGATCAGAATAGCTGTATATATATTCCCCTGTCATCTCTCCTTCAGGTACATTGATCGTTCGCTGTTTCTCTGCCCCTTTGTTCTCATAGGTATTGTATTCTCTAAATTCATATACTTCGTCTGTATCGAATACCATATCATCATCTCTGAAAGCAACTGCGACCGATTTTACAGACAGAAAAATATTTTTTTTCGTTGACAAGGTTCCACAACCTGCAACAAACATACATACTATGAGTAATAACGTTATATTTCTTTTCATTCCTTTGCCTCCCCATTACAACGTCATACTATCATTGCCAAATATTTTGTAGCTATCTAAATTGTTTTTTACATTTAAGACATACCATCCGTTATGAAGCGCAGCATAACAGGCTTCAGACACACTTTTATATTTGCTAATATTTTGGGCATAGGTGCAAGTCCACTTATTAGCATAATTACAATTGATTGTTTTAGTAAATCCAACACTTGCATTGGCACCTGCACGATTTGCAGCTTTTGCAATAGATGTATCCCCTGCTGCTGTATAGCAACCAACAAATGTACAAATTTTCAGATAGGATAATTTACATTTTACTGTTGATGAGCCAAAATCATACAATTCAGACATATAAAGCCACTTATTATTTGTACTGTCAATCTGAATCCCCGTATTATCACCACTTGATGTAAAATTTAACCCATGTGTCCTGGATATAAAAAAACGTGAATACTGTAGAATATTTTTTATCGCAGATTTTGTATGCACAGCAGAATAAGTGTAATAGTTACTTGTAAAACCACTATTATCATTCATATAGCCTCTTGCAGATATTAATGACGAAGAATGGTCATGGCCATCATTTGCTGTTCCAAATAGTCCTGAATCGGCATATACAGTAATATAAATTATCCTCGAACTTCCTGTTGGCTTATGGGTTATTGTAATCATCGTTTTTCCTGGAGCTTTTCCAGTTACACGTCCAGATGAATTGACAGTTGCAATAGCAGTATTACTTGATTTAAATGTGAAATCACTTATGGAAGCCCATGAGATTGTACCCGATGTCGGCGATTTGCTTATGGAAAGAGCTTTACTTGCATCAACTTTCACACTTGTATCCGCTACTGAAAAACTGCTTAATTCACGATAATGGTAGGATGCGGAATTTCCATAATTGCTTGTAAGTACTGCTCTCCAATAAGATGCGCTACTCAATGTTTTCGAAGATTTTATATTAGTAGATGACTGGTATAAATACATACCTGTAACTTTATTTTTTATTGTTATCCCTTGACCTGTCATAACAATACTCCATAGACAATAATTATTGACAGAAGATCTATTCACATACTGTACTGTTCCGCTGGATGAACTGCTCAAGTAATATGTGGATGTCGAACTTGACCGAAGAGTACAATAAGTTGCGTCTACCATTGTTACATACCATGATGCGCGAGGTCGGATAGAAGAAACTTTTCCATAAATAGCCTTAACCGAACTTGTCGAAGCAGTGGTTGAACTTCTTCCCAAAAAATAGCCACCTGATTTGTTGTTAAAATAATAACTTCCTGTAGAGACAGCACTGGCTGCCTCTACTGTCTCTGCGCAAAAGCAAACGGGAAATATTGTCAGTATCATCGTCAGAGCCAAAAACAATGCTAATCGTCTACATTTCTTTTTCATTATTCACTATCTCCCTTCATATATGTTCTTTACTTTATATTAATATTCAATTGCACTTTTTCAAGAGGATTCACTCTAGATTACACAGCCTAAAAATTGGCAATATTTTAACTGCTACAAAACTCTTTAAACATCGCATAAACAAACAACTTTTCTCTAGCTTAATCTAAACTAAGACTCTTCAACAATTTTATCATCATATATATTTATTATCAATATACCCTTTATGCAGAATTATTCGGTAACATGATATTTTTTTAACCAATATTTGTATTAAGATTATACAGCAATTATATGTGTTATACCACTTCACTAAAAGACAGAAATTGGAAAGAGAAATATGTTTTAAAAAAATATTTTGATCCGCCTCAGTATTTCATTTAAAAAGGATTGCTTGGAAAGAAAAAAATTAAACCAAAATTATGGAATGGACAATCAAGTAGGCCGACGTCAACTCGATTACTGTAATGCAATACATGGGTAACGGCATTCCAGTTTTATAGTCATTCCTCATTACCTTTCTAATAATAAAGCAATTTGTATTAGTATATTCTTTCTGACTAAATATACTCGCCGTACTTGCAGGGCAAATGTCCGTTAATGCAAGTATAACAATTCCTTGCCAGACTTATTACACAAAAAAGATTACATAGTGAACCTGTTTAAGAATATTCCCCCTAAGTTAAGAATAGAGGCACAACTGCATATCCATAAAAAAACGGATGGGTGCATCTGATATTGATGTCGGGATGCCTTAATAATGGGTCTATTGTAACACGAAGACTGAAAGCGTAATTTAATCTCATTACTATATAGTACCGCCAACAGAAAGGCGGCAAAATAGAGGTGCTATGGATATCGGCCGACCCCTATTAGCAAACAACTAATCCAACGACATGCTCTCCATTTCGAAGGGTTCCTAATACCCGGCCCCATCCCGGCTGAAGGAACAGGGTTACATCACCCAAAAAATTGTATTGGTGTGCAAATGCCAGAAATAAGTTTACTACCCCATCGAAACACTAAATGCCGCTTACCTGTAAGTACCGATTCGTGATTATAGTCATTAAAATAAAGACATACCATCTATCCGGTACAGAAAAATCAAAACACGAAATAATCTAAAATACTATAAATGCTACCGGCAAAAAAATCTTTGAAATCTATAAAGATTTCTTTTTAAAGAAAAGAAAATAAGATATTCCTAAGAGATTTTTCATCTTCTGAGCTGGCAAGCCAAAGGAATTTGTGACAATCTATTTTGATTAGATGATTGCCACTTCCTATCTATCTTTTATAAAGAGATTCTATTATCTGAAATAATGATGATTTTCCTTATCAGCTATTTAAATCTAGCGTTTTAGCTACATTATATATGCTGATAAATACCAAGAAGAATTATAGAAATTTTATTATTGATATAAGCACAATATCCATAATCAATTATATTATTGTATGCTTACATAAAATAAGAATATGAAAATGCCAAAAATGTCCCGTTCTTAAAATTATGTTTTGTGTCTTATTGTCCATTTTTATCCCTATAACCTCATATGCTTCTGAAGCATCCTCAGATACTATTAATTTAAAAATCAAAGATTATGTTTGAAATAGTTGCACCATATCTCCTGAAAAAAACTCATTCTCAAATAAAGCAGAAAAGCTTCTGTTTATAAGAACTCATCTAAGAAATACTTTTATTCTGTCCATTCCTTCTGCATTTGCTTTCGGACCAGGAAAACAATGATCTGGTACTTCCGCTACACCAGCGATGACAATTTATTTCTCATCTTGGAAAACTTCCTTTCTGGTCGTAACACAAAGCCGAAACAAAGCTAAGGCTACCGCAACATTTACCCCTTATTTTGGTTTTATTTCTCTTAAGGCTATAGGACTAGTGGTAAAATTAATCTGTGACAATTATTGAACTTATCGAAAAATAAAAGCTCGTGGACTTTTTCTTACTCGTTTTTCAATATAACACGCTTCTCCTTAACCCTCCGTATCCATCAAAGTTTAATTTCTCCCACAACGGAGACCACCACTCTAAAGCACTGCAAAAGGTATGCTAAAATTACCACAATCCCTAAATTACTACCAAGCATCCCGCCCAAGAAGATTTCTCTGGTCTACCTCTTGGGCAGCCTTACCTCTGAGGGCGCCGCCCCTCACTGATTCCTGATCCGCTCCTCCAGATCCGACAGATACAGGAAGCGTTCCATCTTCTCTTCCAGAAGAGCCTCCTGCGCCTCCTTTTCCTTTGTCAGATCGCTCAGCTTCACAAAATCCCTGGCGTTTTTCAGAATCTCCTCCTCCAGCTTGGAAAGCCGCTCCTCGATTGCAGCGATATCCTCCTCGATGCTCTCATACTCCTTCTGCTCCTTGTAGGTGAATTTCAGCTTTGCGGGGCCCTTGGGCTTTTCCGTCTTTTCCTTCTTTAAATTCCCATCGCCGAAAGACTCCTTTCCAGACAATCCCGTCTCCGGCTTCTTCCGGGCTTTTGCGGCGGCATAGTCGGACCATCCCCCCTCATACTGGGTGAATACTCCATTTTCTCCATAGGCAAAAATCCGTCCCACAACCCGGTCCAGAAAATACCGGTCATGGGAGACGGTCACCACAATTCCCGGAAAGTCGTCCAGATAGTCCTCCAGGATCGCTAGGGTCTGGATATCCAGGTCGTTGGTGGGCTCGTCCAAGAGCAGCAGATTTGGCGCCTCCATCAGCACCTTTAAAAGATAAAGCCGGCGCTTTTCCCCGCCGGACAGCTTCTGGATCTTCTGGTACTGCAGCGTGCCATCAAAGAGGAATCGCTCCAGCATGACGGAGGCGAAGATCAGGTCGCCTCCGATACGCACATACTCCGCTGTGTCCCGGATATAGTCGATGACCCGCTGCTGGGGATCCAGGTACTCATTCTCCTGGGAAAAATATCCGATCTTTACGGTGCTCCCCACCTCCCGGGTTCCCGTATCCGGCAGAAGCTCTCCGGCGATAATCCTCATCAGGGTGCTTTTTCCGCAGCCGTTGGGGCCCACAATCCCCACCCGGTCGCCGCTTAGAAATATATAGGAAAAATCCCGGAGGATCGGTCTTCCATCATAGGACTTGCTGACCCCGGAAAGCTCCAGGGTCTTCTTTCCCAGCCTGGTGCTGGCGGACTGAAGCTGCACTGCGGCGGTCTCCTTTGGAGCCTCCATGGCCTTCCTCTCCTCAAAGCGTTCCAGCCTTGCCTTCTGCTTGGTGGTTCTGGCCCTGGCTCCCCGCTGCACCCAGGCCAGTTCTTTTCTCAGAATGCTCCTATTCTTCCGGTAGCTTGCCAGCTCCCGGTCCTCCCGGGCCGCCTTGACAGTCAAAAAGCCCTCATAGTTGGCGTCATAGCTGTAAAGCTTTCCGGAATCAATCTCCACAATCCTGGTGCAGACCCGATCCAGAAAATACCGGTCATGGGTCACCATCACCAGGGTCAGACGATGGCTGGCAAGATAATCCTCCAGCCACTGCACCATCTCCTGGTCCAAATGGTTGGTGGGCTCATCCAGCACCAGGATATCGCTCTTCTCCAGAAGAGTTTTTGCCAGAGCGGCCTTCTTTTTCTGTCCTCCCGAGAGGGTGGCTGTCTGAAGGGAAAGGTCTGTAAATCCCAGGCTGTTTAAGAGGGACTGGGCTTCCCCGGCATACTCCTGCATATAAGCCGCCAGGCATTCCTCCAATGTCCGCCCCTCCGGCAGCTCCGGCTCCTGGGGCAGCCAGGCGATCTTTACAGAATGACCCTTGACCACCTCCCCCTCATCCGGCTCCGTGACTCCTGCCAGGATTCGCAGAAAGGTGGATTTTCCCATGCCGTTGACGCCAAGCACGCCAACCCGCTGTCCTTCCTCCAGTCCGAAATCCACCCCTGCCAGCAGCACCTTGTCCGTATAGGCTTTTTTTACGCCCTTCATTGTCAGCAAATTCATCCTCTACCTCATTAAACCAGTCTGTAGGCCTTCGCCCCGTGCCTTGGAAGCTTTACGATGATGGAATCCGCCGCCGCGCATTCCTCCCCGCTCCAAAGCTCCTTTGCCTTGGCGACCCCTGCCGCTTCTATATCCTTCAGGGAAATCTTTACCTCGCTGTCTGTCTCTCCTGCATTAAACACCGCCATATACTGGCCGCCCCTTGCATCCATGGCGGTCCAGAGGATATGCTCCGCGCCCCCGATCTCTCTTCTCCAAACCTGGTGGGCATGGCGGGCCCAGCGCTGCATATCCAGAACATCCCTGTTTGTGATGAGCTTCATGGTGAAATCGTCAAACCCCGTCATCTCCCCGCCGATCATCAGGGGCGCCCGGAAGATGCACCAGAGGGTCATCATGGTGATCTGCTCATCCTGGGAGAATTTCGTCCAGTTCTTCTTATCATAGTCCTGAAGAATGGGGCCGATGGGCAGCATGTCCGCATCCGGGTAGCTTCCCGGGCCGGTGTGGATGCTCCACTGCTCCGCTCTGGAGAACATATCGTAGAGCTGATCCCAGTTATCCCAGAAATCGTCCGTGATGCGCCACATATTTGCCGCCTGCTTGTAAAGCTCCGCCTTCGATAAGAGGGCCGGTCCCGGGGAAAGGCTTAAAACAATGTCCCTACCGCACTCCGAAAGAGACTGGCTAAGGGTTACCAGCTCCTTCTCCTCATGGGGGAGCTCTCTGCAGATATCATCCACCTTGATAAAGTCCACGCCCCAGGAAGCATAGAGGGCGAAAATGCTGTCATAGTAGGCCTTTCCCCCCTTGTCCGGGTCCACCCCGTACATATCCGTGTTCCAGTTGCAGATGCTGGCGGTCTTTGCGATCTGCCTGGCGGTCCTATCCGTTCCATAAACCGGGAGATTCTTATGCACCGCCTGTCTGGGAATCCCCCTCATGATATGAATTCCAAACTTCAGTCCCAGGCTATGCACATAGTCCGCCAGGGGCTTAAACCCTGCGCCCCCCGCAGCGGAAGGGAAGCGGTTTGGTGCGGGCAGCAGCCTCCCGTACTCGTCCATCACCAGATCCGCAAAGGGATGGTACTCATGGTTCTTTGCGGTGGGCTCCGACCACTGGATGTCCACCACCACATACTCCCAGCCGTATTCCTTCAGATGCTCGGCCATAAACGCTGCGTTCCTTCGCACCGTCTCCTCATTCACGGACGCTCCATAGCAGTCCCAGCTGTTCCACCCCATGGGGGCGCGCAAAAATTCCATGTTCATTCCTCCTCTTCCTCATAATCCCCCCGCTGCTTTTTGATGGCAGTCTCGTAGGGCTTAAATATTCTCACAAAGATATAAGCGCTGGCATAAGCATACACCCCGTAAGCCAGCACGCCGAAGGGCAGGATATACCAGCCCAGAAATGCAAATAGCAAAAACAGCGCTACCAGGGCAATGGTCCATCCGAAATGCTTAAAGGGCAGGAACAAGGCCATGGTAAACAGCTTTCCTGTGGTATTTGAAAAACGGCTGATAATGGGAAACAGGTAAATAAGGACAATGAGAACCAGCAGCAGCATCCCCATAAACAGAGCCTGAATTCCGGAGGCCAGGACATTTTCCTGCATATAATAATAGTAGATATCGCCGGCAAAAAAGACTCCCAGAGCCAAAAGAACCAGCCAAAGGATGGTGGCCTGTTTAAAGTTTTCCTTAAAGGCCTTCCAGTACCCCTTCCAGAGATACCCCTCCTCGTTTCTGGCCATCTTTAAGACCACATAGTACACCGCTGTGGAGCTTGCTCCCAGCGTCACCACCGGAAGGCTGGTGATGGTCCACATAAATGCCAGGATGATCACATCCATTGCCCGGCTCATGCCCCGCCACAGGGGCCTGTCCTGGCTAAACAGTTCACTGGACATAAATTACCCATACCTTTCTTATCAATTTTATTTTAAACTCACCGCCGTCCAAAGACCATGTATCTGCGCCCCTTTTTCATCTCAGTTATTTATGTGCAATGCGCCCTGCATTCCTTCCGCCAGATACTCTAAAAACCCCATGAGCTGCTCATCATGTCCGGACAGGGCAATCAGCACCAGATAGCTTTCCTCCTGATGAAGCTCCAGCTCCTGGGCAAATGGGGTTCCCGTCAGGTCGATGGCAACCGGGTACTCCCATCCCTCCGCCGTCACCAGCCGGTCAGAGAACACCTCCCGGGTATCCTCCGTCAGAAAATCCTCCACATTTTTACACAGCTCGTTCCTAATCACATAGGAAAAGCCCGCCTCATCACATATGGCAAAATCCAGCTCCCGGGCAGCGATCATACCCATGATGGTTCCGGCGGTGGACATGTCATGATTTTCCGCAGCCACAGCACCGTTTAAAAACATCCCTTCCTGCAGGGATACCTCCTGCTTCTCCGTCAACTCCAGATACGCTCCCAGACTCTGGGTAAACTCATGAACCTTCAGCCCCGTGTCGTTGGTGACGATGCCCATAAGCATCACATCCTTTCTGGTAGCCGCAAAATAGATGATATATCCCACCAGCAGCACCCCTACAACGGTGCCTATAATGGGCGCCTTATAATAGGACCAGATATAGCTGATCTTTTCGGAGAACTTCATCTGGGAAAGCTTCTTTTTCTCCCCCTTTAAGGTCTTTTTTACAGCCTCCCGTTCAATGCTGTCCTCTGTCTTTTCTACCGGCTTGATCTCCGGCTCGTCAATAGAAATACGCATGTGTTACCTCGTTTTCAACCTCTGCTCTGTCTTTTCATATATGCAGGTTCAGTATAGCACAAAAAAAGCCGAATAATGGATTAAATTTATTAAAATTTGGAAAAAAGATCATCCAAATATGCCTCCCTTTCAGCTTTAAAAAGTGCTGCTGCCCTGCGTACTCCTTCCGGGCGCATGCTGACAAATTCAGCATATCCTGTACTCCCATATTTCCGTGGCGTCTACGCAGGTCCCCATTTTAAGAGAAAATCCCAGCCGCAAAAGCACCGCCTTTGAAGCGCGGTTATCCACATGAACCTGTGCCAAAATAGATGTTATCCCCAATTCTTCGTCTGCGTAGCGGATGATCTCCCCACAAACCGCGGCGGCGATTCCCTGCCCCCGATGAGCCTTGTCAAGGAGATATCCCAGATATACGCCCCCTTCCCCCGGCATGAGTCCCGCCAGGCCAATGGGCTTTTCGTTCCCCAGAATCAGCCAAAGTCCATAATCCAGCATTTTATAACTGGAAAGAATCCGTGCCCCAAACCGCTGTCTCTCCTGCTCCTGCCTGCAGGGAGTCATCTGATGGTAGCTTTGAAGCTCCCTTTCATAGTCCGCCGGATCTTCCTGCTCTGAAAGCCCCATGCCGCTCTGGGCGCTGAGAGCAAGGAAAGCCTCATAATCCTTCCCTGAAAGCTCCCTGAGAGCAATTTCTCCGCCCGCCATTAAAATCCGAAAAAGCGCATGGGGACGCCCCAGATGTCTGTCATAAATTCTGGTAAGGTAATCCAGCGTCAGCTCTGAAAGATCCGCCTCTCTCTCCACATATGCATCCGCTCCGGACAGGCCGCTGTCAAATCTCGTTAACAGACAGGCCCCCGCCCTGCGCTCCTTTTCAAAAATATTCCTCTCATCTGTGTACACCACCCGGATGCCAGGAAGCAAAAATTCTGTTACCATATGAGCAATGTTCTCCCCCTCAAGCATATGTCATTAAAAATGTAGGGTGCATGGCAGCTCCGGCCATGCACCCTACGCTTTTTAATATTTTTCCGGCTCCGGATAATCCTCGCCGAAGGTCTCCACCGTTACCTTCTCCATCACCTGATTTTCCATGGGCCTGTCATCCCGATAGGTGGGGGTCCCTGCCACTGCGTCCACCACATCCATGCCCTCGATAACCTTTCCGAAGGCCGCGTACTCCCCGTCTAAATGGGGCGCCGCCTTGTGCATGATGAAGAACTGGCTGCCGGCGGAGTTTGGCATCATGGAGCGGGCCATGGAAATAACCCCCGGCGTGTGCTTTAAGGCATTCGCAAAGCCATTTCTGGCAAACTCCCCCTTGATCTTATAGCCGGGGCCGCCCATACCCGTTCCTTCCGGGTCCCCGCCCTGAATCATAAATCCACAGATCACCCGGTGAAAGATCAGTCCGTCATAAAAGCCCTTCTTTACCAGGCTGATAAAGTTGTTTACAGTGTTTGGCGCTATCTCCGGATACAGTTCGATTCTGATCTCTCCTCTATCCTTGATTTTCATGGTTACTATTGGATTCTGTGCCATTTTTCCTCCTTCCGACGCACTTGCTGCGTCATTATGGTAGATTTGCTTCATTTTATACATCCAATCAGAAGCCTCCGCTTCTGCTATGGCTGTGGCTGCCGCCTCCGCTGTGACTGCCCCCGCTGTGGCCGCCGCCGCTGCCGTTGTCCGTTTCAATCTTACGCTTTACCGTTGTAGTGTGGGTGTAAATATCCGAGTGTTCCCGAAGATCCAGCCGGTTATCCCGCATATACACATGGGGATTGGTGACCTTCTTGCTCTTCTGACTAAAGTGCATGATAATCACTGCGATGCTGGCGATCACCGCTGCAATCAAAAGCCGCAGGGGCCAGCGGGTTTCCTTAATGGGCTTTCCGTCCACCGTGTACTGGGTGTCTCCGGTACCGTCATAGGCCCCTGGGTCACTGACCTGTTCCTCATCGGAATAGGTGGGGAGCATATCAATAAATTCCACTGCCCCGCCATAATAGTCCTGATCCGTAAGATAGGGTGAAACGGCATCAATCATTACATCCAGCTCCGCGTCCAAAAAGCGAAAGTGAACATCCTCCAGCTGACTTTCGTAAACCGAGAGCCTTCGGCTGCCCATATCGATTACCAGCATAACGCCTGCCCCGCCGCGGCCATCATAGCCAAAGCCGCCGTTTTGGTAAAATTCATGGGCATAGTCGTCAATGCTTAAGCCGTTGGTGGTGTTGGTGGTGCAGATCAGCACGTCCATGGAAATCTGCTCTGCCATATCCACCGCCAGCTCCGTCAGGCGCTCCTCCTCCTGGTCGGTAAAAAGATTTGCATTGTCAAAAATCTTCTGGGCGCTTTCGTCAAAGCCGCAGAGCAGCCCCACCATACATATGACACACAGGGCTAAAAGCAGCCCCCTGCCGCCCTGTTTGATTCTTCTCTCCATCCCTTATACCCCCAATACCGTAAAAAGTAAAAAGCATGCCGCCGTGATTCCCACCCACCAGATGGCCGCCTTCACGCCGCTTGTGGGAAGCTTCCCCACCTGCTTTCCGCTTTCGCCGTTAATCATAAAGCTGTACATTTTTCCCTTCCAGGTATAGTTCAAATGCCATACCGGCATCAGAACATACTCCGCTTTGGTCCGGCGCAGTTGGATATTTCTGCGCATGGGCGTAACGGAGGTATAACCGTGAATGGTCTCCATGGTGGCATCCACACCGTATTTGCGAACCCGCTTCTCCACCCTGGGGGCCATCTGGCTGGCATCGTAGCTGTATTTTTCCGCATAGTAGCCGGAGAGGTAGGGCATATCAAACTCCCGCATCTGGCCGTAATCAAAGGGCTCTAGGGTGTCCATCATCTCGTCGTTCATCTTTTCCGAGGCATCCGCGGGAACATCGTCGAATTTCGTGAAGGCATGCCGATAGATCAGGAAGTGATCTGTGTGAGTATATTCCCAGTCTCCCCGGCGTTCATGGCGCACCCGGGTAGCCCGGGCGTCCAGAGCAATGTCCGCATCATAGTTGTAAAGCCAGAAGGGTACGTAGATTCCGGTGATTTTTTCCACCACCGCCTGACTGGAAAATACCCGGGGAGTGAGGAGACCCTTTCTGGTCCACTTCTTAAACTGCTCCTGGGCCTGATCCTTTCCAATTTTAAAAGGAATGAGCCTCCTTGGCTTCTGAACCCCGGAAAGACGGTCCTCAATGAGGGTGGGGCTGCCGCAGAAGCTGCAAAAGGTGGCGGCGGTGTTGTCATCCGTCACAATCTCCGCACCGCAGTTGGGACATTTATACCCATGGAAGGACATGTATTCCGGCTCCTCCTGCGCCGTCTCCTCCACCGTGGCCTGCTCCTCATCATTGACCTCGGAAACCTTCTGCTCCGTGCCGCAGTATTCACAGCGCAGAGTATCCGTTCCCTCATCATAGGTCATGGGCGCCCCACAGCTGGGACATTTATAGTTGACTACCATGTATGTACTGCTCCCCTTTCGATAAAATGTAAACCGCAGACTCTTTCACATCCCGGTTAAAAATTCATTCCTATCATACCATTGACCGGGGCAAAAAGCAAGAACAAGGTCACGCTTCTTTTATATTCCATTCCAAGCAGAAGGCAGCGCATACAGATGCATGCGCTGCCTGGAAAAAAACTATGAAATTCAAATAAGGGGTTTCTCCGATTAAACCTCAAAGATCAGGTCGCCGTATGTAGGCATCGGCCATGCCTTCTTGTCAACCAGCATCTCCATCTCATCAACGGGAGCACGAAGTGCAGCCATGGCAGGAATAACCTCCTCATGGTAAGCCTTTGCCTTGCACTCCTCACACTCCTTGGCAGAAGCAGCCGCGGTAGCCTCCTGCAGCTTTGCCAGCGCAACCTTTGCCTCGGACAGCTTTGCGCTGACCTCCACAAGCAGCTCTGTCTGAACACTGATATCTGCATCCGCACAGGCGCTCTTTACAGTGTTGATGGAGATTGCCAGGTCGGTGGTGTACTTGATGATGGCAGGGATGATGCTCTTGGACGCCATCTCGATCATGGTCAGCGCCTCGATGTTGATGGCCTTTGCGTAGTTCTCGTACTGAATCTCCACTCTGGAGTCAAGCTCAGCCTTGGTGAAGATGCCAAACTTCTCGAAGAGCGCAACAGCCTTCTCCGTATTCAGTGCGGGAACAGCCTCCACCATGGACTTAATATTGGGCAGACCCCTTCTCTCAGCCTCCTCCACCCACGCATCGGAATAGCCGTTGCCGTTGAAGATAATCCGCTGATGCTTGGTAAGCAGCTCCTTAATCAGATCATGTACTGCAAGAGGGAAATCCTCCGCCTTCTCCAGAATATCCGCTGCGTCGCTGAAGGCCTCTGCGACGATGGCATTTAATACGGTGTTGGGTTCAGAAATGGAGTCGTTGGAGCCGACCATACGGAACTCAAACTTGTTGCCGGTAAAAGCAAAGGGTGATGTTCTGTTACGGTCCGTTGCATCCTTTACCAAATCCGGCAAGGTGCTTACACCCGTCTTTAATACGCCGCCAGTCTTGGACTTTGTTGCCTCGCCTGTGCTGATGAGCTGCTCAACAACATCCTCCAGCTGCTCCCCGAGGAATACAGAGATAATGGCGGGCGGTGCTTCATTAGCGCCCAGTCTGTGGTCGTTGCCCACATCCGCTGCGGATTCCCGGAGCAGGTCCGCGTGCTTATCAACTGCGCTTAAGATGCAGGCCAGTACCAGCAGGAACTGAATATTCTCATGGGGTGTTACGCCCGGATCCAGCAGGTTGATGCCGTCATCTGTAGTCAGGGACCAGTTGTTGTGCTTACCAGAACCGTTTACGCCTGCAAAGGGTTTTTCGTGCAGCAGGCATTCCAGGCCGTGGCGCTCTGCAACCTTCTTTAAGGTTTCCATAACCAGCTGGTTGTGGTCAACCGCGATATTGGCAACGGCATAAACGGGAGCCAGCTCATGCTGCGCAGGGGCAACCTCGTTGTGCTGTGTCTTAGCAGATACGCCAAGCTTCCACAGCTCAATATTCACATCCTTCATAAAGCTTCCGATTCTCTCGCGAATCTTACCGAAGTAGTGATCCTCCAGCTCCTGACCCTTGGGAGGCATAGCGCCGAAAAGGGTACGGCCCGTGAAGATCAGATCCTCTCTCTGTAAGTACTTCTCATGGTCGATGATGAAATACTCCTGCTCGGGACCTACGGAAGCGGAAACCTTCTTGGATGTGGTATTTCCAAATAGTCTTAGGATACGAAGAGCCTGGTTGCTTACAGCCTCCATGGAGCGAAGCAGCGGGGTCTTTTTATCCAGGGCCTCGCCTGTGTAGGAGCAGAATGCTGTAGGGATGCAAAGAATAGCCCCTGTAGCGTCCTCCTTTACAAACGCGGGAGAGGTGCAGTCCCATGCTGTATAGCCTCTCGCCTCAAATGTGGCGCGGAGACCGCCGGAGGGGAATGAGGATGCGTCCGGCTCGCCCTTAATCAGCTCCTTACCGGAAAACTCCATCAGAACCTTGCCCTGTGCATTGGGCGCGGATACGAAAGCATCGTGCTTTTCAGCGGTGGTGCCGGTCAGCGGCTGGAACCAGTGGGTGTAATGGGTAGCGCCCTTCTCGATAGCCCAGTCCTTCATGGCATTGGCTACAACCTCTGCTACCATGGGGTCAAGCTCCTTACCCTCATCAATGGTCTTCCGCAGCTCCTTGTAAACCTGCTTGGGAAGACGCTCTCTCATCACCGTGTCGTTGAACACGTTCGTGCCAAAAATGTCTGCTACATTTGTAGTACTCATACGGGAACCTCTCCTTCTTTTTTGATACCCCTGCTCATACACTTAACAAAATTAAGTTTCAGGTCGCTGTCACCGCTCCATAGTATAGCAGAAACCTTCGATTCTGAAAAGCGGTATTTGCAAAGATTTCCAAGAGAATTTTTAAAAAGAAAAAAGGGCGTCAAAGCTTATGCCTGACACCCTTGTCACAAATTCTCTTAACGAAAAGAAGCATACTACATTTTTTTCGATAATGCAAGTGTTTTTTCCGAGTTTTTTTCTGTTTTACAGATTTTATTTGCATTTTTCATTTTGTAAAAGTTCTTCCAGACATTCAATGGCCCGCTCCTGGTCCGTCACATGAATGGTTTTGATGCCAAGACCCTCCGCCGCCTCCAGATTCACAGGACGGTCGTCTAAGAACACGCACGCCCCGGCCTGCAGTTCATACCGGTTCAAAAGCAGCTCATAGATTTCCCTTTGTGGTTTTACCAGATTCTCAAACGCAGAAACCACCTTCCCATCAATGAGATCCATAAAGTTGAAGCTGGCGCGCTCATGGAGGGAAAAGAGCCTCCTGGGATAATTGGACAGCAGATAGATCTTATATCCCCGCTTTTTCAAACCCGAAAGCCACTGTCTGGTTTTGGGAAAGGGCCGCACCACATCCGCCGGATCATCCAGAAACGCTCTGATCTCAGCCTCATATTCCGGAAGGAGACGAATCATATCCGCCACGATCTCCTCCTCCGGGCGCAGCCCCAGATCCAGCTCTCCCCATATGGGGGCCATAACGATTTTTTCACCTAGAATTCTGATTGTTTCCTCGGAAAATCCCAGATCTCTCATATAGCCCTGCCATCGAAAATCCACCAGAACCTGACCCACATCAAAAATAATATTCCTGATCATGCCCTCAGTGCCTCAACGATCTTCTCCGCCACCTTGGCGGCCTCACCATCCTCATAGGCGCCCGGCTTCCATGTTACCATGGGGGAATCGCCCTTATATCTGGGAATCACATGCATATGAAAATGCATCACCGTCTGTCCTGCGGCCTCCCCGGTATTTACAACCAGATTAAAGCCCTCCGCCCCCAGGGCCTTTTTCAGGGCTTCTCCCAGCTTTGCGGCTAAAGGCAGCACCTTTGCCGCCATCTCTTCCGGAAGCTCACATACATTTGCCGCATGGGCTTTTGGTAAGATCAGAAGATGGCCCTTATTTGCAGGGCTGATATCAAAGACCGCCTTAAAGGTCTCGTCCTCATAGACGGTTGTGGAGGGAATCTCTCCCTTTGCAATCATACAAAAAATACAGTCTGCCATGTGTTCACCTGCCGCGAAAAAAATCCGCGGCTATCCTTTCCTTTCAATTTTTTTCTCTTCAATATTTCTATATGTAAGCTCCTTCACAGAGCCTGCGTATCTAGTAATGGCTATACTAAAGGGGATTTTAAATACGGTGCATCAGCATCGCAAGCAAAAATCCGATGATCATGCCCCCGATATGCGCGGCATTGTCGATGCCCTCCGAGCCGATGCCCTGTCCCGCCACCAGGGCCACAAAGATGGCCCATCTGACAAAATTAAAGTACTTGTTTTTCTTTCTGTTTCTGAGCATCACATAAGCAAGCCCTCCTGCCACGCCGCAAATGGCTCCAGAGGCTCCTGCGGAGACGGTATAAATCTCATTATGAAGACTATGCCAGCCAAGACTTGCGCAGCTGGCTCCCACCGCGCAGATCAGATAAAATATCAAGTACCGGGTGCTGCCCAGCACATGCTCCAGAGGCTTCCCCAGATACAAAAGAGAGATCATGTTGTAGAGAAGATGGGCGGTTCCAAAATGGAGAAAGGCGCTGGTGATGAGCCTGAAATATTCCTTTTCCTGCAGCACTTCATGTACCGACAACGCCCCATGATTGATCATATAACCCGCGTCCTCTGTGGAACCAAAGATCTCCATCAGAACGAATATCAGGATGTTCACCACAATCAGACCTATATTCACCGGGCTGAACAGCTCCTTTGCGGAGGCCAGCATCATCCGGAGCGCATTCTGGTTCAGATATTCCTCCACACAGCTGCGAGCATCTCCGAATTCTCCCGGCTGGTCGTCATAGATCATCAGTCGTCTGGCGGGCTGATGAATCAGCCAGAAGGTATCCCCCTCTGACAAAAGGGATCTGGTATGGGCAGGGTCATTAGTAATAATCAGGGCTAGTCCCTTCATCTCTCCGGCATAATGGGAAAGCTTTTCGTTCCCCTGTATATACTGCCGGGCACTTTCCAAAAGCCGGGACACTGCCCCGGGAGTCAGTACATTCTCGGTATCATCGATCAGACATAAAAACCGAATCCCCTCCGCCGTGATCTTCAGCACAATCTGTGCCTCCGGCCGGGTGGTGAGTATCTTCATATAACCCCTCAGAGTAAAAACTCCCGACAATTTATCTAACATTATATCCTACCTGCTTCTATCTTCAAATATCTGCGCCAGCAGATTTATTTTCATAAGGTCTGCGGGTCAGTAAAGCCTTTCATCCTTAGTGTATAACGAAACAGAAAGAAAATCAACAAAAAACTCGCCCTCTGCATAGCAGAAGGCAAGCTTTCCCCAACTCCAATGTCTATTGTCCATGAATATATGCTTTATCCGCCAAAAGCAGCTCCCTTTTGCTTTTCCGACGAAAGAAACGGCGGAGCAGGCCCTGGCGGGATGATATTGAACATCCTTCCTCTCTGGAGCAGTCCTTCCCTCCCGCAATTTCATCCTCTTCCTCTTGCTCCTCCCCGGAGTTTTTGTCAAAGCCCCCTTGACCCAAAATGCTCCCTGTTCTTTTCTCTATATAGCCCTTCAACGTATTTAAGACATCTCCTCCCCCATGCTCCAGATGATACAGTCCATAAGCCAGCGTCACCGCCCTCTGGTCATTAAAATCCACGTGATCCAGTATGTATTGAAGCAGGGACTGTACATTTTTCTCCACAGTTCCCCGCTCTCCCGGGCGATAACAAAAGCGCATCCGCATTTCATCCGCGTCCAAAAACACATAATCCGGGTCCAAAATAAGCCCGTCCGGCGACAGCATGTACTCTAAAAGCTGTGTCTGGACGTCAAACAAAGACCGGACCAGCCAAATGATCTGCTCCTCACTAAAGCGCCGGTGTACAAAATATGCTGATAAAGACTGCATGCCCAAAAGACTGTATTCTACATGCACCAGCTCATCCACATATCTTATATTCACGGGTAAGAAGCCCGGTATCTGGTTGTAGGCCAGCATACTGCGCTCATGGGCATAAAACTGTCCTTCCTGCAGCCGGATGCTCACATAGTTTCTGTTCTGATTCCGAATAAGCTCAATCTCCATCTTCCTGCTCCTCTCCGCCAAATCCTCTTACAATACCTCCGATAAACCGAATCCACTCCTCCGGCTCCGTGCCGGACAGCTCTGCGCTGCCCTGGTAATATATCCCTGCGTCACTGTCAAAGCCTGTCTGCAGCGGAAAATGATAGAAGCCCTCATAGGCGATGGCTGCCCCCTGTGCGGAAAGCTCCACGGAGAAGCTGCATGCATTTCCAAACCACATCCTGCACGCCTCCTCCAGGGCCCGGGCAAATGCCAGCTCCTCCTCTTCAAAGCCGGATGATAGTCTCCAAAAAAGGGGTTCCTCCATCCACTGCTCCCAGTCTATTTTTCCCGTCTCCTTCTGATGACGGATTATATCTGCCCGAAGCTCCCATACCTGGCGGGTGAACAATGCCTGAAGCCTGTGCATATCATGGAAATAAGCAGCCATGAAAAACAGGAAGATCGTCATAAACAGAGCAGCCGTCATCACAATGCTGGCCTCCACAGTGATGCTGCCCCTTTTCCCCCTCATGCAAACTCCTGTGCTAAAGACAGCATCCGCCAGAGTATATACCCGGCACACAGGAAGGGGGAAAAGATCAGATGCCTTTTCAGACTAACACGGTGCCGGAGCAACATACAGACACCTGCAGCAGCCAAAAGAGTACAGCTCATAATCAGCACCGCCAGACACGCCCACAGTCCTAGATACATTCCCAGAAGCATCACCATTCCCGCGTCCCCCTTTCCTATCCGTTCCTTTGTGGCGGCAGCAGCCAAAAACAGGATGATTCCCGGCAAAAGTCCTGTAAGCAAAGATATGAAATCTGTTTCTGAGAAGTATGCCAGAAGAGCCGCTGCCAGCCCGTTTAAGCAAAACCACCAAAGAGATATTCTTTGTTTTTTTATATCCTGTCCAAGGCTGCCTGCAAGAAACAGCACCAGCGCCCCCTCACTCCAAAGCTCCATGTTCCTCCTCCTGTCGTTTTCTGCAATAGCTGCACAGCCTCTTATCCCCCGCTTCCTCGACCGGAATTTCCTCTATATACCGTTGCAGAGCCTGACAGCTGATACTGTTGTGATAACGCCTTCCGTCCAAGGTCACATAGACAATGGCATTGGCATTCCCCCGGATACACTGGCTGCAGGGTTCGTAGCAGGCCCCCTGATTATTTCTCTGCTGACCGATGGAGGCATATCCGCAGGAACGAATACTGCGCTTTAAGGCGCTGCAGCTCCTGTACAGATGATATACGGTGCCGTACCGGGTCACATAAACTGTAACCTGCGCCTCCTCCGCCTCCGGCTCCTCCAAATTATCCGCCTCCGGCTCCGCAGCCACTCCAACCCACATTCGCCGGACAACTCTCTGGGTCACGGGGATTGTAATATACTCCCCCGGCAGAAATGGAATGGTCACCTGATATGTCACCCGAAGCTCCAGCGTCTGTTCCTCCGCCAGTACGAAGCAGATCATTCCGTCGCTTCCGTTCTTTATACAGCTCTCATCCAAAAAGTCCTCACCGGCATACTCCAAAAGCGCATTCTTCAGGAAGACTCCGGTAAGCCCAAAAACCACCAGCTCACCGCCATATTCCTTTATCTTTTGGCCGATACCCTCCTCATCCCCCGACTCTTTGCCGAAAAAAATGTCCGGAATAACGTTATCCAGATGATAAACCTTTGCGATCTGCTGTCCAGTCTGTTCCAGGCCGCTGGCAAGCCTAAGCTGCAGGGTCATCAGCTGAAAATAAAACAGGAAGCCTGCCAGAACCAAAAAGAACAGGGGAAGCACCAACGCGGCCTCAACGGTTATGCTTCCCTCCGTACAAAAGGGCGCCGGGAAGAAATGCCTGTCCTGCTTCCAGTGGATAAACCGGACTGTGTTTGGATGGAGGCATATATATGACCATAATAGGATTGATAGAACATTGCAGCCTTCTGTCCGAGGCGTTGATCAGAACTGCAAAATAATAAATTATGACAATCTTCTTTGAAAACCGGTACGGAACAGACAGACATTTCTTCCCCACTCCCCTTTCTCTAAATAATTCCTGTTCTTCGTGCAGCCAAAGGATTCTCTGGTTTAATATGTCTGGGACCAGCCAACGCTGCCCCCAAAGCTTTCCTCTCCTCTGTACACGCCTGCGTACATACTGACAAATACAGGCTTTGCGCTGTACCTCATCGTTACCTCCATACCATAAACGCAGCTGGAAAAGGAAAAGCCCTGCCCCCTTTCCTTCAAATTCCATTGGATCAGGTTCATGGTGCGCAGACATTTTTCCTGCATATTCTGCGAAAGTAAAAATATTCGCAGATATATCTCGTACCCAATCCCACTGCTGCTCGCTTCCGCCCTGTCTCCAGCCGCCACCCGGGCAACACAGTCGGAAATGCTGGTATTCCATGTACTGCCGCTTTTAAAAAAGGCAACCTTTTTTCCGCAAAGCAGCGCTCTCACATCAAGAATACTTTCCGCAAAGGCCCAGACTGCTATCAGCAGAAGCTTTACCGCCTTCACCAGTGGTACAATTCCTGTCCAACCCACCAGAGTTCCGGCCATAAGCTCCGCCTCCTGGCTGTGGCTGTGGTTTGCCAACAGAAAAATAATGTTCAAGCCCATTCTTGTAAAGAGAAGCCGCGTAAAAACCGTCAGCAGATTTTCCTTATCACTCTGCGCTCCTCCAAGAATGTACTCCAGCTCATAGTCCAGCCCAGCTCCCCCCGAGGGGTGAAGAAAGCTCCCCATGTACTGCATCAGATATTCGTTGTACAGCACCGATCTTCCCAAATCCTCCATCAGCCCGCCATCAACTGCAATATTATGAGATACTCCAAAGGAAACCTCCTCCCTTCTGCTCTTTTCCGAAACCGCGGACATATCATCCACAAACAGACTGAGTAGCGTATCTGTCAGCAACCCTTGAACCTGGGTAATGATGCTGCCCTCCAGAGAGGCGTCAATATCCTCCTGTGTAATCTCAGAGGTCTCCCCTTCCCCAGAGGGTGGCAGAGTTTCTCCCCCTGTTTGGCCGGCGTCCTCTTCCAATCCAGCCAATTCCCCCCAGTCCGTCTCCTCATAATCCCCGTTTTGCTCCACCACATAGCTGTAAGCCTGATCCCCGTTGGCAATCTGCGCCAGATAGGATTGAAGCTGCCCCAGCAGAGAAGCTGTTTCCTGATACTTCATCAGTTCCAGCACCTGCCTCTCCAGAAAAATCCCTTCGTCATCCACCGCATAGTAAAGCGCGTCAATACAGACCTCCTCCGGACAAAAAGCCAGAAACTGAGGTGTCCTGACAGAAAACCCCTGGTTCAAATCCGCGTTTTGAAACACAAACTCCTCCAGCTGCTCTTCCAGAGAAAGACTTAGAAGCTCTTCGTTTAAAAACAGCAGACCATACTGCTCATAAAGCCCCTGGTCATACATGGAAAAGAGACTGTCCAGCCCTGTGGCCATCACCTGAACCGCCCTTACCCCTACACCTGCCAGGTGCGCGCTTTCCAGAAGGCTGCCGATCAGCGCAGCCATGAGAAGAAGCACAAGGGAGCAGTACACCGTGATGGAGCCCTGCAAAGAATTTGCTGCTTTTAACTGCGTCCTGCCTCCCATAGCTCCCCCTTCACACATATAGCCCCCACTGGGCTTTATACACCCAAAGAATAACTGCATTAAAATAAGCTTTGTCCTGCGCCCATTCATCTATGAGTCAGTAAATACCCGCAGCACTTCTGTTAATGCTGGCAAATATGTTGTTTACCAGTGCTGTGATCTGATCCCTGAAAATGACCACCAAAGCGATCAGCACCACCAGGATGAGGATGATCTCCACCGTTGACATCCCCCCTTCGTCAAGAACGCGTTCTTTTTTCCAGACCTGTGTCTCATTCCGCGTTGCAAAGGATTCCTTCTTTTTCAATTCGCTTCTTTCCATAAGCCCCTCCTATAATTTCATGCCGCTCCAGGCCGGAACGACCACCATGGCAATAACCAGCCCAAACATCATCATCATGGGAAGCAGAAGCTTTGCTCCCGCCTCCTCTCCGGTCTTTGCCGCCTGCAGTTTCCGCAGCTCAAAGGCCTGTGCCGCCTCCTGTTCCATAAAAACAGTCAGCTGCATAGTGCCCTTTCTCATGTTCTGATCCAAAATATCCGCCAGCCTCATATAGCGGCCGCTGCCGCAGCGTTTTCCAAAATCGTAAAATACCCTATCAGAATACCCTGTGTTTGCCAGCTCCAGCGCTGTTAACCTCAGCTCCTCGTAGCCATAGCGTATGCTTTTGTTCTTAGTCAGCTCCCGCTCATAGTCCGCCGCAAGACGTTCCCATGCCGCGGGTATGGTCAGACCAGCAGAAAACAGAATGGCCAGCCTGGAAACAATATCCGGATAATCTTCTTCAAGACTTCGGTTCCGCTTCGCAAAGGCTTCCTCTAGCCTGCTCCCTGCCCGAATCGCCATCAGAAGTGCAGCGATGAGAAAGAGCAGCGCCAGATTTTGTCCGGTGGTGTGTTCCTTCCGGCGCAAGATCAGCGCACTGTCCTTGTATTCCTTTGGAAGCGCAGCCTGGGGCGCCTCCGGGTCTTCTGCAATGGCGTCATTGATGTATGCCGTCAGCGCAGACCTCCCATCCTCAGCGTTTTCGTCTGGCCAGACTGTTACGGGGATTTTGAAGCTTCTTGAAAAACCCCCGTATGTCATATTCATGACAATCTCCACCCCAGCTCCTTCCATTGGAATATTCTCACCGATCACTCCCGATACACTGATCACCCCAGGGTCAGAAACCTGCCATTTGATTTCAATTCCCCCATCCATACCGGTGATCAGATTCAGCTTCCTGGTGACATGGGAAAAATCCTCATTATCACCCAGAACCTGTTTCAGCGCCGCCTCGCTGGCAGACGCAAAAAAGCGCTCCAGCTCCTCGGACGCAGGACTTTGTTCCCTGATTGTCAGCTGTACCAAATCACTCTGCCCCCCATGCTCCGCTATCAGCTCCACCCTTGACTCTCCCTCCCCGAAGGTGGGCCGCTCAAGAGCTTCCAGAATTTCACCCCCGCCGTCAAAGAGCGAAAAGAGCAGACCCGCCAGAAATCCTATAAACAACAGCAGCCACATCATGCGAAGCCTTGCATACAACTCACGGCGCATTGTGTTCTCCGGGCTGCTTCGCACCTCTATGGAACGGTATTTTTCCCGCAGCTGGGGTCCCTTGCGCCCATACCAGAAGCGAAATACCTTTTCAAACACAGGGGGAAAAAATGTAAAACAGCCAAAAACCACTGTCAAAAAACCCAATATTATAAAAATCTTCATTGTGCCTCCCCTCTTAAAACCACCTCTTACCGCTGCCAGGACGGACATGGAATCCACCTTTCCTTCTCACATGCGGATATCCAGGATTCTCATGCCCAGCCACCACCCAAGGCCATATATCACAAGACAAATGGTCATAAAGATATGACCCCACAGCGTTTCATAGAGCGCCGCGATGATTCCATAGGAGAATATCTGTAGATACAGCAGTATTCCCGGAGGCATCAAAAGCATGATGGAAAGCTCCGTTCGCTTCTCTGTCAGATGGGTCCTGATCTCCCCCTCCACCCGAATCCGCTCCTCCATCTGGGCGGCGGTGGTTTTCATAAGAGCTCCCAGCCCTCCGCCGCTGCGCCTGGCCACAGCCAAAAGCCCAGCCAGCTGTTCCATCTCAGGAAGCTCCAGGCGAAGGGCAAAATCGGCCAGCAGCTGCTCTGCCGGGATATGGAGCTTTATACCTCTTTCCATCCTGTTCCATTCCTGAACAAAGAGGTGCTCCTCTCCCCAGATTCTGCCCACCGCTTTCCCAGCCTGGGGCAGGGCATTCTCCAGGGCATATCCCGCCGAGAGGGCGGAGGAAACCGCCAAAAGAGCATCCTTGCACTGACTGCGCCGCTCCTGTATACATACCAGGCGCCTTTTTTTGCTCTGCTCCAGATAGAACACCACCCCTGCCGGCAAAGTCAGACAGACTGCCCGGACATCCCTGTAAAACAGCCATGCCAAAGCCACTGCGACGCCAAGGGCCATCAGCAGGCTAATCCAGTCTCCCCGCCCCTGCTTGAAGGCTTTTTCCCGCCCGTCTGAGCTTTTCCTGAAAATGGAGGGGCTCCCCCGTGAAACATAGCTCCCCGATAACTTTGCCATTCTGCTCCCCCCTTTCTTCAAAAATAAACAGTGTGTGAAGAGGAATCTCCCCCTGCTCCAGGGGATCCACCTCCTGGATCGAAAGAACCCGCCTGCTGCCATCCCGAAGCCTGCCAATCTGGATCAGAATGTCTAGTGCGGAAGATATCTGTCCCCTGACGGCAGAAAGCGGGATATCCACCGCCATCAGCACCATGGTTTCCAGACGTCTTAGCATATCTGCCGGAGAGTTGGCATGACCTGTGGACAGGGAGCCATCGTGTCCGGTATTCATGGCCTGAAGCATATCCAGGGCCTCTCCTCCCCGAACCTCCCCCACAATCAGCCGGTCGGGCCGCATCCGCAGGGCGCTGCGGATTAGTTCCCGGATGGTAATGGGCCTGACGCCCTCGGAGCCTGCGTTTCTGGTTTCCAGCCGTACCAGATTTTCAATGCCTTGCAGCTGCAGCTCAGCGGAATCCTCCACGGTGATCACGCGCTGATTTTGGTCAATGTATTCTGAAAGACAATTTAGGAGCGTGGTCTTTCCAGATCCTGTACCGCCGCTGATAAATATATTGTAACGGGCTTCTACCAGGATTTTCAGATACATGGCCGCCTCCCTCGAGATGCTTCCGCTTTCGATCAGGCTTTCCATACTCATGCGCTTTCTTGAAAACTTGCGGATGGTCATCACCGGCCCCTCCAGAGCAATGGGCTTTAGCACGATATTTACCCGGGAACCGTCTTCCAGGCGGGCATCCACAATGGGCTCCGCCTCGTTAATCTGACGATTGACCCGCGACACGATCTGCTGAATCAGATTGTCTAAAAGCCTCGGTTCTAAAAAATGCTCTGGATAACGCACCAGCACACCGCCCTTCTCCACAAAAATTCTTTCGGGACCGTTGACCATAATCTCTGTAATCTCCTCATCCTCCAGGCAGGCGCTTAGAATATCCAGTCTGCGGATGGAATCGAAGATATATCTTTTAAGCTGCCCCCGATCCTGTATCGACAGATACATCCCCACCGTTCTATCCCTGATACATCCCTCAATCACCCTTAAAACCGCCTCATCGGACATCTCCTCCTCATGACCCAAAAGCAGCAGTACCTGCGCTCTGATCTCCAGTGCCAGCTTCTTTCTGTTCATATTTACCTCTTTCATCTCCTACAGGCATTGGCGGACATAGTCGTAAAATTCTCCGGACACCAGCCCGTCAAATTTCCCCCACTGTCCCCTGCTCTCTCTGCCAATGTGGTGATAGGGGGGATGCACCTCCTGAAGCTTGGTAAGAAGCTCTGGATTCGTCCGGCCTACATAGTCTAAATACTGCTTCTTTTTTTTCTCGGAAATCCAGTCCGCCTTAACCGGCATGAACACCCTGCTGCAGCAGGGCAGGATCCTGTTTATTCCGGAAATTCTATCTCCAAAGTCAATCACCAAACAGCTGTAGCGGCATTCCCGGACAAAATATTGGATGAAGCCTATCACATCCTCCGGTGCCAGCCCCTCCAGATCATCAGGATTTTTGACAGGAGAGATAAAATCAAAGCTGTGAGACGCGGCGATGAGTTCCGACTGATGCTCCGAAAGCGTATTCTGCAGATAATAATAGAGGGCGTCTGAGAGATTGGGCGCAGAGGGCGCCTCCAGAATATCCAGCATGGCAGGCAATGCGGAATACTCCTCGAAGCTTACGAGAAGCGTGGGCCTGCGCTCCCCCATAATCTGTGCCAATGCGATAGAGAAAGAACTTTTCAGGCACCGCTTTACAGGGGAATAAATCCCATAAACGCTGGTCTGAAGCACCTGCGGACAACGCCCAAGTACTGGTGCGGCAAAGGACGCCTGCCTGTACTGAGATAAAAGCTCCTGCGCAATCTGTCCAACCGGCTGATATTTGAAGATGCATCCCAGAAGCCTATCCTCTGATCTGTGCACATCCTCCTGAACCGGTACATCCGTCAGCAGAATAATGCCTTTTATATCCGCCTCCAAAACCTCCCGGGTCAGCGCCAGATCGGATATAATAAGCAGCTCCAGCCCCTTTTCCCTGGCAAACACCAATATGCTGTCCAGCTTCGTAAACTCCACCAGGGAGAGCGGCGGCAAATCTTTATTCATCAGCCCCCGCATCAGGCAGGCTCGGTATTCCGGATCCATATCAAAAAGCCCCATATAGCCCTCCAAAGCAATCCCCCTCTCAATCGTCTCTATATCTCTTAGAGCCGCAGTAAATACACCCATCAGTATATATATCGCTGTGATGGTAGATTTTTAAGTATTGTTTTTCTGTGACACACATTTTAATGCATTTTTTGGAAATGTCAAGAATAAGATTCTGCCAAGAGGGGCATAATAGGATTCAAAAAGGAGTGATCTATAAAAATGATTTTACCATTTGTAAAGTTCTTTTGTAAAAAAAAGGAATCGGAGGAACAGCTGTCATTGATGTATGAGATCCAGGCTGCGCAGCGGGACATGGATCAGGCCTTTCAGAATTTTGAGCATGCAGTAGACCCCAGCCTGATTGACAGCTGCATTTTCGACCTGAACGCGGCGCAGATGCGCTACAAATATCTCATGAAGCGGGCAAAAAGCATCAGCCTCTCTGCCTTTGAGCCGGATGCCCTTTGCTTCACCGAAACAACTGTACATTTCTAGGGACAAGCCCTGCAAAATACCCATATTTCCTTGACAAAACATATTTTCATTCTCCAAAATACCGCCCGTTTTTATTTATTTTTCACGAAATTTCCAAATTTGCTGATAACCAGCCCATTTTCGTTCTTTTTCAGCCCCGACAGGGCCGTCAGTATCTGCGGCGGGCCTTCCCAAAGCTTTTGCTGCTATAGTTTTTGCGTAAGCATGACTTGGGATTGGTCTTTGATGGGCCGCCCTCCGGGCTTATCTCACAAAAATCCCCCTGTGGATGTCACAGGGGGTAAAAATGTTTGATCTCCTAAAGTCTCAGTTTTTCCTTACAGCCGGGCCAGAAGCTCCTCCCGCTCATTCTCGTAGCCGGGCTTTCCAAGAAGCGCGAACATATTGCGCTTGTAGCTCTCCACGCCGGGCTGGTTGAAGGGATTTACGCCCAGCATATACCCGCTGACGCCGCAGGCAAACTCATACATGTAGAAGAGCTGGCCCAAGTAAAACTCGTTCTGCGCAGGTACATGAACCATAAAGTTGGGCACATCCCCATCGGTATGGGCCAGGATTGTTCCATTCATCGCGCTCTTATTTACAAAATCCATATCCTTACCTGCAAGGTAGTTTAAGCCGTCCAGGTCAACCTCCTCCTTCTGGATGGTAAGGCTTTCGGTGGGCTGATCCACACAGATGACGGTTTCAAACATCAGACGGGAGCCCTCCTGGATAAACTGGCCCATGGAGTGGAGGTCCGTGGTAAGATCCACGGAAGCGGGGAATAAGCCCCGGTTATTCTTGCCCTCGCTTTCGCCAAAGAGCTGCTTCCACCACTCGGATACATAGTGAAGGCTGGGCTCATAATTGCAGGTAATCTCAATAGACTTGCCCTTCAAATACTGGATATTTCTTGCGGCTGCATAGAGCATGGCTGAATTTTCCTCAAAAGGAGCGTTTAACGCCTCTTCCCGGGCGCTGGCGGCGCCCTCCATCAGCTTTGTGATATCTGCGCCGCTGACTGCGATGGGCAGCAGGCCCACTGCGGTGAGCACGGAGTAGCGTCCGCCCACATCATCGGGGACAACGAAGGTCTCATATCCTTCCTCTGTTGCCAGCTTCTTTAATGCGCCCTTGGCTTTGTCTGTGGTGGCGTAGATCCTCTTTGCCGCCTCCTTCTTGCCGTAACGGGATTCCAGGATTTCCTTAAAAACCCGGAACGCGATGGCCGGCTCCGTGGTGGTGCCGGACTTTGAGATTACATTGACAGAAAAATCTTTACCCTCCACAAGCTGTGTCAGATGCTTTAAATAGGTGCCGCTGATACTGTTGCCCGCATAATAGATCTCCGGGGTCTTTCTCACTTCCTTTGGAAGATTATTGTAAAAGCTGTGTCTCAAAAATTCTATAGCCGCTCTGGCCCCCAGATAGGAGCCGCCGATGCCAATCACAATCAGCACATCCGAATCCGACTGGATTTTCTTTGCCGCCGCCTGAATGCGCTCAAATTCCTCTCTGTCATAGTTTACCGGGAGGTCGATCCATCCCAGAAAATCGCTGCCTGCACCAGTCTTTCCCACCAGCGTTTCCTTTGCTGTCTCTGCTGCCTTCCTGATATTCTGAAGCTCCTCGACAGACACGAACTGTCCCGCCTTAGAATAATCAAACGTTACCTTAGCCATAAATGACTCCTTTCTGATCTATAAACTTCCTCCCAAAACGGTACTATTATATATCAGAAACAGTCATGATTTCAACCTTTTTCCTTAAAATTTCCCATAAAAATGGTTTATGTATCCCATGCTCATCCCCATATAAGCGTTATTGGCGCAGATACAAACCTCCAGTCAGCATATTTTTAAAATGGATTTGGCTGCATCTGACCTTCTAGGAATACTTTCCTCCCAGATACTCCTTCAGCACATCAGCGATAATCTGCTCATCCCTGTCTGACAGGCGCCGTCCAGAGGTTTCCCGTTCCACCCGGGGCCTGGGTTCTTTTTCGATGGTGGCGGCAATCTGGGCGGCGGGCTCCTGATAAAGCTCCAGCCCCGTCTCCTCCGGCTCCTCCTTCTTCATAAACAGATCATCCCGCATTCCTGCTCTGACAGAGGAGGTGCTTCGCTGCTCCTGCTCCATAGAAAGCCTTGCAGCCAGAGAATGCTCCAGATAGTCCGTCAGGTGGTCGCAAACAGCCTCTATGCTGTGATATCCCAGAATCATTCCCAGCAGCAACGATGCAGATGCCAGCCCCAGACTCCAGAACAAAATCCTTACACAGGTCTCCATGCTCTGGCCCGCTGTAAACAGCACCCCAAAGCCAGAAAAACCCAGCGCCAGACACAAAAGGGCAGCCGCCCTGTCCCCATACTCCAGTCTGCCCATGGATACGCCCAGCATACGATATTGGGACATCTGACTATGTACCAGTGTTTCTGCCTGAACCTTTCCATGGTTTAGCCTGTAGGCGCTCTCAAACCGCACCCGCAGCTGCTTTAAATCCCGGTCCTTTGCCAGCACCAAATCCTTTGCCTGATGTGAAAGCTTCCTGCATCTCCGTCCCGCCATGGCCCGTCCAAGCACCCCCAGGATGCTCACAAGGACCATCAGATAAACTGCCATGCTCTTACTGAAAAATTCAATTAACATATACCCCATCTGCTGCAGGTCAGATTGCTTTGTCGGCATTGCCGGGGTTTTTCGGCCTGCAGCCATCCTTCTGCTTATTCACCCCGGCATTTGCCCCATCATAGCATAGCTTGTCTGCTTTTCCAATTCATATCTCGCCGTCAAATTCCTGTAGGATTCGGCATATTTTTTAGGAGCGCCGGATGCGTCCCACATTGCTTTTTTTCCCGGAATATGGTACGATGTCTCCATGATTTCGCTTATGAAACACCGAATGGATTATATCACTGAACAAACAGATCCCATACCTTCCTTTCTTAAGCGAAAAATACTTATTTCTAAGGAGGCATTTTCATGCATACATATACAACAAAGGGAACCTGTTCCAGAGCAATCAACTTTGACATCCAGGACGGCAAGCTGACCCATGTACAGTTTGTGGGGGGCTGCAACGGAAACACCCAGGGCGTGGCTGCGCTGGTGGAGGGAATGGATGCAAAGGAGGCGGTGCGCCGGTTAAAGGGAATCAACTGCAACGGCAGAGGCACCTCCTGCCCGGATCAGCTGGCAAAGGCCATTGAGCAGGCTCTTGCGTAAAGGGAGGCTTTCTATGAAAAAAATCATTTTGACCGGCGGAGGTACTGCCGGTCATGTGACGCCAAACAGTGCCCTGCTTCCTGCCCTTCGGGAGGCGGGCCATGAGATCCGCTACATTGGCTCCTATGAGGGTATCGAACGGAGGCTGATGGAGGCAGAGGGGGTTCCCTATGACGGAATCGCCACGGGAAAATTCCGCCGCTATTTTGATCTAAAAAACTTTACAGACCCTTTTCGGGTCGTCAAGGGCTTTTCTCAGGCAAAACGCCTCATCAGGGATTATCAGCCGGATGTGCTTTTTTCTAAGGGCGGCTTTGTGGCAGTGCCGGTGGTGCTGGCGGCAAAGCATTACAGGGTTCCGGTGATCATCCATGAGTCGGATATGAGTCCCGGCCTCGCAAACAAAATCTGCATTCCCTCTGCCAGAAAGGTCTGCGCAAACTTTCCGGAAGCCCTAGAGCACCTGCCAAAGGACAAGGGGGTTCTCACCGGCTCCCCCATTCGTAAGGAGCTTCTTTCTGGAAACCGCATGGAGGGCCTGAAATTTACCGGACTTTCCACGGAAAAGCCGGTTCTGATGATGATGGGGGGGAGTCTTGGCTCCCGGATTATCAATCAGAACCTGCGGGCGGCTCTTCCGGAGCTTTTAAAAGACTTTCAGGTGATTCATCTCTGCGGAAAAGGAAATCTGGATGATGCTTTAAAGGACACCCCCGGCTATGCGCAGTTTGAATACATCAGCCAGCAGTTAAAGGATCTGTTTGCGGCTGCGGACATCGTTCTGTCCCGGGCGGGCGCCAACTCCATCTGCGAGCTTCTGGCGCTGCACAAACCCAATATTCTGGTTCCTCTGTCTGCAAAGGTCAGCCGGGGAGACCAGATTTTAAACGCGGACTCCTTTAAAAAGCAGGGCTACTCCTATGTTCTGAAGGAGGAGGAGATGACCCCCGAAACCCTCACTGCCGCCATCAGAGAGGTTTTCGACAACCGCCAGATCTACAGGAAGGCCATGGAAAACAGCCCCTTAAACAACGGCATTTCTGCGGTGATGAAGCTGATCAATGAGGCCTGCGGGAATTGATAATCACCCCTTCCCAAGGCTATTTAGTACCCCCAGCAGTCCATCCAAATTGCTGCTCTGATTCTTGATCCCCATACCGTACACATTTCTGCTGATGGTGCAGCGCACCTGCTCCTCCTTTCCCTGATAGGAGAAAATCAGCTTGAGACTGTACTGGCCAAAAAGGTTCTTTCCGATCTTCACAGATTTTAAAAGACTTAGAGGCAGGGCCGCTTCTCCCCGCTTCACTGCCAGCGCATTAAACTGTGTGATCAGAATTCTGCGCTGATTAGTGACGGCAATAAAGCCGTATGAATTGTTCATGGCGCTGGTGCTGAATTTCGTGGGACTTCCAAACCCGCAGTACACCGGGTACAGAAAATGCTCTCCCGGCTGGCACAGCTTTTGCAGCGAGCCTTGCATCAGATCGTTGTCCAGCTTTTTCATAAATTTTCTCCTCCATTATATATGGGGCTGCCTGTGTAAAATCCACACAGGCAGCCCCTGCTCTATGTTACAATTATGCTTGCTGATTTTTTTTCATCTGGTTTAACTTTTCATAAAAAACGGGGATGGTCTTTAACCCGGAGCACCATAAATAAATCTGATCCAGCTGGCTCAGCTCCTCCAGCCGCATCCAGGCAACCCCGGTGATGGTCTGCTTCTCAGGAGACAGCTCCGGATCCAGCCCAGGCAGGGCAACCGCATTCTCCGGTATTTCCACCCAAAAGGAATGCACCTCGCTCTCCCGGTCGGCCTTCAGGCAGCTGGCTGTGCGCTGCAAAATCCGCCCCCGTACACCGGCCTCCTCAAAAAGCTCCCTGAGGGCCGCATCCTCCGGGGACTCTCCAGCCTCGATGCCCCCGGCGGGAAGACAGTAAAAATCCCTGCCCTCCATGGTATGCTTTACCATAAGAATCCGGTCTCCCCGCACCACAATTGCCTGACTTCGGCTTCTGCCCATGGCTGCACCTGTTCCAAAAACCCCTGTCCCTGGAACTTTTCCTTTCGTTTTGCTTGATGAATCCAACCTTCGCCGCCACCGGCAGTTTGGACCTCAATCTCCATATATCAAACAAACTCCATATCTATTCCAAGAATATTTTCGCTGATATACTGCCCATCCATATAAACAGAATAGTGCAGCTCCCACAACATCTTTTCCTGACTGAAGGTTCTGTTTATTTTCTTTGTCACCGTGCGCAGGCTCACATTTCCCATGGGAGTTTCATACAGGCTGTTAAAGGAACCCTGCTCTAAAAAACGCATCTTCACCGAGAGATATCCGTTCTTCACAACCTCAATAAATTTTTGGCTATCCTTTAGAATGGTGCGCACCTTCTGATTATCCTCCAGAACCTCCTCGTAAAGCAGGAAATGCTTGCCGTCCTGAACATAATACTGTCCCTCGGTCATTACCTCCTGCTCCTGCTTCTCTCCGTCAATTTCCTGAATGCCATATATACGTACCTTTACTGGTTTTTTCATATCCTTCTCTACCTAAAGCACCTCTGTGCTGTCCTTCTTTTTTTTACCCGAATGGGCATATATTTCCAAAAAATGGAAAAACTCCACATAAACCAAAGCCGGCCTGACCGGATTACCATTTATAAGGAGTGATCAATGATTTTCCATAACAAAAAGCTTACCCGGAACGTTTATCTGTCCAAACCCGTTCCTCTCCGAAGGAAAAAAAATAAATGGGCGCTCATGGTGCTCTTTATAGGCACCCTCCTTCTTTTGCAGCTGTACCCGGGTCTGAGAAACCGCCGCATCCAGCAGGATCTTTCCGAACACGTGCTTCGTCTCCATGTGCTGGCAGCCAGCGACAACGAAACAGACCAAAATCACAAGCTCCTGGTGCGGGATGCAGTGCTTTCCCAGATCAGCACCTTTATGGAAGAGGCCTCCACAAAGGAGGAGGCCATGGCGCTGATCAAAGAACACCTGCCCTCCATCGGGGAAACAGCGGCAGAAACCCTCCGGGCCCTTGGAGACGAAAGCCCAGTCTCCGTCAGCCTCTCCAAAGATTTTTTTCCTGTCAAAACCTACGGGGCGCTGACCTTTCCTGCGGGAGAATACGATGCCCTCCGCGTCTGCATCGGAGAGGCCCAGGGACATAACTGGTGGTGCGTGCTTTATCCCTCTCTTTGCTTTATAGATGCCTCCACCGTCACCGTTTCAAACGATGCGCTGGATACCCTGGAGGAGGATCTGCAGCCGGAAACCTACCAGTCTCTATTTCAGGAGGAGGAAACTCCAAAAACGGTTTTCCGTTTCCGTTACCTGACCTTTCTCAACTGGTTTTTTGAATAACCACCGCTTTTTGATACCGGGGCGCAACATCTTCGGCCCTGGTATCATCCGCTTGAGCCTTTGATATTATTGATCACCGTAATTTCCTGATTTTCAATATGCCGGCGCATCCGCTCCTTTGCCTCCAAGAGATTTCTGCGCTCCAATGCCGCCACAATCTCCTTGTGTTCACCCACTAAAGCCTGGCGCTTCGCGCTGTCCTTAATATATTCCAGCCGATAACGGTACATCTGCTCCTTGATATTGCTGATCACCTGTACCAGCTTATCGTTTCCGGTAGCCCTGTAAATAATCTCGTGAAAACGCTCGTCTGCCTCAGCTATGGCGGTTACATCGTTGCTTGTCAGGGAGTTTTCAAAATTCACATTCGCCTTTTTCAGCTCCACTATCTGGCTCTCGGTGATCCGGGCACAAGCCAGCTCCACTGCCAGATCCTCCAGCCCCCGTCTAACCTCCAGCACATCCCTGAGACTTTTCTCGGAGATTCTGGCCACCTCTGCCCCCCGCCTGGGGATCATCAGCACCAACCCCTCCAGCTCCAGCTTCCGGATGGCCTCCCTCACCGGCGTTCTGCTGACGCCCAGCTTCTGCGCCAAGCTCACCTCCATCAGCCTCTCTCCCGGCGCCAGCTCACCTTTTAAAATAGCCTGGCGCAGGGTGTTAAATACAATATCCCGCAGCGGCAGATATGAGCTCATGTTAATCTTCAAATATTCCTCAATTTTATCTTCCTGCATCTGCTTTCCGCCTTTCTTATAAAACCCCCGAAATTCTTCTTTTCCTTTCCTGATACAAATCTGTCAAATATACCTGCGCCGCCAGATGACTTTCCCGTAATGCCCTGTAAGCAAGGCCGGCCTTCTCTTCATCGGAAAAAAGTCCAAACACCGTGGGACCGCTTCCGCTCATCATCGCTCCCATGGCTCCATTCTCCACCAGCTTCTGCTTGATATCCTTAATCACCGGATGCCTGGGGATGGTTACCTCCTCCAGCACATTTCCCATAAGGGACGCCACGCTTTTTAGATCCCCTGCCTCTATCGCCCTTATCATACCATCTATATCCGGGTGGGCACTGATCTGTATTTCATCCAGCGCCTCATACACGGTTCTGGTAGAAACACTCACTGCAGGCTTGGCAATAATCACTTTACAGTCCGGGCAGGGCGTCAGAGGCGTCAGGATTTCTCCCACTCCCTCTGCCAGAACGGTTCCCCTCATAAGGCAGAAGGGTACATCCGCTCCCAGCTTTGCCCCCCTTTCCCGCAGCTCCAGATCCGTAAGACCAAGCCTGAACATCCGGTTCATGCCGTAAAGCACCGCCGCCGCATCCGTACTGCCGCCGGCCAAGCCAGCGGATATGGGAATGTATTTATACAGAAAAATCTTCACTCCCTCGTCCAGCTGAAATTCATCCATCAAAAGCTTTGCCGCCCGGTACGCCAGGTTATTTTCCGCCGAAGCCAGAAACCTCCGATTCGAATCCAGCCATATTCCAGGCTTCTCTGTTTTTTTCATATCCAGACTGTCATAGATGCCAATGCTCTGCATAATCATCCGCACATCATGATATCCGTTGGGCCGGGTTCCCAGCACATCCAGCGCCAGATTGATCTTTGCCCTAGCCTTTAACCTGATGTAATCCACTCGTAATACCTCATACCAATATTTGTACTGATTTTTATACAATCTATTATACATATTATCCAGCGTTTGGCAAGCATAAACTTAAAAAACCCAGAACACAGCAAACCCGCCGGAGGGGGATTCCGACGGGCTGCCGTATAAGGGTATTTAAAGTAAGGGAAAGCAATGTAATAACTTCCAGAGAATAAAAAAAGGTGATAGCACAGACTTCTGCCTGTATTATCGCCATTGATAAGGAAGTTAATATATTATAAACACATAAGCGCTTTCGCTTTGTGACTATGCTTTTATTATACTCATCTTTATCCAAAAGTCAACGTGGTAAATTTGACAATTTTTCTAAAAAAAGGGGCGCTCCTTCGTATAATTTTACCAAGGGTGCGCCAACACAACCCCTACACGCCCCTGCACAAAATCACTAAGCTAAAGTATCCCATACATTATCACAGTCACAACTCCAAAAAGTACAGCCGCACCGATTATATTTTTAGAAAACCGGCTCCATATACCCACTAGCGCTACTGCTGCCAGAGACTGCAGCTGCCTGTACAAAAAAAGAACCCCCAAAGCCTCCAAAATACTTAAATTTTTCGGCCATTGTTTAAAATACTCCAGACTTACAGCGGGAATATCCAGACTGCAAAAATTCCAGCGGGTCACAGCAAACAAAAACCCCAACAAATAGAAGAGAGAAGTAGCTAAAACACATAAAACCATGGCTATGACCCACTTGGCAAGCCGGATTCTCTTCCTTCCTGTGACAGAAGGAGTCAAAAGCTGATCCATGCCGCTTATGCTGCTCTCAAAAAACAGCAGGACGCTAAACAAAAGACAAAATACGTTTGACACAAGGTTTATTTCAAAACGCTCCAGATAGTCGGAAAGCTCCAGATCATAGGTTAAAACTGGGCTGTGCTCCTTCACACTGTCCAGATAATCTGTTTTTGCAAGGAGCGCCCTAAGAGCGGACTCGTAGATATTTATCTCAGTGAGGTAAAAGCAGGCGGATTCATACTCCTCCTGGATTCCCATACCGTACATCTCATAACCCGTAACTATACCCTGATACTCCTCCTTTTTTATGGCGTACTCCTCCAGCTTAAGCCGGATCTCCTCCTTTACTTCTTCCCTGTACACACCTCCATATTCGGCTGTCAGCTCCTTATAAATCTCCAGGTTATAGGTCACATACAGCCGGGGCTTTGACAAAAGGCCTATCAAAACCTGGACCAGCAAGGTAGCAAAAATGAGCCAGATAAGCTTCTGGTTAATAATCAGCTTTCTAAACTCCCATCTCAACAGTCCCTTCATTTCCCCTCACCCTGACTCTCGTTAAAAAAGTACATATACACATCCTCAAGACAGGGCTCCGGGGCAAGAGCCTCCTCATCCGGCTGTTCTTCGGAAATGATCCTCATATACAGCTTTCCCCCGTGCTGGGTAATGTTTGAGATTGCGAGCTCCTCCATACGTTCCTCGCTCACCTGCTCTTTTAGAGGAAGCTCCCACACAAGCCCCTGCATCTGTGAGATCAGCTCTCCCATCTCGTTATTTTTTATTAGCTTTCCCCTTCGCAACAAAAGCACACGCCCGGCAATATGCTCCACATCCGGCACTATGTGGGTGCAGTAGATGATAATCCTATCCTCACCCAGGCTGTGAATGATATTTCTAAAGCGGATCCTCTCCTTGGGGTCAAGCCCTGCTGTGGGCTCATCAAGAATCAAAAGCTTTGGGTCATTGATGAGAGCCTGGGCAATGCCCAGCCTCTGCTTCATGCCCCCTGAAAAGCTTCCCACCTTTCTCTTTGCCACATCCTCCAGGGCTACCAGCTTTAAAAGTTCTGTTGTGCGCCCTCTTCCCTCCCTGGGTTTTAATCCCTTCATCTCACACATATACTGCAAAAACATCTCCGCAGAAAATTCTTTGTAGTAGGAAATATTCTGGGGCATATATCCTAAAAAACTTCTGTATTCCTCACCCATCTCAAAGATGTCCCTGCCATCCCAGAGGAGCTTTCCTGCAGTGGGCCTTATAAGGGTTGCTATCATACTTATAAGAGTGGTCTTTCCTGCGCCATTGGGACCTAAAAGAGCATAAATTCCCTTATCCAAAGTCAGGTCCACACCCTCAAGAGCCCTCACTTTTCCATAAAATTTAGAAAGATTTTTTAATTCCAGCTTCATACACATCACCTGCTGTTCTTCATATATAAAAGCCTGGCCAGCAAAAACACCCAAAGGATGGCCCCAATTGTCACTGCGCACATCAGCCATACAAGATCCACCGGATATCCAAAAACGTCTACCTGATGAATGCTTTGCAGCAGCTCCATCATTCTTCCTGCGTTTATCAGACCAATGTGATTCCACCCCCAGTCAGGATACATTCCCCAGGTATCCACATTAGCTGCAGCATTTATGCTGTGAAAGGCCATAAGCCCGCAGGTAAGTATACTGCCCGTAAGGACGATAAGGATATTTGGAAAGATTACCGAAAATAGGGTGATAATACCGGCAGCAAATAGTCCCGAAAGGGTTCGTGCCAGCACACATATCCCCAAAAGTTCCAGCACCCTCATCCTGTAGGGACACCACTCATATTCACTCAGGCACTGTACGGGCTCCAGAAGAAAAGTAAGGGGCAGTGATGTTCTGAATAGAAGAATCCCTGTCTGAAGGGCCGTAAAGATAAGGGCATATAAAAAGATCACCGCCAAGGCTGTGATAAGCTTTTTCCCGTACAGATATCTCCTTCCTCTTTTGGTGGCGTCCAAAAGCCCCTGCATACCGCTTTCCTCCTCCCCTACGAAAAGTCTGGACAAAACAAGTATGAGGGTTATCAGAAAAAGCAGATCCACCACCCTGTAATTTAGATATCTGTTAAAGTACATAAGCATCTGTCCATCCCAGATATGTGTCTGTGTGTCATAATTATACATATCAAAGGCCTGGCTTGCTGCCCTCTGGTAATATGATGGTTCTTGCCCCGCCATCGTCTTATACATATTCAGCTGGTTTATAAGTTCCGTTTTATGCTCCCTCTGGCTATTCACATAGTCAAGTACCAGTCTATAAGCCTCAAGCCTTGTGGAAAGCTCCTTTAAAGTGTCAGCATCCGTCTCGGAAAGTACAGCCTCTCCCAGCTTAAGTGTCATCTCCTCCAGCTCCCCCGCGCACTCTTTCCAGGTTTGTCCCTGAAAAGCCTCTCGAAGCGCTCCCACCTCCTTCTGATATTCCTGACCTCCCACATAAACCCTGAAAAGATAAACTGCCAGAAGCAAAAGGGAACAGATCAACAGACAAATGTTTTCTTTTCTTGAAAACAGCTTATATAACTCTTTTCTCATAATTGCTTTACCACGATTCTGCCATCCTGATTAAAATATGCCCTTCCATCCACCATACCCATGGGGAGCACAGTCACCTCCTCAAACAGCTGCGCCCCAGTATTTTCTGCAAGGTCATACACCAAAACACCATTCTCTGTCAGGGCAAAAAAATACCCTTCAGCCACAGTGAAAGGATTTACCGTAGATTCCGTATCCAACAAATCTATCTCCATTACCCTGGCGCTTTCCAGACTGTCAGCATCCACACTGGTAAGCCACCCCTCCGTATAGTAGTAGAGCTTGCCATCCCAGCAATAATATTCGCCGGAAGCGCTCTCACCCAGGTCAAGGATATCCCGGTGTAGCTCCCCCTCTCTCAGGTCGTAATTCACAAACTGCAGCCCGCTCATCCAGAACAAATCGTTTTCCGTATAAACCACCCTTGATCCTGTGCAGTATATCCTGTTGAACTCCTTAAAATCACTGTCAAGGATTACGAGATAGGGGTTTTTTGACATCACTATAAAGCCCTCATCCATCTGCCTGATGCCGTCAAAACCGTATATGCTCTCCATCTCCTTATTGGTAAGGGGATCCGTCATGATAAAGAAAAGCTCGGATTCTACAATACAGGTTTTTTCCCTTCCCTGCATATCCATGGCATAGATTGACAAATTATTTTCTGCCCGGTTTGAGGATGCATATACCAGCCTGTCCCCCAGCACATAGGGGATAAAGCCATAGTTCGGATCGGAGAAGAAGGGCTGAAGAATACAGTCCGGATCCTGATGGGTGCATCCGATCCTCTGACATACCAGCTCAGGCTCCCCTCCCGCATCGAGGCTTACTCTAAACAGCTGTCTTGTATAATTCTCATCACTCCCTCCCCAGTACAGATATTTATCGTCATACAGGACATTTGGGGATACTAAAAGATCTTGTCTGACAGTGCGGATATCCCCTGTACCGTATAAGAGATTCGTCTGTCCCGATGAGTCGTCTGACACAGAGGAAAATTTCCCAAAGGAACATAGTAGAAGAAAAACTAACAGCATGGATATAACTATCATAACAGATATTCTTTTATTTGTATTTATTCTTTTAATATATTTCATATATGTTAATCATCCCGCAGAAACCTTATCTCCTCATGGACAGAGCCATGACTATAAATCCCCTTATTTCTTAATGTAAGTTGCAGAACCCTCAATATAAACCTCATCAAGGTTTACAACAAAGGTATTAAAAAGGTTATATCCATCCTCCATGTGCATATCTGCATCATCCCTGTCGATAATCCTCTGTGCAATCCGGGGGCTTGCTTTGTAGGCAAGTCCTACTCGGCCCTCAAAAAGCTCCAGCAGTTCGCCCTCCTTCATGACAAAAGCCACACAGTTATTCTCCTCCTCGCAGGAGTTGTTCAGTGTGATATGATAAGGGCCCTGGGCATTTTTAAACAAACGGGATTCACCAATATACTTTTCCGGGTAGATCATATAGCCTGAATTTTTATATGGGTTAGCCTCTCCCTCCTCTATCACGGTATATTCAGGCTTATTCTGAAGCTGATCCTCATGGATGATAAATGGATTATCCTGGGAATCATTCCTGCTGGTAAGGGAATTAAAATTCATAGAAATCTCACTATACAGATAGTCACCGGATGCAGGATAGTAAATGAGCAGATAATACTCCAGGGTATTTATTCCCTCATATAGAACCTGGGGATCAATATCCATGTCTATCTCCAACTCATGGTTTAACTCTGCATCGTACCTGACAATATATGAATACTCTGTCATATCTCCCAGCCTGATGGAGGCAGGAAAGTCATTTACATAGGCAAAGCCGTAGGTTATTGCCTCTGACTCCCCCTGAAATCCCAGGAGATCTACATATAGTGCCAGTATGGCATGTAGTTCATCCTCCACGGCAGTATTTTCAAACTGCAGATAATCCCCCTCCTCATTGAGGATATTCATTAAACATCCGGGACTATAGCTAATCTCCCTGTAATTTGAGAGATCCTCCAGCAAGACATCCAGTCCTTCTTCTGCAGCAGATGATCCCGCTGCTTCCAAATTTTCTGACTGTCCGACACTCGAAGCTGCAGAATCATCAACCTCAGCAGATAAGGTGCCTGTCTGTGATGCCACAGCATCCGTTTCCTGTAGATTATTGAAATCCACCAAAGTCCGATCATCTGCCTGCCCTCCGGCACAGCCAATTAAAAAAAGAATTGGAAAAGCAGACATTGCTATTATTTTTTTTCTCATAGATATATTCCCCATGTATATGCCTAAAATGTATCATGGGTGCCAAAAGTTATTTTGACACCCGTGATAATTAATTATTTTTTAGAGTTCTTGTCAAAGTACCATAATAAACTGATTTTATAGATATGGTAACGCATCCTTTCTCCGAAGCTTTAGTAACCGCCCCTTCATACACTCCTTGTGATGTGTATGAAGCATTTTTTGTAGTGGAAACTGTGCGTGAACCAGTATTAACGCTGCCACTACTTAAATATATAGTATGATAAAATGTTACACTGGAAATGGGTTTATAACTGCCTGTATTGTCTGCTACCTGCTCAGCCGATGCTGTAATTGAATACATACTACCCCCACCCGGACTGGAATATTTATTGCCAGCAGAAAGATTATAATATATTTTTCCAAGGTTTCCTCCTGTGGAGGATATATTATATACACTTTCAGCATATGCACATATACTAGCAGTTGCCAGAATCAATAGGCTTATACATATACCAATCATTTTTTTTATTAATATTTACCATAATATTTTTCTCCTTTTTATATTACTATAAACACATAGATACCCTTCTAAAATTTGCTCCATTTATTACAGTAATAATAAATCTTAATTTTTACCATCCTCCTTTCCTTTTCAATTCTGATCAGAAAAGATATTATGCGCATAATATATAAACAATCTATCTTAAAGCAGCGGGAAGATATTCACAGTACTATTATTTATCCTTATATTTTATTACTTAGTATAACACATCATATCTTAACTGTCAATACTCAAATAATCTAAACTTTGTTAGCAAAAAAATTACAGTCTTCATAAGCAGACTGTAAATATCCTCTTGACAAATCACAGGTTGTATAGTGACAAAATACACTTTTATGTGATAGACTGAACCTCTGCTCACTTAGCAGCCAAAGAGGATATGACCCGTGTCCTTGACCACAGGGTTGTCTCTTTTCCTCCAATACATGAAAGGAGAAAAATTTTTCTCCGATGGAAGGCAAATAAGATACTGTTGTATGGAGAACATGATCAGCCTGAAAGAGAAGGGAATACCATTTCCTGCTAAAAATACGGGGATATTGGCCCATAAGACAAATATCCCCGTTCTATCATTTTATAAAGAGAAGCTTCCTACTTCTCCCCTTCCTTCTTCTTAATCACAACAATGCCAACCACTGCCCCAAGGATCACAACAGCTATCACGCCGATAACCACATAGATCCAGATGGCGCCATTGTCCTGGCCATCCTGGGTATTCTCCTGGGAGTCAGTGCTTTCTGCTGCCTCTGCTGTAGTTTCCTCCGGTTCTGCAGCTCCGGTTTCTTCCTGTGAGGCTTCCTCCTGGCTTTCTGTCTCCTCCGGCTCCGTGGTTGTCTCCTCCGGCTCCGTTTCAAGCTCTGCCAGCTCATCCGCACTCACACCATCGGAGTAGACAATGTTTGACAGGGTGAAGGTGATCTCGATGGTCTTTGGCGCCTCCATATCCACAAAATTTGCCACCTGACCGCTGGCAGACGCCTCCTCCACCGCAGAGCCGTCCCAGGAGTTAATAGGGTCATTGGTATCAAAGATACCAGAGGACTTCAGGGCGGACTTGGGCCCGGGCTTGGTGATGGTCAGCTCCACGCCGTCCACCACCACCTTATCATAGGTGATGTCGCAGGACAACAGAGGAGATGTGGATGCCGCGCCTAAGGATACCTGGTTGTCCTTGATGTAGATGGCCGTCAGGTTCTCCAGGGAATCCACCCCCGCCTCCCCTGCCGCGGCTGAGAGATCCCGCTCACAGTCAAAGGTCAGGGTATACTGGCCGTTTTCACTGACGGTGATCACATCCGTGGAGATCTCGTTCTGATAGTAATTATGCCTGCTGTCGTTGTAGTACACATTAATGGCCAGGTCAATGGAGTGAATCTGCTCCGCACCCGTCACAAAAACCTCCACTGTCTCCGACTGGCCGCTGGCACTGCTCACCGTGATCACAGCCTCACCCTCGCCCACGGCAAGAACCTTGCCCAATGGCGAAACTGTTGCCACAGATTCCTCCGAGGAGGCGTAGTAGATATAATCCCCACTGTCTGCGCCCTGAAGACCGGCATTCAGATATGTATAGTCCCCCTCTGTAAAATTCAGGGAAGTCTCTGATAGGGTGATGGAGGCCTCCTTCAGATCCGCGGCATTTACTGTCACCTGAATCTCCGCGCTTACGCTTCCGCTCTGGGAGAAGGCGGTGACGGTGGTTGTTCCCTCGCCCTTTGCCCTGATCTTGCCGTTATATACCGTGGCTACGCTGTCATCCTCCGTCTTCCAGAGAACCACATCGTTGGTCACTGCGGGCTCTGTGCCAACAGAGACGACGGCCTCCTCCCCAACTGTCAGCTCCAGGCTGTCCTCATCCGGGGTTATGGATGTGAGCTCCGTCACCTCCACATCTTTCTCGATATCCCTTAATTCCATGCCCTGGGAGGCGAAAAAGCCCCGTACCATGGCGTCCGTCACGTTCTTGTCGATGGTTTCCCCCGTTTCCCTGTCCACAAGGGTAAAACTGTAGTCGGGAGACTGGGAGCGGTCATACCACCCCTGGTCCCAGTAAATGCCCACCAGGCCAAACTCTTCAAAAATCTGGTTCATACCCTCCAGATAGTAGGCCCGCTCCGCGGCATTGTCCTTATTAATGCAGCCATACTCTCCCACGATCACGGGAATACCCTTGGAGGTGTAGGTGTCATACAGGGGCTTGAGCTCATTTCTGTTGGCCTCCAGCTGACTTAAGGTCATCTCCGCACCGCTGGTACTCTCGTTTCCGCAGAAGCTCCAGGGAGAGTAGTCATGGACGGAGACGATAATCCTGTCCTCCACGCTGTCCGTGGGGAAGGTGAAGCCATTATTCTCCTGGGTAACAGATACGATGAAATTATACTGTCCTGTAACCACCAGAAAACGCTTGTCATTGTTTCCGCCGCTTGCCCGCACCGTATCCACAAAAATTTGATTCAGATTGCTGATGACGGTGTTTTCCTCCACCGTGGTCATGCCGCTTCCCCGCACCTCATTCATGGATTCAAAGATCAGATGCTCATCATACCCTGCAAAGCGCTCCGCAATGGTTTTCCACACCCCTGCGTATTTTTCCTCCAGCGCATCCATGTCATCGGTGGCGATCCGAAGCCATCCGGTCTGCTCTGCACCGTCATGGTGAATATTGATGATGGCGTACATATCCTGGGACACACAGTAATCCACCACGTCCTGGATTCTGCTGATCCATGCCTCGTCAATGGCATAATTGTTCTCGTCATCAATCATATTTCCCCAGGTTACAGGGATGCGTACCGTGTTAAATCCCAGGTCGTGCACCGCCTTAATGCAGGCCTTTGTGGTGGTTACGTTCTGCCACAGGGTCTCGTTAGGGGTAAAACCCGTATGTCCGTCAAAGGTGTTTCCCAGATTCCACCCCATACCCATCTCTGCCACCAGCTCTTCTGTGGTCAACTCCCGAAAGGGCATAACCGTCTCATTCTGTTCTGCAGCGTATACAGAGCCTGCAAAAAGCCCAGAGGGTGCTGCCAGGCTGCCCGCCGAAAGGGCAAGGCTCATCATCGCCGCCAGAAATGCTTTTCTGCCTTTTCTCATACTAAAATCCTCCTTCTTCATTTTTACCTCTTTCTGACGCGCTTGCCGCGTCATCATGGTAGATTTGGAAGTTTAATTCCAAACTTTGCATTATTTGATACCTGTACCTTCGGTTTGGATACATTATACCATCTCACCTATCGGCTCGATGTGATACTCGGCAAATGCCACCTCGAGCAAGCTCGGGTGCCGCTTGCCTCGTTATTATACCATTATCCAACATCTTTAACTATCAATTTTGTTGTATTTTTTTCACTTTTGTTTTATTATCATTGGAGGGTTCAAAATAAATTTTTATGGATAAGGAGAAAGCAGTGAACACGCACACCGCGCTGAATTATCAGCTTTATCTCCAGAGAGAAGCCCATTTTACACACCAGGCCGGGGATGTGGAAGCGCCGTTTTACGAGATGGTAGCCAGGGGGGATGTGGAACAGATTCTGGAGAATCAGAGAAAATATGGAAAATTGGAGTCGGTAGGAAAAGGCGCGCTCTCAGACAGTCCCTTGAGAAACCAGATCTATCATCTGGTTGTAAACGCCACTTTGGTTTCCAGGGCCTGCTGCAAAGCAGGCATGTCCACGGAGGAAGCCTACACACTTACAGATATTTATATCCGGCAGGCGGATCAGTGCAAAACTCCGCAGCAGGTGATGAATCTGAACGATGAGATGGTTTTAGACTTCGCAAAACGCATGAAGGCTCTGGCCAAAAACGGGATATCCTCCCAGACTATCCGCCGGGTATGTGAGTACATCTGCGACAACCTGCATGAGAATCTCAGCGTGGGACTCCTGGCCCGCCGGGCAGGTCTCAGCCGCAGCTACCTCTCTGGTCTTTTTAAGAAAGAAACCGGGGAACCGTTAAAGGGGTATATTATGAGGAAGAGATTAGAGACTGCTGCGGCAATGCTGAAAAGCACCGATGCCTCCTGCGCAGACATTGCCTTTACTTTAAGCTTTTCCACCCAGAGCTACTTTACAGAATGCTTTAAGAAGCACTACGGCTGCACGCCGGGGGAATACAGAAGGTGAATAGACAATGGGGAAGGGATCACGATTGTCCTTTTGTTTCTGTAGTTTTTTGTTTTGCTTCTTCCGTGATGATCTGTATCTGATCCGGCCGAATCAGCGCAAATCCCCCGGAAAGGGCTGCCTCCATGATTTCCCCTTCCCGGCGGATAATCAGCCTTCCGGGAAGCAGCGCACACATCTGGGACATATGACCCGGCAGCACCCCCCGGTTTCCCTCTGTGGTGCAAAATTCCACCATCTCCACGTCCCCTTCAAAAAAAATTCCATCTAAGGATACAACCCTTAACTGCATATTCCGTGATTTCCCCTCATCTGACAATTTATATAAGAAGCTTCCTCTTATTTATAGCGATCTGCTTTTCTTGCCCTGGCCAGCACGTCATCAATACCGCCGGAATTCAGAAAACAGCTTTCCGGAATGTCATCGTATCTTCCCTCCAAGATCTCCTTAAATCCCCGCACCGTCTCAGAAACCGGAACATACCGCCCGGAAAGACCTGTAAACTGCTCCGCTACAAAGAAGGGCTGGGATAAAAACCGCTGCACCCTTCTGGCTCTGGCAACCAGCAGCCGATCCTCCTCCGACAATTCCTCCATTCCAAGAATGGCAATCAAATCCTGCAGCTCCCGATACCTTTGCAGAATCTCCTGCACATCCCGGGCTATCTGATAGTGTTCTTCCCCCAGAAGCTTCGGATCTAAAATGCGGGAGGTAGAGGCAAGCGGATCCACCGCAGGATAAATTCCCTGCTCTACAATGTCCCGGGACAGCACCGTGGTGGCGTCCAGATGGGCAAAGGTTGTGGCCGGCGCCGGATCTGTGAGATCATCGGCAGGCACATACACCGCCTGCACCGAGGTGATGGAGCCCTTCTTTGTGGAGGTGATGCGCTCCTGCAGAGCTCCCATCTCTGTCTGAAGGGTGGGCTGATAGCCCGCAGCAGAGGGCATACGTCCCAAAAGAGCAGATACCTCAGAGCCTGCCTGGGTAAAGCGAAAAATATTGTCAATAAAAAGCAGCACATCCTTGCCTGCTCTGTCCCTAAAATACTCTGCCATGGTAAGCCCTGTCAGGGCCACCCGCATTCTGGCTCCCGGCGGCTCGTTCATTTGTCCAAAAACCATGGTGGTTTTGTCCAAAACCCCGGATTCCTTCATTTCATGGTATAAATCATTTCCCTCTCTGGTGCGCTCTCCCACACCTGTAAACACAGAATATCCCCCATGCTCTGTGGCGATATTGCGGATCAGTTCCTGAATCAGAACCGTTTTACCCACGCCGGCCCCCCCAAAGAGCCCCACCTTTCCTCCCTTCTGATAGGGGCAGAGCAGATCAACCACCTTGATTCCCGTTTCCAGAACCTCCGTGGAGGTTGACTGCTCCGAAAAAGCCGGCGGCTTTCTGTGTATGGGCCATCGCTCCTTTGTCTGAGGCGGCTCTCCCTTGTCAATAACCTCCCCCAGCACATTAAATATCCTTCCCAGGGTTTCCTCCCCCACAGGCGCCATGACGGGCCCTCCTGTGGCCTCTGCCAAGTCGCCTCTTTTTAACCCTTCCGTGGAATCCATGGCAATGCACCGAACCAGGTCATCGCCCAAATGCTGAGCCACCTCCACCACCAACGCGTCTCCATCTCCCTTTTGAATACAGATGGCTTCATTGAGCTTTGGCAGATCTGTATCCTCAAATCGGATATCCGTCACAGCGCCGATCACCTGCGCAACCCTTCCATTTTTAATTCCCATGACCTTACCTCTTTATATATCTGATACCAAACCAGCGTCCCCTTCGTCAGTCCAATGCCCCCGCTCCTGCGATAATCTCTGTCAGCTCCCGGGTGATGGCGCTCTGGCGGGCACGGTTATATGCTGTTTCCAGCTTCTCCATCATCTCCTGGGCATTATCTGAAGCCTGCTCCATAGCCTGCATACGTGAACTGTGCTCGCTGGCCGCTGACTGTAAAAGGGCGCCCTGCAGAAGGCCCGCGATATACCTGGGAACCAGCATGGATAGGGTCTCCTCCTGTTCCATCTCATAATCAAGGATTTCATTGGCGGCCCCTTCTTTGCGGAGGGGCTTCTCCACCGGCAGTATCCTTGTAAGCACAGGCTCCCGCGCCATGGTATTTATAAAACGGGTATATGCCAGGTAAATCTCTGACAGCCCTCCTGCCGCAAATTCACCAAGCAGCTGGTCTGCTATCTTCCTAACATCCGCATATCCGGGCTCACTGATTACATGGGAAAAATCCTGTCCCACCACATACCCCCTTAAAAGCATGTATTCCCTGCCCTTGGCCCCTATGGGATAGATCATGGTGTCCTCTTTTGAAAACGCACGGCTGTTTAAGACCATCCTCAAAATATTTGAATTATAGCCCCCAGCCAATCCCCGGTTGGAGGTTATAAGAATCACCGCCTTTTTTCCCCCAGGCGTTCCGGTCAAATAGGGGTGGATGATATCCTCTGACCCGGACAAAGCCAAGCGAACCATCTCATCCATGAGATCGAAGTATGGCTGGACATTTTCAGCCGGAGGTCTCACCCTCTGGAGCTTCACCCTGGACACCAGCTCCATGGCTTTTGTAATCTGACTGATGCTGTTGATCATGTCCCTGCGTTTCTTTAACTCTCCCATGGATGCCACAAAAAACACCCCCTTTCAAAACCCCATTCACGCAATAGTCCTTCCCAGACTGCAAACAGACATAAACCTTTATCTACATTCTGAACACTTCAAGAATTCTCAAAGCAATGGGTCTCGCTTCTGATCCTTAAACTCCTGGATAGCCGTTCTCAGCATCTGCTCCGCCTCCTCCGTCAGATCCCCCGTCCTACGGATCTCTTCAGGGAGCTGTGGATACTTCCTGTCAACGAATGCGAACAACCCCTCCTGGAATTCCAAAATTCTTGATACCTCCACCTCCAGCAGATATCCATTTACAGCCGCATAAATGATGATCACCTGATATTCCACAGGCATGGGCTGGTATTTGGGCTGCTTTAAGATCTCCCTGATACGCTCGCCCTGTTCCAGCTTTCTCCTGGTATCCGCATCCAGCTCCGACCCAAACTGGGAGAAAGCCGCCAGCTCCCGGTACTGAGCAAGCTCCATACGAATGGGGGCGGCAATTTTTTTCATGGCTCTTGTTTGAGCCGAGCCTCCCACCCGGGATACGGACAAGCCCGGATTCACTGCAGGGCGGAATCCGGCATTAAACAGATCCGCTTCCAGATAAATCTGGCCATCGGTGATGGATATAACATTGGTAGGAATATAAGCAGAAACATCCCCTGCCTGGGTCTCGATAATGGGCAGAGCCGTCAGGGACCCGCCTCCATATTCAGGCGCCAGTCTGGCTGCCCGCTCCAGCAGCCTTGCGTGCAGATAAAATACATCTCCCGGATAGGCCTCTCTCCCCGGAGGTCTTTTTAGCAGCAGGGAAATGGTTCGGTACGCAGCCGCATGTCTGCTAAGATCATCATAGATGATCAGTACGTCCCGCCCCTGCTCCATCCACTCTTCCCCCATGGCGCAGCCCGCATAGGGGGCAATATACTGCAAAGACGCGGGATCCCCCGCAGTAGAAGCTAGAATCGTGGTGTAGTCCATAGCTCCAAAATCCTCTAGGGTTCTGACAATATTTACAACCGTAGACAACTTCTGGCCGATGGCCACATAGATACACAGCACACCCTGCCCCTTCTGATTGATAATGGTGTCGATGGCGATAGAGGTCTTTCCGGTCTGACGGTCTCCGATGATCAGCTCCCTCTGCCCCCTTCCAATGGGCACCATGGCATCAATGGCCTTGATTCCCGTCTGCAAAGGCACTGACACGGATTTTCTGGTGATCACTCCCGGCGCCACACGCTCAATACGGCGCGTCCTGCGGGTATGAACCGGACCCTTACCGTCAATGGGCTGCCCCAGTGCGTTTACCACCCGTCCTGTCAGGGTATCTCCTACAGGAACCTCCGCCACACGTCCCGTGGTTATTACCCGGTCTCCCTCCCGGACTTTCTCAGGATCACCCATCAGAATCACTCCCACATGATCTTCTTCCAGGTTCAGCACCATACCTTGTATGCCGCAGTCAAATTCCACCAACTCTCCCTGCATGGCATTTTTCAGGCCATAGATTCGGGCAATACCGTCAGCCGCCTGAATGACCGTACCCTTATCGGAGACATCCAGCTTTCTTGAATATCGCCGGATTTCTTCCCTGATCACAGCACTGATCTCATCCGTTTTTAAATCCATGGGGAACACACCTCTTCTTTCTTAATCTAAGCTGCACTTATTTTCCTGTGCAGGTATCGCCTGTGTTTATATTTTCCAGCCGTCTGGTCATATTTTCCAGCCGATGCTTTACACTGCCGTCTGCCACACGACCCCCTATGCGAATCACCACACCGCCCATTAATTCCGGGTCAATACGATAATGCATTTGAAGCGATGCATATGTGGTGGTCTCCAAGATCCTTTTCTCTATTCTCTCCCTTTGCTCCTGCCTCAGCTCCCAGCCGCTGGCTACATGGATTTCTCCCACGTTCATGTATTTTTCGCAGCTTATGAGGGCTTCATCCAGAATCTGTATGCTCCACTCTATGCGGCCCTTTTTTACCAGAACCTTGAAAAGACCGTAAAGCTCCTGCATGACGCGTCCTTCAAACACCCCATGAAGGATATCCTCCTTTTCCATCCTCCCTATCCCTGGATGAGCCAAAAGCTCCAGAAACGCAGGATATTCCTTCAAAATCGACTTCAGCATCCGGATATTTTCATATAAAGCTTTTATACTGGCTATATGATCTTCCTTCTCACGAATCAATGCAGTCAACGCCTCCGCATAGACTCTTACCCCCGATTCTTCCATATGCAGGCTCCCATCTGTTCTGCGATATTCCCTATCGCCTCTGTCATCATCCACGGCTGTCCCAGGTGTGCGCTCCGATCTGTTCCAGTACCTCATTCACCAGTGAATCCTGAATTTTATCGTCCATCTGCGCAGCTATGATCTGGCCTGCCATCATACCTGCTATCCGGATAATCTCCTGCTTCACATCCTCCAGCGCCTTCTCTCTTTCAAGCGCCGCATCCTTTTCAGCCCGGTTTCTGATATCCTGGGCTGTATTCCTTGCCTCCTGGAGAATCTGTGCCTCACATCGGCCTGCCCTCCTTCTGGCATCCTCCAGAACCGTTTCCGCCTCTGACTGGATATGCGCCAGCTTTCCCTCGTATTCTGCCGCCAAAGCTTTGGCCTTCTCCCGGCTCCTTGCAGCGCCCTCCAGGTCATTCTGAATTTGCTCCTGACGCCTCTTTAAAAGCGCTCTGACAGGATTAAACAGCAGATAAGACGCCAGTATAAAGATGATAAAAATATTGATGCCAAGGATCAGCGCATCCTGCAGAAGCTGCAGATCCAGACCAAAGATACGCCCCCCTGCCATCTCACCCATTGTCCGCATTTTTGCATATGCATTCAAAGCAAATCCTCCCCACAGAGTCCCTTTTCTAAACTCTTCATCTTATTATGCCTCACAATCAAAGCAGGGGCTTTACAAACAAAAGAATGATGGCGATGGCCAGACCATAGAGACCTGTTGTTTCCGCCACGGCCTGTCCTAAAAGCATGGTTGAGGTTATCGTCCCCTTAGCGCCAGGGTTTTTTCCCACTGCGGCAGCAGCCTGACCGGCCGCATAGCCCTGACCAATTCCCGGTCCAATACCTGCAATACAAGCCAAACCTGCGCCAATGGCGGAGCAAGCCAAAATTAAATCCTCTCCCGACATAAAATCCTCCTTTTTCTCAATAGAAACTTCTTATAGCAATTAGACAGCAGTCACATTTCCGCCGTCTATTTAGATTGATTCACGGCACATTCCTGATACATTCTGAAACCTGCCTTCTGTTTTCAGCGAACCTTCTCCTGAATATATACCACCGTCAGCATACAAAGCACATATGCCTGAATGACCCCGGAAAACAAATCAAAATAGCAGTAGAGCGCTGCCGGAATGCCTATTTGAAATAAAAGCGGCATCAGGCCATACCACAATCCCATCATCACCGTCCCAGACATCACATTTCCAAAGAGACGCAGGGACAGAGACAAGGGCACTGCCGCCTCTCCGATCAGGTTGAGAGGAAACAGCAGAGGAAAGGGCTCCAGCAGTCCTGTGAAATGTCTTCCCCTCCTTTTTTTTACGCCATGATAATGAATAAGTCCAAAGGTGATCATTCCCAGACAAAGGGTCACCCCGTAATCTGCTGTAGGAGGACGCAGGCCAAATATACCGGAAATGTTGCAGGCAACTGTAAATATAAACAGGGTCCCAACATAATTATATCGTCCTCTTGCATTGTTTCTGTAATCCTCTTCCCATATGCGGTCCAGCCATTCCACCATCAGCTCCACCGCATTTAAAAAGGCGCCGGGTTTTTCTGCAATATTTTTGGCTAATGCTTTTCTGACGGAGATATTTGCGGCTAAAAAGAATAAAATCAGCGCCAACGAAAGGATCAGCATTGCCGCATGGGTGGTGGTGAGATAGAAACTGTGGCCAAAAAGATGATATTCATACAGCAGCTCTATAAAAAAATCTGCTTCATTTTCTGCAAGCATCATATACGCCCCTACAAAATATAAGCCATGATCCTCTGACAAATGAACTATAGATCCGTGTCAAAATCATGCCTTTTCTTTTTTCTGTTAAGTATCCGATTAAGGATTGGCTGTGAATATGCCGCGATCTTTAATCCAAACAAAGCCGCAAATAACGCCGGAATATTGACCCAGCCTGTGTAATACAAAAGCACTGCGCATACCAGCACTATGATCGTGCGCAGAAGATATGCTCTACGTATGAGAGCCAGCGTCTCTCCCTCTTCCAGCTCTACCGCTTTTTCTATGGAACGGGCCATGTGCATTGCCATAAAGCTCCCCAGTGCTCCTCCGGCAATAAATCCTAAAAGCACCCTTGTATGCCGCATCTCCCAGCCCTGGAGACATCTTAAAGCCAGAAGAACCGATATGAGAAGAACAATAGTCCAAATCCATATTCCCAACAACAGCTCAATGACAGTCTGCTTTATATCCCTGCTCATAAAACCTCCTGTACGAGCAGTATTTTAAGCGTTTTGTGGTATTTTATGTATGTATAAAAGTCTTTTTAAAAAAACACCGCCCGGACGATAACAGTCCGAACGGCGTCTTTCTCTTTTTGTTTATTTATGCAGCCAGGAATGGGTTCAAATCTTTCATTAAGTCTTCCATATTATCATTTGTCTGGATAATGCGTAATTCCATACACTTTGTTAAATTCATGGTAAGAATCCCCATGATGGATTTGGCGTCCACAACGCGCATATCGGATTTAAGATCAAAATATCCGTCATGCTTCGCCAGCATACTTACAAATTTCTTTACCTTTTCAATCGTGTTTAATTTTACTTTTACTGTCTCCATCCCATCCCTCTTTTCCGTGCCGATGCACTTATTGCAAAAAGTTTCGGTTTCCTGTTCCCGGCTGTCCAGCGGTTCTCTCCTAGAATTTCCGCACATAAATAAACACTTCACTGGATTATTTTCCAGTTCGGACGCATTATAGTATGTTTACTACAAAATGTCAAATTGTTTTTTGGTGATTTTTACTCATGAACTGTTAAAAATACACATTTTTTCTTTAATTTCAATTGCACCCCTAGCCCGCAACCTTATTTTTTTGTTTTTTTGCCGTGTGCTCCCGGTCTTCTGTTAAGATAAAAAAATATCTGAACATTTTTTTAATTTGTCCTTTACAATCTTGCTAATCTTAAAAAATAGGGGTAAAATAGAGTCATATGATGATGGAGTCAAAAGGTGTTTTGACTGACCAGGAAATGAGGATTCTATGCCGTCAATTTACACTCACGAAGCTTTTGGAAAAGCCGTATTAAACAACCTTCCCCAGGAGATGAAGGAAATTATCTACGAATATCCTAATCTTTATCAAATTGGCCTGCAGGGACCGGATATATTGTTTTTCTATCACCCGTTCTCAAAAAACAGAATCAACTCCACCGGTACCAATATGCATGACCAGTCCCTGCTTCAATGGCTGATTCCTGCAACCAGGATGATCTACAACAAGGGCAAGGACACACCTGAATACTGCTACTACCTGGGCTTTATCCTGCACTATCTGTTGGACAGCAAATGCCATCCCTATATTAATTTTATGGTAAAAGAGCTGCATTTCAACCACATTGAGCTGGAAACGGAATTTGATCGCTTTCTTCTCATCAAACGGGGACATGATCCCCTGCACTACCCGGTTTACAAATTGGTGCCTAAGGATCTTGGGACAGCTCTTGGAATTTCTCCTTTGTATAGAAGCTATCCCGGTATCACCACCACTGCCATATATCGGGCATTAAAGGATATGTATTTTTACAAGATGATACTCTTTGCCCCCAGCCGCAGACGGCGTAAGGCTCTGGAACGCATCTGCAAAACCTTCGGCATTTATTCCATGGCTCAGGGGCACATCATGCACACGCATGTCAATCCAAAGAGCGAGGTTACAAATCCTCATCTGCTAAAGCTGGTAAGGGAGGAAATTCCGGAAGCGGCAAAGCTTCTTATAGAAATCGATTCACTATTTGACCTGGACGAGACCGACTGCCTTTCCGGTATGATCAAGCTTACAGGACTTCACTTAAATTTTCAGGGAGAATCGGTGTAACCGACTCTCCCTGTTTATATCCCGCTATTCTTTAATAAGATTCCCTATCTCTGATTATTATTAATGGCTCTTTTCCTGAAGAAGCTGCTGGTAAACCTGCCTTTTTGTGACGCCCCGGTCTCTTGCCACAAGCTTCATGGCTTCCTTTCTCTCGATACCCTGTTTTTCATAGAGAGTCATGTGGTCATGAATATCCATTGTAAGCCAGTCTCTCTGTCTGTCAAGCTTAATCTGCTTATTATCCGCTCCAGAAAGGATAAGGACGCATTCTCCCCTTGGCTCATGGTTCCTGTAATATTCCAAAGCCTCCAAAAGATCTGCTGCATAAACCTGCTCATGCTTTTTTGTCAGCTCCCGGCAGATGCTTATCTTTCGATTTCCAAGCTCCTCATTTAACAGCTCCAATGTTTTTACCAGTCTATGAGGCGCTTCATAGATTATAATGGTTCTGGTTTCCAGCCTTAATCTCTCCAAAGCCTCTTTCTGCTCCTTCTTATCAGTAGGTAAAAACCCCTCAAAAACGAAGCGTCTGGTAGGCAGACCGGAGATGGTAAGTGCTGTAATAGCTGCCACGCATCCGGGCAGAGCGGTCACCTCTATCCCTGCCTCCCTGCATAGCACAACCAGTTCATAGCCAGGGTCGGATATTCCCGGCGTTCCCGCATCCGTGATAACAGCCACATTTTTTCCCTCTAGCATCTGCTGGACGAGGAAATGTCCCTTATCATATTTATTAAATTCATGATAGCTGGTCATGGGCGTATGGATCTCAAAATGATTTAAAATTCTGATGCTGTTTCTTGTGTCCTCCGCAGCGATCAGATCAACCTCTTTGAGCACTCTGACAGCACGAAAGGTCATATCCTCAAGATTTCCTATGGGTGTTGCACATAAATACAGTTTTCCTGGCATTTTTTCCTCGCTTCATCAGTCAAAAATAATTTTCCAAACTCAATTATTTCCCAATCGGTCTCTAAACTGATGTTTTAACCCGTTCCATGCTCCATCAGTTTTTCATGAAAATAAATATCTGTGATTTCAGGGCAGTATACCCCCGGCTTATCAAATATAATACAGGGTTTCTCCACCACCGCCTGATGCTTTGCGCCGCGAATTCCCTCTATGAGCAGCAGATTGGCCCCCTTGTCAACACTGGAGTAAACAAAGCGGAGGTAACGCACCGCAAGACCGTTTTTTTCCATAAGAACCATGATCTCCGACAATCTATAAGGCCGGTGAACCATGTAAAATCTTCCTCCTGGAACCAGGAGCGCCGCAGCCTGGGATATGACATCGGAAAGCTTGCACTTGATCTCACTTCTTGAGATCGCTTTTCTCTCATTAGGACTCACCAAACCTCCTGTATATGTCATATAAGGAGGATTGGATGTAACGACAGAAAAGCTGGATTTTCCAAAGATTTCCACAGCCTTACACAAGTCCCCCGTTACAATATCCACCTTGCCGGTAAGGTTATTCATCTGCACACTGCGCCGGGCCATATCCGCCACATCCTGCTGTAGTTCGATACCGGTAAAATGTGCTCCCTTGGTCTTTGCTTCCAAAAGAATGGGGATCACCCCTGTACCTGTACCCAGATCCAAAACGTGATCCCCTTCTTTAACGATGGCAAAGCTGGACAAAAGGACTGCATCCAAGCCAAAGCAAAAACCATCTCTATCCTGAATAATGCGGTAGCCCCTGCCATTTAACTCATCAATACGCTCTGTTTCCCTGATTGTCACTTCCATCATATAAATTCTTTCTCTGTGTATGCAGAACCATTATTGGAAGAGCCTTCCTGTCTGCTATTTCTGTAATCCTGGCTGCGGCGTTGTGTGCGTTCCCTTCTTCCCCGTTCATCCCTGTTTTTTACTTCGTGATTTTTCTGATTGCCAGCTCTGCCCTCGCGATGCTCCTGACTCTTATGGGCTTCTCTTTTCTCCTGACGATCCCTGCTTTGTCTGCCCTCCTGATGTCTCTGGCCTTTGCCGCTCCGGCCTTGTCTTGCAGGTCGTCCTCCTCTGTCCTCCTCCTGCACTCTGCTCTGACCATCCATCTGCTCCAGGGCCTCAAGCTGCGCAATCTCATGGTTATCTGGTTTTTCATCCCTGTATTTTCTTCCCCGGGTAAACTTTAAATCCTCCACCCGGTATTCCCGTACTTCTCTTTCATCCCTTCCAAGCGTTACGATCACTTTCACCTGCTGGCGCAGCACATTTACACTGCTGACCTCGCCCTTAAAGCCGTCGTTAGTCTGAACCAGATCACCCACATTGGGACATTTGCTGTTCAGCCATTCATAGGTTTCCTGCTCGTTTTTCAGGCAGCACATCAATCTTCCGCAGATTCCAGAGATCTTTGTGGGATTAAGGGGAAGATTTTGTTCCTTTGCCATCTTTATTGACACAGGAACAAATTCCGGCAGATAACTGTGACAGCACAAAACCCGTCCGCATATACCTATTCCGCCCAAAGCCTTCGTTTCATCTCTGACTCCAATCTGACGCAGCTCAATGCGGGTCTTAAAAATGAAAGCCAGATCCTTCACAAGCTCCCTGAAGTCCACCCTTCCATCCGCAGTAAAGTAAAACAGGATTTTACTGCCGTCAAAGGTATACTCCACCTCCACCAGCTTCATTTCCAGCCCATGCATTTTTATTTTCTCGTTACAGACTGCAAATGCTTCCTTCTCACGAATCCTGTTCTGAGCATCAATCTGGATATCCTCATCTGTTGCCATTCGGGAAACCGGTCTTAAGGGCATAACAACAGAATCCTCGCTGACCTCCCGTATTCCTATTACTACGCGCCCCAGCTCCTTGCCTCTGGCAGTCTCCACCACCACATGATCCCCCACATGGATGTCAAAATCCATAGGATCAAAATAATAAATCTTTCCAACGCTCTTAAAGCGCACGCCAATAATTCTGACCATTGATTCTCCCATCTATACAGCACCATTTTAAACTGAAATATATGCTTGATATCTCTCCTGAAGTAATACCGGAAATTTTTTTATATCCCTTTTATTATGACAGGAAGAATAGTTTATTTTACCACAGTCCTCTGCCTATGTCAAATTCCAGGATTTTGCAGTCCTGTCCCAGGCTTCAGCGCAAAGAGCAAAACCTCCATCGACAGCTCCATATTTACATTCACCTTCAGTCTTGCCTGGAATTTTTCTATTTCTTTCAATATCACAGACAGATCCTCATATTGATAATGGGAGGCTTGCTCTCTCACAAATCTTCCGGCCTCTCCTCCATATTCTACAGAGGCGCCCATTTTATATAAAAACACATCCCTGAACCATAGCCGAAACTGCTCCAAAATAAGCGGCATTTGTTCCTTATAGACCAGGAGCCTTTCCACATATTCTTTTATATCTCCGCTGCCGGCAGCGGACAAACCACAAAGCACCTCCTGAATATCCTGTACCATTTTCTGATAATTCTCATCCTCCAGAAAGTGAATGGCTCTTCCTATATTACCCCCTGCAAATCGCAGCACCTCATTTTTCTTGCCATCTATTTGAAAGCCTCTTTCCGTAAGGAATTTTATCACATCCCCATCACGTACCGGCTGCATCGCCAGCTCCACGCACCGGCTCAGTATGGTTGGAAGAAAGACCTCTCTGTTGCTTGTAAGGATCAGTATAACCGCATATGCTGGCGGCTCCTCAATAGTCTTTAACATGGCATTCTGTGCCTGGGCATTTAACAGCTCGCCATCCTCCAATATATATATTTTTTTTTCAGATTTATAGGGCTTTATCACTATACTGCGGTTCAGTCCCACTCTGATATCATCCACTCCAAACACAGATGGCTTTTCGTGCTTCACATAAATCACATCGGGATGGTTCTCATTTTCCACCTGTTTGCAGGATGCGCACATGCCGCAGGGCCTTTCACCCTCCGACTCGCACTGGATGGTTTTTGCAAAAGCCTTGGCCACCATCCTTTTTCCCAATCCATCCTGTCCCCAAAACATATAGCAATGCGCCACCCTGTTATATGCGACGGCATTTTTCAAATTATTTAAAACTAAACGGTTTCCATATACCTTGCTAAAATCGGGCATAATCATCTCCATTTCTCAGCTTTTGGCATGGGACATGAATTATTTAAAGCTGATATTTTCAAATGCTAATGCTCCTGCTTTCTGAATGATGATTCCCACTGTTGCCTGGGTTTTGGAGCTGATGCTTTTATTAAATTCTGCGGGTGTAACCGTTAAAACTCCATCTGTCACCTTCGCCTCACCGTTCCAGATATTATTGCAGGCCGCTTCCTCTCCAACCTTTATTCTGATACGCCAATCTCTTATTTCCTGGCCTGTGGTATTATCGATATAAATATCATACTGGGTAAATAAATCATTTTTACTCCCCCATTCTCCGGTATGAATCATGGTTACCAGCACGCCATCTTCCCCGCAGTCCTCAAATACGACTTCTTTGCCAGCTTCCTCCGTGGATTTCTCCTCCTCTGTATTCCTTGCTGTCTCCCCGGACTGCTCCTGTGCAGCGCTGTTGTTTACTGATGAATTGGTCTCCTTATTTTGTTCTACTTTTTTTACGGAATAAACGCCAATTACAGCTGCAATTCCGACACACATAACCAGAAAAACTAAAAATATCATCATGGATGAGGCGTTGTTTATGATCTTTAAAATGTTGTTCTTTTTCTTTTCCATAGCATATCCTCTGATTCTCTGCAAATCCTTCCTCTAAAATATCTCACTTGTCAAGCAGTCCTTTTATATATGCTGTAACCTCCCCCAGGCATTTTGAAAAATCCTGATTGCAGAAGCTCCTATCTATTTTACATTCCATAAGCTTTTCCGGAGCGAAATCCTCTTCATCGGCCAGAAACCTCCTGCATAGCTCCGCATATTTTGGATGCTTTTGTTTTTTTTCCCTGGAAACAGCCCTCAACAGCCTCTCCCCATCATCCAGTGTCAGATAAATAGGATATATATATTCATGACCAATATAAGCAGCCGTTTTTTTATAGGATTCCAGTGTTCCAATCATGAGAAAGCTGTCCTGATTAAGGTCAATCTGCCCATCATCCACAGTCATATAACGCCATATTCCGTGCATTGTCTTATACTCACGATATTCTATTAGTCTTCCTGCTTCCTTCAATCTGAAAAATTCATCATCATTGATAAAATGATAGGAAAGGCCCTCCAGCTCATCATCTCTCTTAGGCCGGGTTGTATACAGAATCACTGGCTTTAATGAAAGCTCCTCCCTCATCAACGCCTGATATATGCTGTCCTTTCCAGACGCGCTTTTACCCAATATATAAAAGATTTTTCCCACAAACTCTTCCTCACTGATCCACTACATAAATACGTCCCGCTTTCGTCAAGCCGGATATTTCAAATCCGTTCTCCTGATACCAGGCTATTTGCTCCAATATATTCCTGTCAATCACCTCCCCGGCAACTAAGAAGGCCTGTCCAGGAGGATAGACATATAATGTTTCCTTTGAGATATGCGCCAAACATTCTCTGAATTCCTTGTACACACCCCTCTTGGAAAAGGCCTCTGTGCTTGTTATTTTCTGTAAGGGGATCTTATTTTCAAAGCTTCTCCGATGCGCCTTTAAAGTATCGGCTTTTTTTTCGTTACAAGAACTGTTTTCCAGCCTCTGCAGCCCATGAAGCAGTCTTTCATATCCATCTGTCCGGTCCATCACCGATGTCATGCCTACCACATACGAAACCGCGCTCATCTCCATTTCCAGATGGTAATCCTCTCTCAGTCTTTCCATCAGCCATTTTCCTGTACAATTCATACGCTCTGGGATAAAGACCAGCTTTCCTATATCATAATCGAAAATACCATATTTTCCAACCAGGTTTTTTCCTAATATTTCAATTAATTTTAACTGAACAAGCCTATTTCTTAGAGCGATGATGTTTTTTTCATATTCCCTCATTTTACGCCTTCCTTCATTTTTCATAAAGTGAAAGCACATACTGACGCTGGCCATCAATATATATGAGGGGCTTGAGGTCTGATAAATTCCAAGATACTGCTCTATGGCCTCCTTTTTTACTCCTTTGCCATTTACATGCAAAAGAGCGGTCTGGGTCATTGAGGGTAAAGTTTTATGAAGACTTTGAATTACAATATCTGCTCCGTATTGCAATGCCGATCTGGGAAAAACAGAATCATCTGTCCTGTAAGAAAAATGGGCTCCGTGGGCCTCGTCTACAATCAACGGAATATTATAGGAATGCACGATCCTTCCAATCTCTCCCACATCTGAGACAACGCCTTCATATGTAGGCGACACGATCAAAACAGCTTTGATATGAGGATTATTTCTTAAAAGGATATCCACCTTTGCTGGAGAGACGCCACCATGAATTCCATACTCTTCGATTATTTCCGGTAGAATATAGTGGACGTCTAAATTGCGGAGAAAGGCCGCATTTAAAACAGATTTATGGCAGTTGCGGGCAACAGCTATGGCGTCTCCAATATCTGTACATGCAGAAAGAGAAGCCAATATTCCCGCTGTAGATCCATTTACCAGCAGATAGGTTTCCCTTGTCTGATAAAATTCCCTCATTTCCTCCATGAGCGCCTTGATTACACCCTCCGGATGATGGAGATTATCAAAGCCCGGTATCTCTGTGATATCCATCCTAAAAATCTGTTGAAACAAATTTTTTATCTCATTGGGTAATTCTTCCAGACCACAGAAGCCCTGTCTTTTATGTCCCGGCATATGAAAAGGATAAAAGTCAGACATTCCATAGCTATATAATCCTTCCTCCAGACTGTTCACAGCTGACCTTCCTTTCTTATTTTTATATGAAAAAAGCCGCCTGACGACGACCTCACCTTCCCTTTATCATACTGTATCTTTTAAAATCAGAACATCTCTTTTCGTGAGTCACGCGGGAATCGAACCCGCGACAACTTGATTAAAAGTCAAGTGCTCTACCGACTGAGCTACGCACCCACACAAATGCCTCAGGCAGGAATCGAACCAGCGACACATGGATTTTCAGTCCATTGCTCTAC
>CALWLH010000036.1 GCA_944381475.1 uncultured Lachnospiraceae bacterium | reverse complement strand
TTTATGAGATTTATCCCCAGTCCTTTAAGGACACCAATGCCGACGGAATCGGCGATTTTCAGGGCATCATCCACAAGCTGGATTATATCTGCGAGCTTGGCTGCAACGCCCTTTGGATCAATCCCTGCTTTCAATCTCCCTTTGGGGATGCGGGCTATGACGTGGAGGATTATTATACGGCTGCCCCCCGTTATGGCACCAATGAGGATTTAAAGCGTCTTTTTGATGAGGCCCACCAGCGGGGTATGCATGTGCTTTTGGATCTGGTTCCGGGGCACACCTCCGTCAATCATCCCTGGTTTAAGGAGTCCATGAAGCCAGAGCGCAGCGAGTACACAGACCGCTATGTGTGGACGGATTCCATCTGGGAGTCTCCCGAGGGCATGGGCTGTATCAGAGGAATATCTGACCGTGACGGCTCCTGTGCCATAAATTTCTTTTCCAGCCAGCCGGCACTAAACTACGGCTTTTATAAGCCCACACGCCCCTGGCAGCAGTCTATGGACGATCCCGGTCCCAGGGCTACCCTGGAGGCCATGAAGGACGTGATGCGCTTTTGGCTTACCATGGGCTGTGACGGTTTTCGGGTGGATATGGCAGGCTCTCTGGTAAAGCTTGACGAGGAGAGCAAGGGAACCATCCGCCTGTGGCAAAATGTACGGAGCTTCCTTGATGAGGAATTTCCGGGTGCAGCCATGGTTTCCGAGTGGGGCGAGCCGGACAAATCCCTGCAGGGCGGCTTTCACATGGACTTTCTGCTTCACTTCGGGCCTTCCCACTACAACGATCTTTTTCGCTGTCAGGAACCCTTCTTTAGCGAGAGAGGAAAGGGAGATGCTTCCGCCTTCGTGGAAAAATACATGGAAAACTACGAAAAATCAGAGAGAAAGGGGCTTATCTGCATCCCCTCAGGAAACCATGACATGGATCGCCTGGCTCGTACCGTGCAGGGCGACAGCACAAAGATCGCCTTTGCCTTCCTCCTTTCCATGCCCGGAGCTCCATTTATCTACTACGGAGATGAGATTGGCATGAGATATGTGGAAAATCTGGCTTCCGTCGAAGGCGGTTATAACCGTACAGGCTCCCGTTCCCCCATGCAGTGGGATGCTTCTGTAAACGCAGGGTTTTCATCTGCGCCAAAGGAAAAGCTCTACATAAAGCAGGACGAGAGGGCTGACAGACCAACGGTGGCGGCGCAGCTTGAGGATGAAAGCTCCCTCCTAAATGAGATAAAGCGGCTCATAGCCATCCGTCAGTCCCACAAGGCGCTTCAGAGCAAGGGCGAGATTGAATTCATCTATGCCAAGAAGGACGCCTACCCCCTGGCCTATGTGCGCAGCAGCGGTGAGGAGCGTATTCTTGTGGTGATCAATCCTGCCGCCAGGGCAGTCAGCTTCCCCTGTGAACTTAAGCCCGCAGAGACGGTTTACCTTTTTGGCGGTGAGGTGAATTTTGCGGAAGGAATGGCGCGTGTTCCGGCCTGTACTGCCGCATGGATCAAGCTGTAAGCTTCAATTATATGTTGTAAACTTCAACTTTGAAATCAGCCCGGAGGGCATCTTCCCTCTAGGCCGATTGTGTATTGATAAAGAAAGAAAAATATGCTAGTATACAGTAAAAACATTGGAGGAAATGTTATATGGCATCGAACAAACAGTATATAGGCGAGGCTGCTAAAAGGCTGGGGCTTAGCCTTGACGAAAAAAAGATGGTAGCCTATGGAAATGTTAAGGATTATACCATTGCGGTATACATGAAGCAGGATGGAGGGGATAGCAGGGGCTATATCTGCGTGACCTTTTGTGCCAGCTTCTTAGGCACACAGCTTGACCCCATGAGCCTGCAGTCGGAGATGAACAGAAATCATATCAGCTGCGTGGGGGAGGGGTCTTATATACATATAAAAATCCCGGCATCCGGAAATATTCAGAAAAAGACAGAGGAAATTGCCTTTGCAGTTGAAAAAATGTGTGAAACCTTAAGCGCTGCCAGGTGTATGAACTGCGACGAAAAGGGTATAATCGGTCCTGCGGAGGTTTACTATTTACAGGGGAAGGTAGCCTTTTTCGGTGAGGATTCCTACAAGGCTATGCAGGCTGCCATGGCGGTGCGGCAGCAAAAGGATGCAGCTGTAAAGGAAAACATTCCCTTAGGACTGGTAGGGGCGCTTGTGGGCTCCCTGGCAGGATTAGTGCTGATGCTTATCTTCGGCAGGCTTGGCAGGGTTTCCATGATCAGCGGCCTGGTAATGGGTCTGACGGTGGTTTTTGGCTACCAGAAGCTGGGGAAAAAATTTTCCACAGTCAGCGCGGTGCTGTGCGTACTGGTGTGCGCCGTTATGAGCTACCTTGGCTTTAGGCTGGATGCCACAATAGATATTTACGGTGATCTTCACGCTCTGTCCAATGCGTTTACCTTTGGCTATTGCTTTCAAAATGTAGAGGATATATATGCGGGAGGCGGAGCTGGAGGCACATATAATACAAATATGTTTATGATGGTGGGCATGAGTCTTGTTAGCTCGCTGATCATCATCTGGGCAGAGGCTTCCAGCAAGAAGGAAAAGTATGAGCTCTATAAGCTGGGAGGCGCCGGACGATAACCGAAGAGCCGGAGTGAAAGAAGCTAGAGCCGTCGCTGATATTTATGCTGTCAGGTAAACATGCAAAAGGGAGAGAATTATGGTTAGGATAAACGGCAAAAATATAGAGGCCTCGGGAAAGCTCCTTAAGGATTATCTTTTGGAGGCAGGCTATGATATAACCCGCCTTGCGGTGGAAAAAAACGGGGATATCGTTCCGAAGGCTCAGTATGACAAGACTATCCTGGAGGATGGAGACGCGCTGGAGATCGTGCGTTTTGTGGGAGGTGGCTGAAATGGGTGTCCCCACAAAAAGCGAGCTGGAAGAAGCCCTGGCTGAGCGGATAGGCTGGGAACTGGCGGGCCGGTTTTCATCGGCCTCTGTGGCTCTGTGCGGTCTGGGAGGTCTTGGCTCTAATATTGCCATTGCCCTGGCCCGGGCTGGTGTGGGCCGCCTCCACCTTATAGACTTTGACCGGGTGGACATCTCAAACATGAACCGCCAGCAGTACGCCGTACGTCAGCTTGGAATGGAAAAGACCCAGGCCATGAGGGAAAATATTTTGGCTATTGCTCCCTACTGTGAGGTGGTGACGGACCAGGTGCGGGTGACGGAGGAAAATCTTGAAAGGCTGTTAAAGGAGGATGATATCATCTGCGAGGCCTTTGATGTGGCGGAGAACAAGGCGATGCTGGTAAACGGGGTTTTGGAGCGCTTTCCGGAAAAATACCTGGTGGCAGCCTCCGGCATGGCGGGCTTCTCCTCTGCAAACAGTATACAGACCAGAAGGATAACCAGCCGCTTTTTCCTCTGCGGCGACGGCGTCAGCGATGTGGAGGATGGAATGGGTCTTGTAAGCTCCAGGGTTTTGGTCTGCGCAGGCCACCAGGCCCATGCGGTGCTTCGGATTTTGGCGGGGGAGAATGACAAATCCTCCTCTTGACATTTTCCCCCAATGGTATCATAATAGGGCTGTGGAAAATTGCTTAGAGAGAGATTTTCCTGTAAAATGGGGTGAAAATCCCCACATAAACGAAAGGGGAGCTTGTAGACAGGCTGAGAGGAGGGTGTGACCTTCGACCCATAACCTGATTTGGATAATGCCAACGTAGGGATGCCTTCTATAATTGCGATTATACGGGAAAGCGGCCCCATTGGCTGCTTTCCCTATCTTTTTACACCCATACCATTTTTTGTCATTCAGGAGGTGCTGGTATGAATACAGAGGACAAGCTGATTATCGGCGGACATGAGTTTTCTTCAAGGTTTATCCTGGGCTCCGGAAAGTATTCCCTGAGCCTGATCGAGGCGGCGGTGCGGGACGCCGGGGCGCAGATCATCACCCTGGCGGTGCGCAGGGCCAACACAAAGGATCAGGAAAATATCCTGGACTATATTCCAAAGGATGTGACTTTACTTCCCAACACATCCGGTGCAAGAAATGCGGAGGAAGCGGTGCGTATAGCCAGGCTTGCAAGGGAGCTGGGCTGCGGGGATTTTGTAAAGATTGAGATTATGCGGGACTCCAAGTATTTGCTTCCGGACAACGCCGAGACTGTGAAGGCTACGGAGATTCTGGCAAAGGAGGGGTTTGTGGTCATGCCCTACATGTATCCGGATCTCTATGCGGCCAGGGATCTGGTGAATGCGGGAGCTGCCGCAGTGATGCCCCTGGCTTCCCCCATCGGCTCCAACAAGGGCCTGGCCACAAAGGAGTTTATTCAGATTTTGATTGATGAGATTGATCTGCCCATCATCGTAGATGCGGGAATCGGCAGACCCTCCCAGGCCTGCGAGGCTATGGAGATGGGGGCGGCGGCCATTATGGCAAACACCGCCCTGGCTACCGCCGGGGATCTGACGCTGATGGCTTCTGCCTTCCGTCAGGCCATCGAGGCGGGAAGAAAGGCCTATCTGTCCGGGCTGGGACGGGTTCTTGGAAGAGGCGGCTCCGCCTCCGACCCTTTGACCGGATTTTTACATGACTGAGGAGGCCCGTGATGGAAAATGAGTATTTTGTAGATTCGGAATTTTTATCTCCGGCCGCGCTTGCGAAAAAGCATAGGCTGGAAAATGATCCTTCCTCCAGAACCAACCATATGGAGTATATGCCGGGCATGGAGCAGATCAAGTCCGATATTCGAGAAAAGGTCATGTCCCAGGTGGAGGGCTATGATTATGGAAAGTATAC
>CALWLH010000035.1 GCA_944381475.1 uncultured Lachnospiraceae bacterium | reverse complement strand
GGATATGTTTAACCTGCAGGCCAATGCATACGAGATCGGCAAGGGCATTATGAGCGATCTGGACATGGAGCTGTGCGGCATCGGCATCAGCATTACGGATTTTTCAGTGCAGAGCTTCTCCTATCCGGAGGAGATCGCCAAGATGCAGAAGAAGGCGGCGGCACAGTCCATGGTGGGCGATGTGAACCGCTATACCCAGATGCAGATGGCTGATAATCTTGACAAAGGCGGTTCCGCTTCCAGCACAGCTACCCAGATGGCGGGCATGATGATGGGGATGCAGATGGCAAACAATATGGTGAACCAGATGAACACCCAGCAGACCAATGCGGCTCAGGGCGCGGCCAACACCACGGGCAAGATTCCGAATTTCTGCCCCAACTGCGGTCAGCCTACAAACGGCATGAAGTTCTGCGGAAATTGCGGACATAAACTGGTGTAATATCCAGGCTTTATCTGGACAGAGCAGGTTTTATAAGAAGCAGGTTGATTTCATTGACCAGCGGCGCGTTTATAGGAATGCACTCTGCCGTGAAAAGCCTTTAACCGACAGGAAGATAAGTGTGAAAGATAGATTCTCCGGGAAAGCAGCCTCGGAGGTCTATCTTTCAGTTTTTTTGCACCAGAACAGAATTTACAACAGGAAGGCATGGTAATTTATGAGTATCTATGATTCGTTAAATCCCAATCAGCGCCAGGCGGTGTTTACCACGGAAGGACCGCTTTTGCTTCTGGCAGGCGCCGGCTCCGGGAAAACCAGGGTTCTGACCCATCGCATTGCCTATCTCATCGATGAAAAGGGCGTCAACCCCTATAATATTCTGGCCATCACCTTTACCAATAAGGCCGCTGGAGAGATGAGGGAGCGGGTGGACAGGATTATTGGAGGCACGGATGCAGTCCAGGTTTGGGTATCCACCTTTCACTCCATGTGTGTGCGCATCCTCAGGAGATATATCGATCGGATTGGTTATGACACGAATTTTACAATTTACGACACGGATGATGCAAAAACTGTGGTAAAGGGCGTGATGAAGCGGCTGAATATAGACGCCAAGCAAATTCCGGAGAGAGCAGCTCTCAAGGTAATTTCAGACTGCAAGAACCAGTTCATTTCTCCCCAGGAATATGCTGAGATGGCGGCGGATTTTCGGGAAAAGAAGATTTCCCTGGTTTATACCGAATACCAGCAGGAGCTCAAAAAGAATAATGCTCTGGATTTTGATGATCTGTTGGTAAAGGCGGTGGAGCTGTTTCGGGACTGTCCGGAGGTGTTAATCAACTATCAGAACCGCTTCCACTACATCCATGTGGACGAGTATCAGGACACTAACGGCGTCCAGTTCAAGCTGATCGCTCAGCTGGCGGGAGCCCGGCAGAATCTCTGTGTGGTGGGTGATGATGACCAGTCCATCTACAAATTCCGGGGAGCGGATATCACCAACATTTTAAGCTTTGAACAGCAGTTTCCAGGTGCAAAGGTGATCAAGCTGGAGCAGAATTACCGTTCCACACCAAACATTCTGGAGGTGGCGAATGCGGTGATTCGTCATAATAAGGGGCGCAAGGACAAACGGCTCTGGTCTGACAGACCGGAGGGAGAGCGGGTCAGGTACTGTCTCTATCCGGATAACCGGCAGGAGGCGGCGGGCGTTGTCTCAGATCTGTCGGAACGGGTGAGCCAGGGGGAGAAGTACCGGGATATTGCAATATTGTACCGCACCAACGCTCAGTCCAGAGCATTTGAAGAAGAATGCCTGCTGAAAAATGTGCCCTACAGGATTGTGGGAGGCGTGAATTTCTACCAGCGCGGGGAGATCAAGGATATTTTGGCCTATCTGAAAACCATCGACAATGGACGGGATGATCTGGCAGTGCGCCGCATCATCAATGTGCCCAAAAGGGGTATTGGCGCCACCTCGGTGGAGCATGTGGCAGCCTTTGCACAAAAAGAGGGTATCAGCCTCATGGACGCTTTGCTGCGTGTGGAGGAGATTCCTGCGGCGGCCAGGGCATCCTCCAAAATCCAGGGATTTGTAAACCAGATTCGCGTCCTTCGTTCCAAGGCGGAGTTTATGGATATGGAGGAGCTGATCGAGGAGATTATCCAGGATGTGAACTACGAAGCGGAGCTGGACAAGCTGGATGAGGAGCAGGCCCAGGCCAAGAAGGAGAATCTGCAGGAGTTTATGAATAAGGCTGTGGAGTACCAGGATCAGTGCGAGGACCGGGGCGAGGAGCCCACCCTTTCCGGATTTTTGGAGGAGGTGGCGCTGATTGCGGACATCGACAGTGTGGAGGAGGACGATAACCGGGTGCTTCTGATGACGCTCCACGGTGCAAAGGGCCTGGAATTTTCCAGGGTATATCTATGCGGAATGGAGGAGGAGCTTTTTCCCAGCAGCATGGCCATTAACTCTGAGAATCCCCAGGATATCGAGGAGGAACGCAGACTGGCCTATGTAGGTATTACCAGGGCGAAGGATCATCTGACCATGACCGGCGCCAGGATGCGCATGGTTCACGGGGAAACCTGGTTCCATCAGCCCTCCAGATTTGTCAAGGAGGTTCCGGACGGACTGCTGGACATTGAGATTGAGGAAGGTACAGGGATCGGAGGCAGCAGTTTTGGCAGAATGCCAGGAATGAAGAACGGCTATTCTTTTGGCTCAGCAGGAGGGACGGATAAAAGGGGCGGATACGGCGGCGTATCCCGGGAGGATTCAGGATTTGCCGGCTATTCAGGCTTGTCCGGCGGAGCCAATCTTCGAAGAGGCTTCACAGCTCCGGGCCAAGCATCGGGCAGCTATGGAAATCGCTTCGGCCAGAAAAGAAGCTTTGGCGATCAGAGCGGTCAGACAAAGAGTTATGGGATTTCCGGAACAAATCCGGGATTTGGAAAGGATGTGGCCAGCCTGAAGCCCAAAAGGCTGGATTACAGTGAGGGAGACCGGGTGGTGCACAGCAAATTCGGGCCGGGAACCGTAGTAAAGATTGAGGAGCAGTCCAAGGATTTTGTGGTGACCGTGGATTTTGACACTGGGGATCGCAGGAAGATGATGGCAGGATTTGCAAAGCTTCAGCTGGAGTAGGCCTTCATGCGCCCGGTGGCCGGACATACCACCGTACCATGAAAGTCTGGCGGGCGCACTTGGCATACTTGAATTGATGCCGCCTATCCGGCGGCGGGGCTTGCAGGGTAAAGAAACGAATACATAAAAGAATAAACTGCAATAAATTTTGCGTAAATTTTTGAAATTTGGGTAAATTTGTACTAGGATTTTAGGACAAGATGTGATAGAATGAGTTCAAGAATATTTTCTGTGAAAGATGAAGGAGGGTTTCTATGGAGAAGAAGAATAAAAACAAAGTACTCTACATTGGGTTGGCTGTAATCGGCGCCGTTGTCGTGATTGCAGGGATTGCATATGCTGTATACAAGTTCCTGACGCCGGACTATCTGGACGACTTTGATGATGAGTTTGACGAGGACTTTGACGATGATTTCTTCGATGACGAGGAGGAAGAGGTGAAGACCGCTGCCCCCGCGGAGGAGAAGAAGGAGACAACAGAGGAATAATGGAACGCGGCAGGGGTTTCCGGCATGGAAACCCCTGCTTTGCGCGATACGCCCGGAGGGCGACCGCTGTGCTTGCACGAGCGGGCATCCGACGGGCAACGGTCATCGAGCGGCAATGCCGCGAGATGAGCGAGGTATCGCGGTGATCGGGTAGGGGGAAGGAATCT
>CALWLH010000034.1 GCA_944381475.1 uncultured Lachnospiraceae bacterium | reverse complement strand
TCTCTTTTAGGCGGAAGCGCCAAGGGAGCCTTCATAGGAGCAGGGCCACCGGCGTGGATATGGGTGGCGGCCCGACAGGGACAAATACCCCGGTTTGACTGGAAAGGAAAATAGTGGTAAGGAATATGAGGATGAAGGAATGGCGGGTATACGCAGGCAAGGTGGATTTTGAGGGCTATGCGGCAAGGCTTCATGTCAGCCCTTTGACGGTGAGGATCATGTGCAACCGAGGGCTTCGGAAATTGGAGGAGATGGAGGATTACCTGTATCCCGATGAGAAAAAGCTTAATCATCCCCTGATGATGAAGGATATGGAGCAGGCTGTGGATATCCTTATTGACAAAATCCGGGCAGGGCGCAGAATCCGTATTGTGGGGGATTATGACATTGACGGGGTATGCGCCGTAGCCATCCTCTACCGGGGGCTGAAGGGTGCAGGGGCGGATGTGGACTGGTATATTCCCCACCGGATGAAGGATGGATACGGCTTAAACAGGGGGATTGTGGAAAAGGCTCTTCAGGATGGGGTGGATACGATTTTAACCTGTGACAATGGTATCTCTGCCAGGGAGGAGGTTGCCTATGGGAAGGAGCAGGGGATGACGGTGATCGTCACAGACCACCATGACATTCCCTCCGCCGGCATTCCTCTGGCGGATGCGGTGGTGAACCCGAAGCAGGAGGACTGTACATATCCCTTCAAGGGACTCTGCGGCGCGGCGGTGGCCTGGAAGCTGGTGTGGGCGCTTTTTGAAAAGCAAGGGCTGCCTCGGTCCCAGGTGTGGGATATGCTGGAATTTGCGGCCATCGCCACCGTGGGGGATGTGGTGGAGCTCCAGGGTGAAAACCGTCTGATGGTGAAATTGGGGATACAAAAGCTTCGCGGAACCAGTATTCCCGGGCTGACAGCACTGATAGAGGCCTGTGATTTGAAGCCGGACGCCATCGGCTCCTATCACATTGGCTTTGTCCTGGGCCCCGCCATCAATGCCAGCGGAAGGCTGGAATCCGCCCGGCTGTCGGAGGAGCTTCTGCTCTGTGAGGAACTGGATGATGAGACACGGGAGAAGGCCAGATATCTGCGGGCTTTAAATGACAGCCGAAAAACCATGACCAGCGAAAGCGTAAACGAGGCTCTCTGCCTGGTGGAGGGCAGCGCCATGGCACAAGACCGGGTGCTGGTGATATATCTTCCCCATTGCAGCGAGAGTATTGCGGGAATCGTGGCGGGAAGGCTTCGGGAGCATTACTACAGGCCCTGTATTATACTTACGGATTCGGAGGCGGATCCCGATATGGTAAAGGGGTCCGGCCGCTCTATTCCGGGCTATGATCTCTTCCATGAGCTGGAAAAGGCAGCAGATCTGATGACCCGCTTTGGGGGCCATCCCCTGGCAGCGGGGCTTTCATTGAAAAAGGAACATGTGGAGGCATTTCGCCGGAAGCTCAATGAAAACTGTACATTGACGGAGAAGGAGCTGACAGAGCGGCTGTGGATCGACATTCCCCTGCCTATAGACCGGATCACTCCGGAGTTTATCCGGGAGATGGAGCTTTTAGAGCCCTTTGGAAAGGGCAATGAAAAGCCGGTCTTCGCAGACAGAAATATTAAAATCCTCCGGGGATATATTCTTGGGAAGGAGAAAAACGTGCTGAAGCTCCTTGTGGAGTCCCCGGGAGGGTGCCGCATGGAGGCGCTGCTCTTTCAGGATAAGGATGATTTTCTGGCGCTGTTTGAGAGCTATTACGGCAGGGATGCCCTGGAGCAGCTTTTTGCAGGCTTTCAGGAGGAGAATAATCCCACATGTCTGTCCCTGGTATATTACCCATCGGTTAATATTTACCGGGGGGTGGAGACGGTGCAGATTGTCCTTCAGGATTTTCATTTTCACTGACGGATAGAAGAGAAGATGCCGTAAGATGAGTGAAAACGTTTGACATGATAAAAATCAGGTGATAAACTATAAGTTATCTTTAAATTTACATGATGCTTTATGGCATCCTGACTTTTGGAGGAAGCGTATGGCAGTGACGATCAAGGATATTGCCAAACGGGCAGGTGTATCCTACTCCACGGTTTCCCGTGCGCTAAACGGGGTGGAGTGTGTCAACGAGAAGAAGCGTGAAGAGATACGCATGCTGGCGGAGGAGATGGGGTATGTCCCAAATCTGGCTGCTGTTCAGCTGAAAAAGGCGCGGTCCGGTATTATCGGTCTTTATGTGGAGGATCTGGAGCATATCAGCTCCCCCTTCAGCCTGTTTTCAGGCATCAAGACGGTATACGATGTGCTGGGTAAGGAATACTCGGCGGTAGTAAAGTCCATTAATAAGCATATCCCTGGCTCCCTGAACCCGGCGCTCTATGACGGTATTCTGGCATTTGATATGTCAAAGCCCCAGTATGAGTTCTGGGACGAGGTGAAGGCCAAAGGCATTCCTTTGGTGATTGCGAACCAGCAGGTACAGTATGACGCGCCCATTGTTGCCCTGGATCAGGAGGATGCGATCTATCGCTCTATGAAGCTTCTTTTGGAAAAGGGACACAGGAGGATCTGTATTCTTGAGGGGGCCCCGGAACGTTCCGCCACCATCCTGCGCCATGCGGGTTGGGTGAGGGCTGTAAGGGAATTTTGCCTGAATCCGGAGGATTTCCCGGTATTCGACTGCCAATATTCTTATTATTATGCATCCTTGAGTATGCCGGAAATTTTAAGGAAAAGGCCGGATGCTGTTTTGGCTTTTAACGATGACATGGCCTGCGCGGCTATCAATTATGCTAGACATTTTGGTTTGCGGGTGCCGGGGGATTTGAGTGTGGTGGGCTATGACAACTGGAATTTTAATGCCTGTGAGCCCATTGGGCTGTCCACCTTTGACCGGCAGATTGGTCTGATTGCAAAGCAGTGCATGACCCTTTTACAGAGGATGATTTGCGGGGAGGAGATTCCTGCCAGGATTCATATGGTGAAAGCAAAGTTTGTCGATCGAGGTTCGGTTGCGGAGTGTGGAGGAGCATATGGCAGAATTACAGACTGAGAAATCCATAAAAAAAGAAGAGGATCACAAAAAAACGGAAAAGCTTACAACCTATATGCCTGAAACGGTGCAGGAGGCGGTTAGAGAGCAGATGGGAAAGCCTGCGCCCCAGCAGCAGCCCGCAGCGGGAGAGTTGGCGGCCCCCGCGGATTACACGCCTCCGGAGGAGCTGTACCAGGAGCTGATTTCCATCATCAAGCAGTATCACCCCTCCGATAATTTGGAGCTGGTGGAGAAGGCCTACCGGGTGGCCTGTGAGGCCCATAAGGATCAGAAGAGAAAATCAGGAGAGCCCTATATTATCCATCCCCTGTGCGTCGCCATTATACTGGCAGAGCTGGAGCTGGATAAGGAGACGATTGCCGCCGGCTTACTGCACGATGTGCTGGAGGATACCGCCATTTCCTACGAGGAGCTGAAGGCTCAGTTTGGCGAGGAGGTTGTCCTTTTGGTGGATGGAGTTACCAAGCTGACGAATCTCACCTGGGCTAAGGACAAGGTGGAGGTGCAGGCGGAGAACCTGCGCAAGATGTTTCTGGCCATGGCAAAGGATATCCGGGTGATCCTCATCAAGCTGGCGGACCGCCTCCACAATATGCGTACCATGCAGTACCAGACTCCCGCTAAGCAGATTGAAAAGTCCCGGGAAACCATGGACATCTATGCGCCCATTGCCCATAGGCTGGGAATTTCAAAGATCAAAGTGGAGCTGGATGATTTGTCCTTAAAATACCTGGAGCCGGAGGTATACAACGACCTGGCAGGCAAGATTGCCATGCAGAAGGGTGAGCGGGAAGCCTTTGTCCAGTCCATTGTCGAGGAGGTCAGCGCCCACATCAGGGAAGCGGGGATCGAGGCTGAGGTTGGAGGCCGGGTAAAGCATTTCTTCAGCATCTATAAGAAAATGAAGAACCAGCACAAGACCTTGGATGAGATCTATGACATTTTTGCGGTGCGGATTCTGGTGGACTCGGTAAAGGACTGCTATGCAGCCCTTGGGGTCATCCATGAGATGTACAGACCCATTCCCGGCCGTTTTAAGGACTACATCGCCATGCCAAAGCCTAATATGTACCAGTCCCTCCATACCACCCTTATCGGAAAAAACGGACAGCCCTTTGAGATACAGATCCGGACCTACGAGCTGCACCGCACCGCTGAATATGGTATTGCGGCCCATTGGAAATACAAGGAGGCCCAGTCTGGGCAGATGAATGAGAAGAGCGAGGAGGAGAAGCTTTCCTGGCTCAGACAGATCCTGGAGTGGCAGCGGGATGAGTCGGATAACAAGGAATTTCTAAGTCTGATCAAGAGCGATTTGGATTTGTTCTCGGATACGGTATTCTGCTTTACTCCTACCGGGGATGTGAAGAACCTTCCCGCAGGCTCTACTCCCATTGATTTTGCCTACAGTATTCACTCCGCCGTGGGGAACAAGATGGTGGGCTGCCGGGTTAACGGAAAGATGGTGCCCATTGACTATGTCATCCAGAATGGGGATCAGATCGAGATTATTACCTCCCAGAATTCCAGGGGACCCAGCAGGGACTGGCTGAATATCGTCAAGAGTACCCAGGCTAAGAACAAGATCAACAGCTGGTTTAAGAACGAGCTGAAGGAAGAAAACATCACCAGGGGCAAGGAGCTGGTGTCAAACTACTGCAAGACCAAATCCATTGTGCTTTCGGACATCCTAAAGCCGGAGTACAAGGAAAAGGTGATGAAGAAATACGGCTTCCGGGATTGGGATGCGGTGATGGCCGCCATCGGGCACGGCGGCTTAAAGGAGGGGCAGATCGTCAACAAGCTGGCGGAGGAGTATCAGAAGGAGCACCAGAAGACGATTACCGACCAGGAGATTTTAGCGGCAGTGGCCGAGAAGAAGGAAAAGGTCAGCAGCGCCAGAAAGACCAGCGGTATCGTGGTGAAGGGCGTAGAGGATCTGGCAGTGCGCTTCTCCAAGTGCTGCTCCCCTGTTCCCGGCGACGAGATCATCGGCTTTGTTACCAGAGGCCGGGGAATCTCCATCCACCGCACGGACTGCGTGAACATGATCTCCCTGCCCTTAGAGGACCGGGGCAGGATTATTCCCGCAGAGTGGCAGGAGGAGATGCGCGCCGATGAGAAGTATCTGGTGGAGATCAACATTTTTGCCAACAACCGGGTGGGGCTGGTGGCGGATATCTCCCGCATCTTTACGGAGGAGCAGATTGATATGAACTCCATCAACTCCCGAACCAGTAAGCAGGGAATCGCCACCGTGGCCCTGTCCTTTGAGACCAACGGCCGGGATGAGCTTTCCCGTATTGTCAAGAAGATCTTAAATGTGAACGGTGTTATAGATGTGGAAAGGAGCCGTGGATAATGGCGCATCTGAAATTAAAATGGTTGGTGGTGAGCATCTGCGCCACCAACTGCTATATTTGCTATAATGACGAGACCAAGAAGGGCTTTATCCTGGATCCGGGAGATTCTCCCGAGAGAATCAAGGCGAAGGTGGCGGAGCTTTCGGTGGAGCCGGAGAGCATTGTGCTGACCCACGGGCATTTTGACCATATGGGGGCGGCAGGGGTACTGCGGGACTTTTACCAGATTCCGATCATTGCCTATGAGGGGGAGCAGGCCCTTCTTTCAGATCCGGAGGCGAACCTGTCCCTGGCCTTTGGGGAGAGCCCGGTCACTTTAAAGGCGGATCAGTATGTAAAGGACGGGGAGGAACTTTTGCTGGCAGGCTTTAAGGCCAGGGTGATCCATACCCCGGGGCATACCAGGGGCAGTGTGTGCTATTATTTTGAGAGTGAGAAGCTGCTTCTATCCGGGGATACCCTGTTCTGCGGCTCTCTTGGCAGGACGGATTTTCCTGGGGGCAGCACCAGGGATATTTTATTTTCCATTATAAAGAAGCTTTTTGCTCTTCCGGAGGAAACCGCGGTGTATGCGGGGCATAACGAGCCCACCACTATTGGGGACGAGAAGGCGCAGAATCCTGTGGCGCCCTATATCTCTCAGGTTTTGAGATCGGAGGAGTAGGGATATGGACGATGTACAATTGACGGGAATACTGGTTATCTCCAGAGAGGACCGATTTGAATACGACATCCGGGAGATGCTGATGGCCTTCTATCCGGGGGTTCCTCAGTTTTTTTCCATGGGGGATACCCGGATAGCGCCTTCGGAGGAGCATTCCCAGATGCAGGTGGAGATTTTCTGGACAGAAGCAGAGTGCCCGGGAATGGCCCGGGTTTCTGTCACTGCCGGGTCATTTGGAGAACAGGAGGAATTCCCGGCGGACTCCCGGGTGGCGGCAAAATCCTCCCTGAAGCGCTGTCTGTACAGAGTGCTGTCGCAGATCCGGGGCGGCGATCTTCCCTGGGGAACGCTGACGGGGATTCGCCCCACAAAGCTTCCCATGGCTCTTCTGGAGGCCGGAGTGGATGAGGAGGAGATTATAAAGACGCTTCGCGGTGAATATTTGATCAGCCGGGAGAAATCCAGGCTGTCCCTGGACATTGCAAAAAGAGAGCGGGCTCTGCTCTCGAAAATGGATTATCAGAAGGGCTACAGCCTTTACATCGGCATTCCCTTCTGTCCCTCCACCTGTCTCTACTGCTCCTTCACCTCCTACCCCATCAGCATGTTTAAGGAGCGGGTGGAGGAGTACCTGGACTGTCTGGAGCGGGAGCTTTATTTTACCGCGGAGCATTTCAGGGACAGGCACTTAAATACCATCTATATCGGCGGGGGCACGCCCACCACCCTGTCATCCAAGCAGCTGGACAGACTGTGTTCCATGGTGGAAAGCTATTTTGACCTGTCACATCTCCTGGAGTTTACGGTGGAGGCGGGACGGCCCGACAGCGTGACGAAGGAGAAGCTGGCGGCCCTTCGGGGGCACCGGGTGGATCGGATCTCTATCAATCCTCAGACTATGAAGGAGGAGACCCTTCGGATTATTGGCAGAAACCACAGCGTGGAGCAGGTGGTGGATACCTACTATATGGCCAGAAAGCAGGGCTTTGACAATATCAACATGGATCTGATCCTGGGACTTCCGGACGAGACCTATTCGGATGTGGAGCATACCATGGAGGAGATCATGAAGCTTTCTCCAGACAATCTGACAGTCCACTCCCTGGCGCTGAAGCGTGCCGCCAGGCTGAATATTGAACGGGACCGCTACAGGGATTATCACTACGATAATTCCCAGGAGCTGATGGACATGACCTACGCCTATGCGGCGAAGATGGGCATGAATCCCTACTACCTGTACCGCCAGAAGAATATGGCGGGGAATCTGGAGAATGTGGGCTTTGCCAGGGAAGGAAAGGAGGGGCTGTACAACATCCTGATCATGGAGGAGAAGCAGTCCATTGCGGCCTGCGGGGCGGGGGCCACCTCCAAGGCGGTTTTTCCCGATGGGCTGATCAAGCGGGCGGAGAATGTGAAGGATGTAAGCCAGTACATGGACAGAATTGACGAGATGATCGAGCGCAAGAAAAAGCTGTTTTTTGGGTGAAGCAGTCAAGACCTGCATTCGCACGGGGCTTTTGTTGTAAAAAAAGGTTGACATATGCTGGGGCGAAAAATATAATGACCCTTGTATACAGCTCCTGCGGGGCAGGAATACTGAAAATATATGAAACTGCTTTGATGGCAGATTAGATTTTGTACGAAAGGAAGCCCGGGAGAGGTGCGGCATATCTCCCGGGCAGGTGTTAATTATGGCAGAGTCAATGAAAGGGCTGCACCGCACCGGGCGGGCAGCGGAGGTTTCAAGGGAAAACATCGGTGAGACAGTCACCCTCATGGGCTGGGTCCAGAAAAGAAGGAATCTGGGCAGCCTGATTTTTGTGGATCTGCGGGACCGCTCGGGTATCATGCAGATCATTTTTGATGAGGATATTATCGGAAGCGAAGGCTTTGAAAAGGCCGGGACGCTTAGAAGCGAGTTTGTGATTGCGGTTGTGGGTAAGGTGGCTGCCCGTTCCGGTGCGGTAAACGCCAGCCTAAAGACGGGAGACATTGAGATCCAGGCAGAACAGCTTCGCATTCTCTCGGAGGCCCTGACGCCTCCATTCCCCATTGAGGACGGGGTGCAGACCCGGGAGGAGCTGCGCTTAAAGTACAGATACCTGGACCTGCGCCGACCGGAGCTGCAGAAGATCCTGATGATGAGAAGCAGGGTGACAACCTTGGTGAGAAACGTGCTGACCCAGGAGGGCTTTCTGGAGATTGAAACCCCCATGCTTTGCAAGTCCACGCCGGAGGGAGCCAGGGACTATCTGGTACCCAGCCGGATTCATCCCGGAAACTTCTACGCACTGCCCCAATCCCCCCAGATATTCAAGCAGCTGTTGATGTGCTCCGGGTATGATCGGTATTTTCAGATTGCCAGGTGCTTCAGGGATGAGGATCTTCGGGCGGATCGTCAGCCGGAGTTTACCCAGATCGATATGGAGCTGAGCTTTGCGGATATCGACGATGTGATTGCAGTAAACGAGAAGCTCCTTGCACGGATTTTTAAGGAGATCATTGGTGTGGAGGTCCCCCTGCCCATCCAGCGCATGACCTGGACGGAAGCCATGAACCGCTTTGGCTCTGACAAGCCGGATATCCGCTTTGGCATGGAGCTGGTGGATGTATCCGATGTGGTGAAGGACTGCGGCTTCGGCGTTTTCACCGGCGCCCTGGAAAACGGCGGCACCGTCCGGGGTATCAATGTAAAGGGCCAGGGAGGCATGCCAAGAAAGAAGATTGACGCCCTGGTGGATTTTGCAAAGGGTTACGGAGCGAAGGGCTTGGCCTATGTGTGTATCGGAGAGGACGGCGGCATCAAGTCCAGCTTTGCAAAGTTTATGAGCGAGGAGCAGATGGGCGCTCTCATAAGCGCCATGGAGGGAGAGCCGGGAGACCTGCTGCTGTTTGCCGCGGATAAGAAAAAGATTGTCTGGAGCGTCCTTGGGGCTCTCCGCCTTGAGATGGCAAGGCAGCTGGAGCTGGTGAAGAAGGATGATTACAGGTTCCTGTGGATTGTGGAGTTCCCTCAGTTTGAGTATTCCGAGGAGGAGAACCGCTACGTGGCCATGCATCATCCCTTCACCATGCCCATGGAGGAGGATCTTCCTCTGCTGGAGACCGACCCCGGCGCTGTCCGGGCAAAGGCCTACGA
>CALWLH010000033.1 GCA_944381475.1 uncultured Lachnospiraceae bacterium | reverse complement strand
AGGCCTAGGAAGGGGACGATGCTGAGCCGGGGAAGACACGGCAATGGATGCCCACGCGTAGAGGAGTATGAGGGTTCACAGGATGTCCCATCGTTAAGGGTTCCGCTCTGAAGGCTCTTGAGGATCCCAGCAGCGAGTGGGGCGACAAGATCATGGAGCTCATGGACACTGTTGACGAGTACATTCCTGATCCTGTTCGTGACACAGATAAGCCTTTCCTGATGCCTGTAGAGGACGTTTTCTCCATCACCGGTCGTGGTACTGTTGCAACTGGTAGAGTAGAGCGTGGTGTTCTGCATATGCAGGATGAGGTTGAGATCGTTGGTATCCACGAGGATGTTCGTAAGGTTGTTGTAACCGGTATCGAGATGTTCCGTAAGTTACTGGACGAGGCTCAGGCTGGTGATAACATCGGTGCTCTGCTTCGTGGTGTTCAGAGAAACGAGATCGAAAGAGGACAGGTTCTCTGCAAGCCCGGCTCTGTAAAGTGCCACACCAAGTTTACCGCTCAGGTTTACGTTCTGACCAAGGACGAGGGCGGCCGTCACACACCGTTCTTCAACAACTATCGTCCTCAGTTCTACTTCAGAACAACCGACGTTACCGGTGTCTGCATGCTGCCTGAGGGTACAGAGATGTGCATGCCTGGCGACAACGTAGAGATGACTGTTGAGCTGATTCACCCTGTAGCTATGGAGCAGGGTCTGAAGTTCGCTATCCGTGAGGGTGGACGTACTGTAGGTTCCGGTCGTGTTGTTACCATCATCGAGTAATTTTGCTGAAATAGGGCGCTGGGATCTGAGTATCCTCTGATCTTTGCGTCTCTTAAACAAAAGTATATGAATTTGTCCCCCCCGGAGGAACTCCGGGGGGATTTTTTAATTGTCCACATCCTCTATATCCTAGCAGGAAAGGTGCGATACGGAAAAATAAGCAGGAAGTAGGAAATTTACCGTAGCAGAAAAGAGGTGGACACGGAAAAATAAGCAGGAAGTAGGAAATTTACCGTAGCCGGAAAGAGGTGGACACGGAAAAATAAGCGGAAAGTAGGAAATTTACCGTAGCAGGAGGGATGCCGGTACGGGAAAAAATAGCGGGAAGTAGGAAATTTACCGTAGCAGGAGAGATGCCGGTACGGGAAATAAGATGGGGTATATGCAATATTTCCGTATGTAAAATTTTTGAGATAAAAAACAGATAATACTGGATAAAAAGTTGAAAAATAATAGAAAAAATGCTTGCATATATAGGTACAGGCTGATATTATGAAAAAAATGCAGTTTGGTTCTCCAAAAAACAGATTTTATAAGGAGGAGTATGGGAGATTTAAAAAAGGAATTGCTGCGGGAAGAGAAGATGCTGGAAGCTTGCCTAGGTTGTGTGAGAGATAGGCTGAAAAACGCACCGGAGGGTTCTCTTTATATATCCCGGTCTGGTAAGACGGTTCAATACTATCACGGGACACCCGGCAAGGGCAAGGGAAAGTATATACCGGTGTCACAAATAAATCTGGCGAGAGGGTTGGCTCAGAAATCATATGATAAAAAGATATTCTTGTTGGCCGAGAAAAGACTTTCACAGATAAAGAATATTCTCAGGAATTATGCTGATGATGAGATCGATCTGATATATGAGAGGGAGGGAAAAGAAAAGCAAAAGCTCATAACGCCAGTAAAATCCACATGGGAGCAAACGAGAGAAAAATGGGTTTCGGAGGATTATGAGAAAAAAGGCTTTTATGATAACGCTCCACTGATTATAACAGAAAAGGGTGAGAGGGTTAGATCAAAATCTGAAAAGATACTGGCGGATTATTTTTACAGAAGGGGGATTCCATATAAGTATGAATGCCCTTTGAGACTGGAAAATTTTGGAATGGTTCATCCGGATTTTACATTCCTTTCTAAAAAGTTGGGAAAAGAAATATATTGGGAGCATGACGGACGTATGGATGATCAGACTTATGCTCAAAACGCAGTTAAAAAGCTTCATGCCTATGAAAAGAACAATATATATCCGGGAGAAAGGTTGATCTTGACCTTTGAGACAGAGAAAAGTGTGTTGGATATGCAGCTTGTGGAGGGCTTGGTCAACAGATATTTACTATAGGGGTTAAACTGTTAGCATAGAATACTGGCAGCGAACATTTGAAAACGCCGGATAGAATAGGCAATGAAGAAAATCTATTGTGTTTTAGTGAGGAACTATGGGAGAAAAGAGATTTCGCATTTTGCAGACACCCATCGGCGCACTGGTGGTGGGGGCCGATGAGGGGGGAATAACAGATCTAAGGATTTATCGGGGGGAGAAGCTTCCGGATAGTCCGCCTTCGGCAGCTGCAGCTGAGAGCCTGAACAGGTGTCAGTGCCAGCTGGAGGAATATTTTAAGGGGATGCGCAGGGGTTTTGACCTGCCCCTCCATGAAGAGGGGACACCCTTTCAGAAGAAGGTCTGGGAGGAGCTTCGCAGGATTCCCTATGGTGAAACCAGGAGCTATGGGCAGGTTGCGGCGGCGATTGGAAATCCCAAGGCATTCCGGGCCGTGGGGATGGCCAATAATAAAAATCCCATCATGATTATCACACCCTGCCACAGAGTTATTGGCGGAAATGGGGCTCTGGTGGGGTACGCCGGAGGGCTTAATATTAAGAGATATCTTTTAGAGATTGAGGGAATGAAGAATGCTTTTTGGGAAAAAGAAGAAAAGAAATATTGTACAGATTGACCGGCAGGAGATGTACCCGGTGATTCGCTCCAGCATATGTAACGGAGAGCAGGTGGCGGGGTTTAAGAGCAGAAAGGACGGGCATTTTGTGGAAATCGGCCTGATTAGAAACAGGGAGGACCTTCAGGAGTTTATGAGTGACTATGGGATAAGGCAGGAGGAAATACGAAAGGAATATTAGTATTCATCGGCAAAAATACAGGAAACGGCAGGTAAATCAGGGGCTTTCGGAGATCTTTCCGAGAGCTTTTTTATGTGCGATAAGCCCATCAAGCGGCCGACAGCACCTGCTGTGCAACATCGTAAATCGAGTAGGGGGCTCTTTTCCCTTACTCGATTGAGATGGACTAGCTCCATGTCGGATTAATCTCAGTAATTCATCAGGAACCGATTCGCTGGTTCGCTTTGATGCGGCCGAAAAAGGGAGCGTGGCTGTTATAAAATTGAATAATTACGAAATTTTTTGGGGTTGACTCCCACTCTTGAGGTAAAAGCATTAATAAAGCTGGCGCTGGAGCTGTATCCCAGAGAATATGCGATATCCGAGATGGTTCTGTTAGTGGAGCGCAATATGGTCTTTGCCAGATTGATTTTCAGCCTCGCCAGATATTCCATGGGAGAGCAGCCGGTTTCGGCGCGGAATTGATGGGATAGATAGCTGGGGCTGATATTTACATGGTCAGCCAGAATATTTAACGACAGGGGTTCCTGAATATTGATCTTCATAAAGTTGATTACTTTTGTAATGATTTCTGACATGGGGGAAGGCGCAGTGGCGGTAACATAATTGAAGGCCTGCATCTGGCAGAGAATGCTGTAAGCGATGCAGGACAATTCAATGTCGGAGGGGTGTTTGTTTTCGCCAAGATCTGCCAGAAGCGTTGACAATTGCTCCTTGATCTCCTGGTATTTTGCTAAGCGAAACACGAAAGACCTGTTCTGAGAGATCAGATGCCTTGTCAATTCTACGGCAGTTGGACCGTCATAATGGAAGAATAGAAACTCGCAGGAAGCGGAGCAGTAATAGCTATGGGGCTGGCTGCAGTCAATGAGAATGATTTCCTGCTCCCTGGCAGTATGCAGCTGGTTTTGAAATTGTACGTGAAGCTCTCCGGAAAGAAGGCAGATCAATAAGGGGGAGGTATTTCCTTCCCTTACCACTTTATACTTTGAGTTACAATAAAAATGTCCGCATAAAAGCATATAGGTATAATACCTGCTAAACATTTCTGAGGGTGAGAAAAAATAATAAGCAGACCCCTCCAAGGTTCCTTTCTCGAAACAGTCCATATGCAAAGCCTCCTGCGAAATTTATTGATACTATTGGCGAATGCGACCTGGCAGGTCCGCATTAGCGGGCGTGCCGCTACCAGAGCATTCGCCCATGCGAAGCATTTTATTGGCGAATGCGACTTGGCAGGTCCGCATTAGCGGGCGTGCCGCTACCAGATATCAATGTTGAAAAATACCTCTTGACCCCAGCATCGTGATATGATTTTATCATACAGCAATCTGGAAAAAAGTCAACAAAAAAGCAATTTAAATAAACTTTTAGACAGATAGAAGTAATGCCGAATTTCAGGTCAGATGGTAAAATGGAAATAAACAGGAAGAGGAAAAATACGGAAGGAAAGCAGTATGAAGTATTATTTGGGACTGGACGTAGGGGGTACCAATCTTGCCGCAGGAGTTGTGGATGAGAAGTATCGTCTGATTTGTAAGCTTATGGTTCCCACCAATGCCGGGCGCAGTATAGAAGAGATAACGGCTGATATGGAACGGGTATCAAGAGCGGTGATACAAATGGCGGGACTTTCTGCAGAGGATTTTGAGACCTGGGGAATCGGGATGCCCAGCTACGTGAACCCCAAAACAAATCTGCTGGTGCATGCCAATTGCTTTGGATGGAAAAACGTTCCTATCTGGCAGTATCTGGAAGGCAAACTTCCACTACGGGCATTGATTGAAAATGACGCAAACTGTGCGGCTCTAGGAGAAAGCCTGGCAGGAGCGGCAAGGAAGGAAGAAAACATCGTCATGCTGACTCTCGGAACCGGCGTGGGCGGCGGCATAATCATTGATAACAAAATCTACTGCGGCGCCGATATGATGGGGGCGGAGCTTGGGCATGTGAAGCTGGTTTACAATGGTGTTTTGTGTACCTGCGGTTAGAGGGGCTGCATGGAAGCCTATTGCTCAGCCACTGCATTAATCAGCCAGACAAGAAAAGCAGCATTGTCAAACAGAGCATCGGTATTGTGGGAGCTATGCGGCGGCGACATGGAAGCTATAGAGGGAAAGACCCTGTTTGACGCAGTGAAACTGAATGATCCTACGGCGAAGCAGGTGCTGGAGCAATACGTTGAATATCTGAGCAGTGGGATTTCTACATATATTACCTTATTCCGCCCGGATAAAATTATTCTTGGGGGCGGAATAGCGGAGGCGGGGGATTTGCTGATAAAGCCTTTGCAGCAAAGATTGATCCCCAATACTTTTGCGGGAACGGAAATCGGCGTCCCTCAGATTGTCAAAGCAAAGCTGGGAAATGACGCAGGGATTATCGGAGCGGCATTTCTTGGAAAATATGGTGTGAATAGGAGGAGAAATTAGAATGACAGATAAGAAAAGAGCGATACTTGAATCCATGCGGGGCGGACTGATTGTGTCCTGCCAGGTGCAGCAGGATGACCCGGTGTACTCCTTGGACTTTGTAGTAAAAATGGCCAAGGCTGCACAATGGGGCGGGGCAGTGGGAATCAGAGCTAATTCCCCGGATCAGATCGCAGAAATCAGAAAGGACGTTGATCTTCCCATCATTGGCCTCTATAAGATCTGGTATGACGACACAGATGTATTCATCACTCCCACTCTTGAGGCGGCAAGGCAGGTATGGGAAGCGGGCGCGCAGATCATAGCGCTGGACTGTACCAGTCAGATCACCCATGAGGGAAGACCGGCCTATGAGCTTTTGCCCATAGTAAAGAGAGAGCTGCCGGAGGCCATAATCTTTGCGGATGTCTCCAATTACGATGAGGCGGAGAGGGCGGTAAAGCTGGGGGTCGATATTGTGGGGCCTACGCTGTATGGGTATACGGAGGAGACAAAGAATATCGAGCAGCCGGATCTGAGGACATTTGCCAGAATGTGCCGGAACTTCGGAGATCAGGTGTGCATGATCATGGAGGGGCATGTGTACACGCCGGAGGACGCCATGAAATGTATTTATTTAGGGGCGCACAGTGTGGTTGTGGGCAGCGCCATCACAAGACCCCATTTGATTACAAGGCGCTTTGTAGATTTGCTCTCCGGTTATCAAAGTAACTGGCGTGACGCGGAGAGGAGTAAGCATTAAAGAAAGGGGGGCGTATGGTTGAATTTGATGTAGAAGGCTCTCAGAATGTAGAGGTAAGCAAGAAAATCCCCTGTGAGAAGCCATTGCTCAGGCAGCTTGAAATCATGGAGGAGTATACCAGGATCCACAAAAAATATGAGGGCTATTCCAAGGAGCGCCGGGAGGTGGAGTGCCTGAAGATCATTTACCCTCAGATGTTCAGGAGCATAGAAGAGGGGGATCTGTTTGCGGGACGGCTGGATTTTTTGCCCATTGGTTTTGGCACAGTTACTTCCGTGGGCGGCGTGGGGCATTACTGCGTATTTACGAAGCTTCGGGCGTTTCAGAAGGAAATTGCCGTTCTTGGCAGTGAATATAGTGAGCGGGTGGAAAGTCTGTATTCATACTGGCTTGACCACGATTTGAAAACGGATTACTGCAAAAGAACACTGACGCAGACAACCATCGGACGTTTTATTGACGTCAACTATCCCCTGATCGCAACTGCCAGATTATCAGGTATGATGCTGGATTACCCAAAGCTACTTGAAAATGGCGTCTCCGGGTTAAAGCGGCTTATCGCCCAGGCGAAAAAGTCCCAGCCTGACAATGAATTTTATATCACAAGCCTGGAATGCCTGGACATCGTTACCGCAAGCGCAGATTATCTCCGGGCCCAGGCCATAAGGCAGATAAAGCTGCTGCCCTCCGGCAATATAAAGCGCAGAAAGGAGCTTATGCGCATAGCCGACGGGCTTTTAAAAATCCGCACCGATAAGCCGGAAACCTTTCACGAAGCATTGCAGCTATTCTGGTTGTATGCGCTTTTGGCAGGGGTTATAAATTATGGCAGACTGGATGATTTTCTTGGCCCATATCTTGCAAGGGATTTGGAAAACGGCACGTTGACAGAGGATGAGGCCTATGAGTATGTGCGCTGCCTCTGGAGAATGATAGAAAACCGCAGGACGACTGTAAACGGGAGAGTGATTGTGGGGGGCAAGGGGAGAAAGCACCCCAGGGAGGCCGATATTTTTCTGCGTATCGCGTTGAAGGTTTGCCGGGACTGTCGCTATGTGGAGCCCCAGTTTACCCTTCGGATTGACAAGGATACTTCCGGGGAAATATGGCAGGCAGCTCTTGAGGCCATTGGGTCAGGGGCAACCTATCCCACCCTTTATAATGACGATGTGAATGTTCCTGCGGTTGCCTACGGCATGAGAGTGGATGAAGAAACCGCAAAAAGATATGTGCCCTTTGGCTGTACCGAGTTTGTGCTGTGGGGACAGAGCACAGGCACTCCCAATATCTGCATCAATCTGCTGAAGCTGCTGACAATCTATATGAACGATGGTGTTGACCCGGTTGACGGCCAGAACAGGACGGGGGACATGGTAACACGGAGGATGCGCGATATCCGTTCCTTTGAGGAGTTTTACAGCGGTTACAGGGAGCTGCTGGATTATTATATGGATCTGTCGGCGGACGCGCAGTACAGCTCCTATGGAATCATGAATGAGCATGTGGGTTTTCTGTTTACCAGCATTCTCATGGACGACTGCATTGAGAGGGGGAAGACGCTGCTGGACGGCGGCGTCAGATACCTGGGAGGAACCTGTGAGACATACGGAAATATCAACGCCTCCGATTCTCTGTATGCTGTAAAAAAGCTTGTCTTTGAGGATAAGAGGCTCAGCCTTTTGGAGCTGTGCGACGCTGTGAGGGCAAATTTTGAAGGGTATGGGAAGGTCAGAAAGATGTGCCTTGACTGCGACAAATACGGAAACGATCTTGACACAGCGGATACCATGGCAAATGATCTGTACGAGTATGTGGCAAAGGGAATCAGAAACCGGGGCATAGAAAAGGGCATGCAGTATTTCCTCATTGTAATCAGCAATAATTCCCTGAATACCGAGTGGGGGATAAAAACGGCTGCAAGTCCTGACGGCAGGCTTTCGGGAATGTATATGAATCCTGCCAACAATCCTCAGGGCGGCGCCGACAAAAAAGGCCCTACTGCTATGCTCAATTCTCTGTGCAGGTTTCATGCGAAATACCATGCCGGTTCGGTGCAGAATATAAAGTTTTCCGCTGGGATGTTCAACAAGAACCGAAGCGTTATTGAGGCGCTGTTTAAAGCCTATTTCAAAAAAGGGGGCTGTCACCTGATGGTTACCGTGGTTGACAGCGGCGCATTGGAGGATGCAATGGTAAATCCCGAAAAATATCCTGATCTGATAGTGAGAGTAGCGGGATATTCAGCAATATTTGTAAATCTTGACCGGACGGTTCAGCGTGAGATCTTAAGCAGAACCCTGTATGATGAAAGGAATTCCCGCATATGAATGACACTGAGCTTGATATTTTTGAAATTGAGCGCTTTGGCATACATGATGGTCCGGGGATACGCACAGTGATCTTTTTTCAGGGCTGTCCCTTAAGATGCAGATGGTGCGCAAATCCGGAATCACATACCGTAGGACGGCATATCATGTTTTTCTCAAAAGCCTGCGTAGGCTGCGGAGAATGCGCCCGAGCCTGCAGGCAAAAGGCCATTGGCGTCACGGAGGGAAAAGCTGTCATTGACAGAAGCAGGTGCATTTCCTGCGGAAGATGTGTGGGGGTGTGTACCCGGGGCGCACTGAAAATATCCGGGCAAAGGATCACAAACCAGGAGCTTTTTGACATCGTTTTGCGGGATAGAGACTATTATGACATAAGCGGCGGCGGAGTTACCATATCGGGCGGCGAGGCACTTTTGCAGATAGAGAGGATGGAGAGCTTTCTTGGGAAGTGTCAAAAGCATCATATAAGCATCGCTGTTGAAACCTGCGGATATGTACCCGTTTCAAAGACTGCAATTGCCCTTGGATATACAGACGCCTTTTTGTTTGATATAAAACTCTCAATACCAAAAGGCTTCGGGAATATACGGGGGGAGATATAAAGACTGTGCGTTCCTCCTTTGAATTTCTCTGTAAAAAGGCACCCCAAAAGGTCATTGCGAGGGTTCCGGTTATCCCTGGGTTTAACGATGATGAAATTTGTGATATCATGAAGTATGCCGCATTCAGCGGGGTGAAGGAGCTTCATCTGCTGGCCTATCACACCCTTGGAATATCCAAGTACCAGCAGCTGGGGCGGGAATATCCCTATCATGTTCGGGAGAGCCTTGACCCGGATACGCTGACATCCTATATCGAAAAGGGGGAAAGGCTGGGACTGACAGTAACAGTCGGAGGCTGACAATGATACAGGTAAACTTCCAAATCTACCAGTATGACGCAGCAAGTGCGTCGGAAAGAGGAAAGAATGAATAATTTAGGTCACTGGAGCAGTGATAGGGCAGGCTTGCCCTGCTTTGAATATACGGGAAAAATCCCTTATTCCGTGAAGCTGAAAAACGGAGAGGACGTAAAGCTTCCCCAGGATCCCTGGTTTCTGCTGGGCAACTATCGTTTTACATTGTTTACACATGTCAGCGGCGAATATGAGCTCATCAGCGGACAGCGTTCCTGGGCCAGAATCAATCAGGGCAGCAGACCCAACAGCGGCGTGAATTTGTCGGAAATTTCTGCTGACGGCAATACATATGCTCTTACGGGCATGGATTCTCTTGCAGCGGACAGAGAAAAATGCAGGAGGATTTTTGGGTGCGGCTTTGCAAATTATCGCTATAAAATTGACGGGGTTTTAGTGAACAGAAATCTTTCCGTAAAGCCCTCGACCCAGGTGGATAACGGCGCTTCAGCATTCCTGCTGACAGTTACGGTAAAAAATACCGGGGAAAGACCCGTAGAATGCGCATACAGGGAGTATGTGGGAGCAAATTTTAAGCCGATACAGTTTCAGACCGTCCCGAAGGAATGGCTGCCACTAAAGTATACCAACCAGTATTCAGAAAATATTTCGGAGGGCTGGGCAAGGGTCACTGTAACAGCCCATAGCGACGACCCGCTTCTTGTTCCCCACAGGGAGGCCATGTCAAAGCAGGATTCCTTCCCGCCTCTTTTGTTTGTAAAATCTCTGTCTGAAAATATAGTATTCTCCGGCGATGGCAGCGGTATCAAGGAGGAGACTTCATTTACTCTAGTACCCGGTGAAGAGAAGACCATAGGTATGATCATCGGCTATTCCTTTGAGTACGGTCCATCCGCGCAGCAGCGCATTTGTGCGGAGCTTGCCCAGGGGAAAGGGGCGGGAGCTTCGCTGGCATGCATATAATCTGGAGGCCCTTGCCACCTACAGCGAGTATTATGGCGAGACGAAAATCCCCCAGGGGACGATCTACGACTATCATTGGGGACAGCACGCCAGCGCCCGGGATAATTTTCAGCATGCGCTGCCCCTTGTGTACTATAATCCAAGGCTTGCTAAAAGCGTACTGAGATATATGCTGAAGCGCATCACTCCCTTTGGCGAGATTCGCCTCATTGAGATGGGCAATGGGTATGCGGATAACGACCGCTATTTTACCAGCGACCAGCAGCTCTATTTCTTCCTGCTTTTGTCCGAGTATCTTCGGGTGACGAAGGATCATGCCTTTATGAACGAAGGGGTACAGCCCTATCCCGGGAAAAAACAGGCGGAAATGACAGTGGCAGAGCTTACGGAAAAATGCTTTATTTTCCTGCGGGACACCATCGGTACAGGCGCCCATGGGCTTGTCAGGCTTCTGAATTCCGACTGGAATGACGCCGTATACTATATAGAAAAAGTGCCGTATAATAATGTCTTTCTCACAGGGGAATCTCATATGAACACAGCAATGGCGATCAGTATTTTCCAAACGCTGATACCGCAGCTGAAGGAAGCCGTAAAATACTGTGAACAGCTGGACAGGCTCTGCCAAAGTATGACCCTTTACAGAGAGCATATCCTGCGGGCATATCTTGCGGATATGGGGGAAAGAAGCTTTCCAAGAAGAATGTATTTTAACGGCAGGTCATACGGGGAAGACAATATGTTCCTTGAACCCCAGGGCTTTACATTACAAATCCATGAACTCTCACTGAAGAAAAAACGCCTGCTCTATGAGGAGATGAAAAGGCGTGTTTACAGCGGGGAAAAGCTGGGGGCAAGGCAGCAGGAGACGCCGGAATTTGAGGACGGGCATTTTGAAAAGGGTTCTAGGGAAAACGGAGGCTTCTGGTGGGCCTTAAACGGACCGGTGATTCTGGGCGTTTCACAGTTTGACAGGGCCGAGGCATGGAGATTACTCAAAAATATGACCCTCCAGCATCTGTCGGAGGAATTTCCGCAGTATTGGTCCTCCTACTGGTCCGGGGCGGATAACCAGGAGTCCTCCCTGATCCCCCAGGAGGGACTTCCTGACCAGACGGCGGACTACGCATGTATTCCTGTGTACTGCGCCCATCCCCACGCATGGATTTTGTATTGCTATTATTATCTCAGGGAGCAGCAGAAAGAAGAGAAGGGAGGCAGCTGACAGGTAAAGGCTTGCGGTACCGTTGATTTTATCATTGCTAAAGTATGTGATACATGATATGATGGCTGGGCAGCTTCTGTTAGCTGCCCAGTACTCGTAATAGCGAAATCCAAGGCTATTATGGAGCGGCGGGCTGGAGATTACATAGAAAGAGGTGCTTGTATATGGAGCAGATTAAGGAGGATTATAACAGGTTCGGCGGCCTTTCCGGAAGCGTCCTCAAGACCATTGCCGTCATCACCATGTTTATCGACCACCTTGGGGCAGTGTATCTGGAGAGGGTTATGGCGGCGGAGGGGTCTTTCGTGGATTTGCAAAACCCGGGGAGGATGGACGTCCTGGGCTGGGTGTATATTCTTATGAGGCTTATAGGGCGTCTGGCCTTTCCTATATATGCTTTTCTGATTGTGGAGGGCTTTTCCCATACCAGAAATCCATGGAAATATCTGGGCAGACTTTCTCTATTTGCTCTGATTTCAGAGATACCCTTTGATATGGCCTTTCGCCTGACGGATGCCCAGGTGTTTTCCTGTACACTGGTGGAATTCTCCTATCAGAATGTTTTCTTTACACTGGCCATAGGACTGCTGACCATTACATTTATGGACATGGCAGAGAAATATTTCCTGCAAGGAAGCCCCCTAAAAGAGGCCGGGGTGAGAGAGAGGCTTTTGTGCCTTCTGCTGCAGCTTTTGGCGGCGGCCTCCGGCATGGTGCTGGCGGAGGCTCTGCACACGGATTATGGGTATATGGGTGTGCTTGCCATATGTATTTTATATCTTTTCAGGAGCCGTAGGGAGCTGTCCTTTTTGCTTGCCTGTGTGGAGCTTACAGCTTTGAATTTTACGGAATTTACCACTTTTTTTGCCCTGATACCTATAAAGAGGTATAATGGTACCCGTGGAAGGGGCAACAAGTATTTCTTTTACATATTTTATCCGGCACATTTACTGCTGCTGTGGGGACTGTGCATGTTTATGGGATATATGAAGTGAGTAGTTGTCTTCTAAAACCCGACCTATATGTGTTATAAAATAAAAATACTTGCAATTTTCCTCCCTGCATGTATAATAGTATATATACCTATAAAAGTATTTTAAGCCGCACTGGAAAATGCTATAATGCACACTCTCCCAGAACTTCCAGGTGATGAGAAAAAATGAAAGGATTTCACTTATGAAAATGCTTCATTCATTAAAAAAATATGTGTTTTTATGCTCAGCACCGCTTTTCTTGCGGGCTGCGGGATAAATGAGGATACGCCGTCCTCACAGGATATGCTGTCATTGCAGGATACGCCATCCTCACAGGAGACAGCGCAAAGTACGGAAAACAGCGTGTATATTGAAGAGACGGAGCCCATACCTTTATATACGGAGATAGACGGGGAATATATATACGAGAGCTTTGAGGACGCTGCTGCGCAGCTAAACATAAATGAAAATGCCGGAGAGATGTATGAAAAAACGGATATTGAGGCGCTTATAGAAAAGTACCTGGACTGGAAATATGAGCTTGAGGTGGTGCAGGAGGATGCCTACTACTACCACATCAAGGAGGTAAAGGACGGGAATGATACCGGAACCTACGCCATTTTTGTGCTTGATGGAAGTGGGGGAATAATTTCTGCCAGCTTTTATCAGGGAAATATGTATGAGTATGATGAGAATGAGATGATAAGCCCCCAGGAGGCATATGAGTTTGCCTGTCAGGCGATTCACGAAAAATATGATGACGCACAGAGGGGGATTTCATATGTTATCACCTCATCCATGGAGGATACACAGATAGAGAAGGTAGTAATAAAAAATAAGCTGTATTATATCCTGGAAATCAGCGGATGCCCCGAGGGAAGTGAGGATGATGAGGACAGCCAGGTCTGGTTTACACCCCAGATTGACGCCTATACGGGAGAGTGTGTGGAGATTGCGTCCACGCTCATGTATTAAAGCGGAGGAATGGTGAAAAGGGCACCTTCTCATGTGTGCCAGGTATCCGCAGCGTGTGGCTCTTAGGAGTTTTACTCCAAGATGCTTCCAGTTAGTTTCCTGTCTGTAAAGCGGGAGGCTGTTTACATACTTTGATGCAGGGGTCAAAAGGTATTTTGACCCCTGATATTATTTTATAAATGATATCATCTAACAAAGACTGTTGAACATCATCTGGTTTAAAAGCGAGAGAAGTCTATTTGACCTCAACATTATCGACCTATGGGAGCTATTATAAAAAGAATGTGATGATGAAAGACTATAATCCTCCGGTTAGGGGTTCCGTCTTGCACAGACAAGGGATTACGAACTATAATAGAAAAAGAATACAGTTTTTAAAAATATCACTAATCGCTTGACATTATATGGATATTGTGATATTACATATAAAACAGAGTGTAGGAGGTAAACTATGATTAAGAAGAGAATTTTTGCAAGTATGTTATTAGCAGGAGCTTTGTTCACGACTATTGCTGCATATGGAGCAACAAGTACAAGCTTTAAGGTTAATAATGTAAATGTAACAGGAAGTGTCAGTATACATGACGGAAATGATTATAATCCCTTTGATCCGGATAGCGTAACAGCGAAGACTACAGCGACCTCAGTAATGGATTCTATGACTGCTGAGGCAACGATTTATTATTGTAGTGGAGATGCACGGTATTCTAAAACTCGAACAAATTCAGGCAAGGATACACGTGAGGTTACAACTACAGTAAAAGCATCCGCTCTTGGGATTGCCTATAAAGGAGAAGGTAAACACTCGGCAGCACATAACAATGACGAAAAGTCCGGGACGACGCTAATAAGATGGTAATATGAGGGATATTATGACAGGATTTATTAACATTCTATGGTTTGAAGGCATCAACTACCGCAGACATTTTATCCGCAATGTGCTGATGAGTCTTTTGGTTATTCTTGCGGTATTTATATTAAATTTTTTTGCCTCAAATCTGAGATATTGTGAGTATCTTAATAATCTTGTCAAAAGTGTCGGTCTGTATGGCGATTATATGTATGTGGGAATACCTGTGACATATTCGGATTTGAATGGAAAAAATTCTGACGAAGCTGCGGTGAGCCAGTATATAAGCGAGGAGCTTGCCGCACTTAAGCAGGAAGGATACATAGAGGATTTTTCAAAGATGCAGTATGCAGGAGACTGCGTAAAAGCGTCGGTGGAGCTTTTGAAGGATTTGTCCTATATTGTTGAAAGGGGACGCTGGTTTTCTGAGGAAGATTGCGTGATGGGAGAAGATGGAATTGTGCCCGTGGTTATCGGCAGCAATCTTGCGAAGGAGTATAGAGTTGGAGATACATTTTATTGCAGTGAAACAGACAGTATGGCAAGGGTTATCGGCGTGCTGAAGAAAAACACATTTTTTCTTATCGGAAATGTAGGAGGTAATGGAATTTCCCTTTCGGACTTTTCAGTGTACAGTGATGATTTAACAGTCATCGGAACATTTTCCGAGGATGAGTATATGTCGAATAGTCCGTTCTTTGTGAAACTGTCATCACCGGAATATGAAGATGTGGTTTTTGAAGCGATAGCTGATATAGTCGACACTTTTTCCTTTAGAGAGATGGCTGACAGGGCGTATAATGAGAATATCTATATTGCAAGAATAAATGGGACATTGGCATTTATGGCAATAGTTGTATGTGTAACCTGCGTTGCATGCGGCAATATGCTGGCGTCCTCGGATAACAGAAGGTGTCAGGCAGTGTATAACCTATGTGGAATGGAGGAAAAGACGGCAAACACTTTGGTTGTTGTTGACGCTGTGCTTAAGGTGTTCATTTCTGCAATAATAGGTGTAATTGTCTTTTACAGATATTGCGGCAGCCGTTCAATTGGCTCAATATATCTGGATGTCTGGAACGGCGTGGTGACCATGGCTGCAATGGCCATTGTCATAGTCTTTACTTCCGTTATGCCTGTTATGAAATTGATGAAGGTCTCGCCTGTTAGTATAATCGGGGAGTTATAAAGCGGATGAAAAGCGTATTTTATATCACATTAAAGGATATTAAAGCATTTTACAGCAGAGAGAAAAGGCTGTTTGTGTTTTATCTGGCAAGTATGGTCATTTGCGCATTTATGATTAACTTCTCATATTCCTTTGCAAATTACAGAGGAGAGCTGCATGACAGCAGTACCGGCGCAGGAACCCCCATCGTGAAGGTGAGACCGGATGAGAATATATCGACAGATATACTGGATGAAATTATGGAGACCTGGGGTGCTTCTGACAACGGACAAAAATATCCAATTGCTGAGTATGTGTGTTTTGTCCAAAATGATCGCGGAATGCAAATTGCCGGTTCGTCTTTTATCTCTACAAAACACAGCATATTAACGGGTCTCTGGGTGGAGGGCTACTGGAGAGATATCTCACCGGAGGATGGGAAGGTTATAGCCTTGAATGGAAGGTATCTGGATTACACCGATCATATGAAAATGACGGGGGAGGTTTATGAGCTGGACGGGCAGGAGTACATCATCAGTGGCGTTTACTGTGACAGCTTTATGAATGATGCCGTTATCTTCTATGATGATTTTGTAAAAGCGTATGGGGTGATGGATTCGTTCTGGCTGATTATGCCTTCTGATTTTGATGATACGGCTGCGAATGCTCTTGTCTCTATTATACAGGAATATATCCCTCACGGAACGATGGAATTGCCTGTGGATGATGTTACCAGCGGTGAAATTTTTTCGATAAGTAATAAAACCCAGTATAGCTTGATCATTGTAGTGTTGGTATATTTTGTGGCGATGCTGTATAATTTTTGGCATAAGAGAAATCTTCCGGTATATACAGTATACTGGCTGGTGGGAATGACTCCGGCAAAGATAGTCTCTATAGCGGTCGCAGAGCTGATTCTCTTGTTTGGAGGAACATATATTGTGGGATTTTTGCTGAATCTTTTTGTTAGGGTATTTATATCGGAATATCTCGCCGTTACCCCGGCAGATTTTATTCTTGGTTTTGGGCTGACATTTGCGGTCATGTTATTGTGCGTGATCAAAAATATGCGTCGTATGTGCAGGAGTTTTTCCGTAACAAATCTAAGAGGTGAAGGCTGAAATGAATATATACGAAATAAAGGATCTTTCCCATACCTATAATAAGGGGGAGCAAAATTCATGCACGGCTCTTTCTGATATTAACCTGAATATTGCTGATGGCGAGCTGATGGCCATAGTGGGAACCTCAGGCAGTGGTAAATCGACGCTTTTACATATTTTGGGAGGACTGATAGCTCCCACTTCAGGGCAGGTGGTTTTTGATTCAAAGCCGCTTAAATTTAAGAGCATATCCAAGATGGCAGAATACAGAAATAAAAGTATAGGATTTGTCCTTCAAAGCTTCGGCTTGCTAATGACAGATAACGTGCTTGACAATGTTTGTATACCGTTGTTAATCGGCGGTGTGAATATAACAGCGGCAAAAAAGAGGGCTGCTGAGGCATTGAAGCTGGTTGGGCTTGAAAAAATGCTGCATAAAAAAGCCAATCAGCTTTCTGGAGGACAAAAACAGCGGGTGGCTATCGCCAGAGCAATTGTAAATAATCCACGGGTTATTCTTGCTGACGAGCCCACAGGAGCGCTTGACAGTAAGACAAGCAGTGAAATTATGGATTTGTTTGAGGCAATAAACAAAGATGGGAAAACAGTGATAATTGTAACCCATGATGAACATATTGCAGCAAGAGCGGACACTATTGTAAAAATTGAGGATGGAGCTGTGACGGGGTGACAGATTCTAAAAAAGGCTAACGCCCGTTTCTGCAAAAAAAACAAAAAAATACAAAACAAAAACTTTACTTAATTAAAGTCATATTGTATAATGGCTGGCGGCGGCCGAAGAAAAGCGGCTGTACTTCATTCCACAGGGGGAAAAAAGAGATGTCTTATGTTGATGAGATTTATGCCCGCGTAGTTGAGCAGAATCCCGGAGAGAAAGAGTTCCATCAGGCAGTAAAAGAGGTTTTGGATTCCTTGAAGCTGGTTATTGATGCGAACGAGGAAGAGTACCGCAAAATTTCTCTGTTAGAGAGACTGGTTGAGCCGGAGAGAATCATCTCCTTCCGTGTTCCGTGGGTGGATGACAACGGAAAGGTACAGGTAAACAAGGGTTACCGCGTACAGTTTAACAGTGCCATCGGACCCTACAAGGGGGGGCTTCGTTTCCATCCTTCCGTAAACCAGAGCATTTTAAAGTTTTTGGGCTTTGAGCAGATTTTCAAGAACAGCCTGACAGGCCTGCCCATCGGCGGCGGAAAGGGCGGCGCCAACTTTGACCCGAAGGGCAAGTCCGACCGCGAGGTGATGGCCTTCTGCCAGAGCTTCATGACAGAGCTTTCCAAGTATATCGGTGCTGACCAGGATGTTCCCGCCGGCGATATCGGTGTGGGCGGCCGTGAGATCGGCTTTATGTATGGGCAGTACAAGAGACTCACAGGCCAGTACGAGGGTGTGCTGACAGGAAAGGGCCTGACCTGGGGCGGCTCCCTGGTTCGTACACAGGCTACGGGCTATGGCCTTGTGTATATTGTGGACGAGATGTTAAAGCATGTAGGCAAGTCCCTGGAGGGACAGACTGTTGTGGTTTCTGGCTCTGGAAACGTGGCCATCTACGCTACAGAGAAGGCGCAGCAGCTGGGAGCAAAGGTTGTCGCTTTAAGCGACTCCAACGGCTATGTATATGATCCCGAGGGTATCAAGCTTGACATCGTAAAGGAGATCAAGGAGGTGCGCCGGGGACGTATCAAGGAGTATGCGGATGAGGTTCCTTCTGCAAAGTACACAGAGGGTACAGGCATCTGGTCCATTCCCTGCGACATTGCCCTGCCCTGCGCTACACAGAATGAGCTGAACCTGGAGGATGCAAAGACCTTAAAGGCCAACGGATGCTTCCTGGTGGCAGAGGGCGCAAACATGCCTTCCACAAGAGAGGCTACAGATTTCTATCTGGAGAACGGCATCATGTTCATGCCTGGAAAGGCTGCAAACGCCGGCGGCGTTGCAACCTCCGCTTTGGAGATGTGCCAGAATTCCATGAGACTCTCCTGGAGCTTTGATGAGGTTGATCAGAAGCTGAAGAACATCATGGCGGATATCTATGCAAAGACTGCCGACGCCGCAGAGCGCTACGGTGTGCCTGGAAACTTCGTCGCAGGCGCAAACATTGCAGGCTTTGAGAAGGTTGCAGACGCCATGAAGGCACAGGGGATCGTTTAGGGCAGAATACTTTTTTGCCCCAACATTTTAAAAATAAAAAATAAATAAATAAAAAATAAAAAAGCATAAATCGCATAATTAATACTGGGTTCTGCAGGCATATGCCTGCAGAATTTTTTTAAAAAAAATCATAAATCCAATGGAAATTTAATGGAGCAGTTGGGAGACATATGTTATAATGAATTTATTATCAGGAAATTGAAGGCTGAGAAGACGGTGGAAATCCATATATGGGGTTAGGAGCAGGAACGGTGTAGGATATGAAGCTTAGAACCAGACTGATTATCGCTTTTTTTATTATACTGATCATGCCGGTGGCGCTGTTTGCCCTGATTGTGGGGGCCTTGGTGGTGCCCCAGCTTCGGATGCTGGCCCAGACCTATGGGGTGAGCAATGAACTGAGCACCTTTGCCAGCACCTCCTTTGAGGTCATGACCGCTATTGCGGATTCCTTGGAGCACAAGGTTCTGGAGGAGATCAACGAGGACCCGGACCAGTTTCTGGATATGGATTTCCTGGATGAGCTGAACGATTCTTTTGCGGATAGAAACTCTTACCTGGTGCTGCGAGTGGAGGATGAATACCAGTATATCGGCACCACCAAGGTGCCCATTGACACCATCAACGCAGCGGTTCTGGATGACAAGGTGGAGGTGTACGATTTTGCGGAGCAGGAAGGGCAGATCTACAGCCATGTGGATGTACATTTTACAGACGGCAGGGCGGGACAGGTTTATATATTTACAAGAATCAACTATCAGCTTCCGGAGCTCAGAACTTTTCTGTATAATCTGATGATGATCGTGCTGCTGATCTTAGCGCTTACAGCCGTTGTTCTGGTCACGTGGATCTACCGCTCCATCATTCATCCCATCGGCTCCCTGCGTGTTGCCGCCCAGAATATCCGGGACGGAAATCTGGATTTTGACATGGAGATCCGCAATGATGAGCTGGGGGAGCTGGCGGGGGATTTCGACGCCATGAGGAAGCGCTTAAAGGACAATGCCCAGGAGAAAATCCAGTATGATGCGGAAAGCAAGCAGCTGATCAGCAATATTTCCCATGACTTAAAGACGCCTCTCACCGCCATCAAGGGCTATGTGGAGGGGATTATGGACGGTGTAGCGGACACGCCGGAGAAGATGGACCGCTATCTGCGCACCATCTATACCAAGACGAATGACATGGACAAGCTCATCGACGAGCTGACTTTGTATTCTAAGATTGACACTAACCGCATCCCCTATAATTTTGCGCCCCTGGATGTGGCGGAATATTTTGAAGACTGCGCCTACGACCTGGAGACGGAGCTTAGCGCAAAGGGCATCAAGTTTGCCTATTTTAATTATGTCCCAGGGGATACCCAGGTGATGGCGGACTCGGAGCAGCTTCGGCGGGTGATCAACAACATTATCAGCAATTCCGTCAAGTACATGGACAACGATCAGGGATTGATTACGCTCAAGCTCAGCGATCATGGGGACTGTATTTTGATCGAGGAGGAGGATAACGGCAGGGGAATTTCCCAGAAGGATCTTCCCTACATTTTTGACCGGTTCTACCGCGCGGATTCCTCCAGAAATTCCGCTAAGGGCGGAAGCGGCATCGGGCTGGCAATCGTAAAGAAAATCGTGGAGGATCACGGGGGGCGTATCTGGGCAACCAGTAAGGAGCATACGGGCACGGTGATGCATATCGAGCTTAGAAAATACACCGAGCAGCCTCAACAATAGGAAAAAAATACCAAAACTATAAAAAACGGAAAGGAAAGGAGCTGGCCGCAAAATGACCTGCGGTGGGTTATGCGGCAAAGAAAAGGCATGAGCAGAATTTTAATTGTGGAAGACGAACAGGCGATCGCAGAGCTGGAAAAGGATTATCTGGAGCTTTCCGGCTTTGAGGTGGTGATGGAGAACAATGGAACGGCAGGCTTAAAACGGGCCCTGGCGGAGGAGTTTGAGCTGATTATACTGGATCTGATGCTGCCGGGGATGGACGGCTTTGAGGTGTGCAAAAAAATCCGGGCTGTCAAGGACATCCCTATTCTGATGGTATCCGCAAAGAAGGATGACATTGACAAGATCAGGGGGCTGGGCCTGGGAGCCGACGACTATATCACAAAGCCCTTCAGCGCCAGCGAGCTGGTGGCCAGGGTGAAGGCTCACCTTGCCAGGTATGAACGCCTCACCGGAAGCAATACAAACCGGAACACCGTTATAGAGATCCGGGGTCTGAAAATCGACAAAACTGCCCGCCGGGTATTTTTAAACGGGGAGGAGAAGATTTTTACCACCAAGGAGTTTGATCTTCTCACATTTCTGGCGGAGAATCCAAACCATGTCTATTCCAAGGAGGAGCTGTTCAGGGAAATATGGAATATGGAGAGTCTGGGGGATATCGCCACAGTGACAGTACATATCAAGAAAATCCGCGAAAAGATTGAAGTAAACACCGCAAAGCCCCAGTATATCGAGACCATCTGGGGCGTGGGATATCGATTTAAAATGTAAAATCCGTAAGTAGAAATGTGAAAAAAAAGAGAAAATAATTCTTTTATCTTGAATTTACAAAAAAAATATGCTAAAATAATACTTGATTTTAGCGCAATGGGGTGGCTTTCTAATAGGAAGCCACTTTCTGCGTTTAAGGTTATTCTGCCTATAAGGCAAGAAAAGGAGGAAAAAGATATGAAAAAGGCAAAAAGAGCCCTTGCGCTTATGACAGCCATGAGCATGGTGGCAGCTATGGGCTGTTCAAACAGCTCCAGCAGCGACAGCAATACCACCACAGGCGCTCCTGGCGAATCCCAGGGCAGCACGGATACTTCCGGCAACGACACCCCGGAGCATGAGGAAGGGCAGGCTGGCGAATACACTTACAACTATGCGCTGAGCGTATTCCCCACAAACTGGAATCCTCATCAGAATCAGACAGATACGGATACTGAGATTATGGATTACATCCAGGCAGGATTCTACGCTTTCGACTACAACGAGGCTGGCGACAGCTATGCGCTGGTTCCCTATGTCGCTACAGGCGACCCGGAGGACGTCACCGCGGACTATGTTGGCCAGTACGGCGTGGAGGAGGGGGACACCGCAAAGGTATGGAAGATCACCCTTCGTGACGACATAAAGTGGGAGGATGGAACACCGATTACGGCGCAGGACTATGTCACCAGTGCCGCGCTGCTGTTAGACCCTGTTGCGCAGAATTACCGTGCGGACTCTTTGTACTCTGGAAATCTGGTAATCTATAATGCAATGAACTACCTGTATCAGGGCCAGCACGCATACTCCACTCCTATGATCTCCACAGAATACGGCGATGATGAGTACATTGCCATGGATGCGTTTGAGACAGACGCTGACGGCTACTTTATAGTGGACGGCAAGGACCTGGCGCTGAAGCTGACAACAGACCTGGGCAGCTGGGGCTCGGATTCTATGGAGGATTACTACAACGCATACGGCGCAGAGATGTTTACCCTTGACGGCGTAGATCTCTACGCAGAGGTGCTTGAGGCCAATGCAGATGCAGACGGCAATGTAAAGGTGAACCAGGAGGTTGCAGATGCGTTAAGCTATATCGTTGCGGTTCTCCACGGATATGAGAGCGCAGACGCTTATGCGGCAGACGCAGGGGATTATGCGTATATGGAGTGGGAGGAAATGGTATACTATGGTCAGGACTATGCCGAGATGGACATTTCTGATCTGGGTATCTTCGCTCTTTCCGACCCAGAGCTGGTTCTGGCTCTGCAGACGCCCCTGGACCGCTTCTATCTGCTGTATTCCCTGACAGACAGCTGGCTGGTTAACGAGGAGCTGTACAAGTCCTGTGAGAGCGTTAAGGATGGCGTATACACCAACTCCTACGGCACCAGCGCGGCTACCACCATCTCTTTTGGCCCTTATAAGCTGGAGAGCTTCCAGCAGGATAAGCAGTATGTGCTGGTAAAGAACGATCAGTTCTTTGGCTTTACAGATGATACTTACCAGACCACTAGGATTCAGGTGGACTATGTAACTGAGGCTTCCACCAGACTGGAGATGTTCTTGAACGGTCAGCTGGATTCCTACGGGCTGGCTTCGGAGGATATGGAGACCTATGCCGCAAGCGACTACACCTACTACTCCACCGGCGACTCCACCTTCTTCGTTGCGTTAAATCCTGATATGGACGGTCTCACCGCCAGCCAGGAGCGTTTAGGAGACGGCTACAACAAGACCATCCTGACAGTGAAGGAGTTCCGTATGGCGTTAAGCTTCGCTCTTGACAGAGCAAGCTTTGCATTGGCGTCCGTGCCTACCAACAGCCCGGCCTTCGGCGTATTCTCCAGCATGATCATCTCCAATCCGGAGACTGCTGAGACATATCGTTCTACAGAGCAGGCAAAGCAGGTTCTGGCAGATTTCTGGGGCCTGTCCGATGAGATCGGCGAGGGCAAGCTTTACGCAGATCTGGATGAGGCTGTGGAGAGCATTACCGGCTATAACCTGGAGCAGGCGAAGATCCTCTTTGACGAGGCTTATGATATCGCAGTGGAAGAGGGCCTGATGGACGAGGACGATGTGATCGACATCGTGATCGGCGTTTCCGACAGCTCCAGCACCGCTTACAGCAAGGGCTATGATTTCCTTGTAAACTGCTACACAGACGCCGTGAAGGGCACAAAGCTTGAGGGCAAGCTGCAGTTCTCCATGGATGACACCATCGGAAACGCATTTGCGCAGTCCCTGCAGACCAATCAGGTGGATATGCTGTTCCTGGTAGGCTGGACCGGTTCCTCACTGGATCCCTACGGATTGATGGAGGCCTACACTTCCTCCACTTATCAGTATGACCCTTGCTGGGATACCACCACAACTCCTCTGGAGATCGAGCTGGAGGATGGCAACACCTATACCGCAAGCGTATGGGATTGGACCACAGCTATGTCTGGTACCGTGATCACCATCACTGACCAGGACGGCAACACATCCCAGTTCTCCGCTGGCTCCTCCGATGAGAATCCGGAGGATCGTTTCAGAATTCTGGCTGCCCTGGAGGGCGCTGTTCTGGAGACCTACGATATGATTCCTCTTGTAGACGACGCAAGTGCTTCCATGCGCGGTATGCAGATCGAGTACTACACAGAGGATTACATCTTCGGTATGGGCTTTGGCGGTATCAAGTACTACACCTACAACTACGACGATGCTGAGTGGGATCAGTTCGTTGCAGATCAGGGCGGTACCTTAAACTACCAGTAAGCTTCAAATGATATCAGGGGTCAAAATACCTTTTGACCCTTGCATCTAAAAAGTATATGGACCCGGCCGGGCAGCATATGCCGCCCGGGTCCGGTTTTGCATTTATGAGAGGGCTTGGAAGATTTTTCCGGGTTCTGACACAAGTACAAAACGGGATAATGGAGGTTTTTATGTTCAAGTACGTGCTCAAGCGAATAGTGCTGATGATTTTTGTATTCTTTGTCATTCTCACCATGTGTTTTGTCCTGGTCAAGCTCCTGCCCCAGACTGAGGCCCAGCAGTTTGGCAAGGATGCGAACCTGATTCAGCAGCGCCGGGAGGCACTGGGATATAACAAGCCCATTCTGGTGCAGTACGGCATATTCCTGAGGCGTACTCTGGCAGGGGGAGACTGGGGTATCAGCGAAACCCTGTATCGAGGTCAGGAGGTGTGGGATGTATTTGTCTCAAAGCTTCCCGCCACCCTCATGGTGAATGTTTATTCCATGCTCTTCAGCGTGCCTCTGGGGCTGCTCTTTGGAATCTATGCGGCTCTGAAGAAAAATAAGTGGCAGGACCATGTGATCTCCACCCTGGTCATGCTGTTTATATCTGTCCCTTCCTATGTCTATGCGCTGCTTGTGCAGTATATCCTCTGTTTTAAGCTGAAGCTCTTTCCCCTGCAGATGAATAGCGGTACGGACTATTTTTCCTGGAGCATGTTTGTCTCTGTGGTGCCTGCGGTGCTGTCTCTGGCCTTCGGTACAGTGGCCAGCCTTACCAGATACACCAGGGCGGAGCTCTCGGAGGTGCTCACCAGCGACTTTATGCTCCTGGCGAGAACCAAGGGCCTGACCCGTGGACAGGCCACCGTGCGCCATGCCCTGAGAAATTCCATGGTGCCGGTATTTCCCATCATCCTGGGAGAATTTGTATCCATTCTTTCAGGTTCCCTGATCATCGAGCAGATTTTTGGCGTCCCGGGGGTTGGCCAGCTGTATCTGAACTCCATTACGGCGCTGGACTACAATTTCTATATGCTGCTGACGGCATTCTATACACTCATCGGTTTGGTATCCGGAATCGTGGTGGATATCAGTTATGGATTTATTGATCCTAGAATCAGAATGGGGGAACGCTGATATGAACATGAAGGAAGAATATTTAAACATCCCTAAAGAGGAATTTGAATTTTATCAGAGAGAGGGCGTCATCCACGACAAAAAGCTGGAGACAAAGCCTGTAGGATATTTCAGGGACGCCATGGGACGATTTGCCAGAAACAAGAGCTCCGTGGTGGCGGCGGTGATCATCCTGTTCCTGATCCTGTTTGCGATCTTTGTGCCCATTCTCTTTTCTAACAACTATACCAACAGCCTCACAGATACCACCTATCTGCAATACTCCAGGCTTCTGCCAAAGTGTGACGCCCTGGCCTGGACGGGATGGGATGGATGCAAGGATGTGACGGTCAGCTCCGATATTTACAATTCCTACCTGGCCATCGGTGTGGAGACGGGTATGAGTCCCATCACCGAGGTTTACAGGGCGGACTATGAGGACAGCTCCAGCAACTCCAGCTCCACCTTCTACGATATCCGCCTGGATTCCTACACCCAGACCGGTATGATCTACCTGACTCTCACGGAGTCGGAGTACAAGGCTATCCAGAAGTATCAGAACGAGACCGGCGTGCAGGTGATCTACCCTGCCATCGACACATCGGAGCTGCGGCTGGAATCCCTAAAGAATAATGCCAATATCTGGTATAAGTGTTCAAACAAGGGTATGCCTAGGCTGAATAAGGACGGGGAGTTTGAGAATATCTATAAGACCTCCGGCAACGATGGGGACTATGACAGCCTGCGGATTGAGGGGGATGACGGCTCCTACCGCTACGCTCTGGTTTCCGGTACCTCATCGGCAATGGCATTCAAGGTTCGGGTATTCTCCTACACCTATTTCCAGTACCGCTACGGCTTTGAGCCCAGCTTCCTTTTTGGAACCAATGCCTACGGCCAGGATATCCTCACAAGACTTGCCAGCGGCGCTAGGTTCAGCCTGGTGTTTGCGGTGTGCATTGCCCTGATCAATATGTTTATCGGCGTGGTTTACGGCGCCATCGAGGGCTATTACGGCGGCGTGGTGGATCTGGTGATGGAGCGAATTGCGGATATATTGGTGGATGTTCCCTTTATCGTGGTGGCGTCCCTGTTCCAGCTTCATCTGGCAAGGAGGGTGGGCGTTGTGCCTTCCCTATTGTTTGCCTTTGTCCTGACGGGCTGGATCGGCATGGCCTCCACGGTTCGTATGCAGTTTTACCGTTATAAGAACCAGGAGTATATCCTGGCGGCAAGAACCCTGGGAGCAGGGGATCTGCGCCTGATGTTCAGGCATATTTTCCCCAATGCCATCGGTACCATCATCACCAGCTGCGTGCTGATGATCCCCAGCGTGGTTTACTCCGAGTCAAACCTGACTTATCTGGGAATTGTCAATCTGGATTCATCCACCAGAACCTCCATTGGTTCCATGCTGTCTGCGGGTCAGTCCCTGCTGTCAACATATCCCCATGTGGTTCTGTTCCCGGCAGTGTTTATTTCCCTGCTGATGATTACCTTCAACCTGTTCGGAAATGGTCTGCGTGACGCCTTTAACCCGTCGCTGCGCGGTACGGAGGACTAAGCTATGGAGAAAAAATTATCTGTAAACAACCTGGTAGTTTCCTTCCGCACGCCGGGGGGAAAGGTACAGGCCGTGCGCAATATCAGCTTTGATTTGAATAAAGGAGAAACCCTTGCTATTGTGGGAGAGTCCGGTTCGGGAAAATCCGTTACATCCAAGGCAATCCTTGGTATTCTGGCGGGCAACTCCATTATTGAGGGTGGTTCCATCATCTATGACGGGATGGATCTGTTAAAGATTTCCGAGGATGATTTTTATCATATTCGAGGGGATAAGATCGCCATGATTTTTCAGGATCCCCTGTCCAGCCTAAACCCCATCATGCGTATTGGCAAGCAGCTGACGGAGGCCATGCTTTTAAAGGGCAAGGCCCGTCAGAAGGCCAGCCGCAGGGCGTTTAATGAAACGCTGGCTATTCTGGAAAAGACTATGGTGCAGGCAAAGCCGGAGGGATTGGCAGAAGCGGAGCTGAGGAAGCTCTGCGGAGATTTTGACAAGTTTGAGACCGCATCCATCAGGATGGAGCAGGACTACGACAGTGCCCACGAGTCCGCTATTGAGGCGCTGGACTTGGCGGAGGATATTTTATTTCATATCGAGAAGAATGCCTTTTCCGATCAGAAATACACTATTCTGGAGCTGGTACGTCTGGCAAAGGGTTCTGTGAACGGCTATGTGGTCAGCGAGGAGGAGGGAAAGCTTCAGACGCTCATCGGTGAACTGAAGGGCGTTTCCGGACGGGAAATCAAGGAAAACCGGGATTATCCCAAAACGGTGGAGATTCTGAACCAGATGAAGGAAATCCTCAAGAACGCCCTTGAAAAGGAGGCGCCGGATTTCTTTGATATGGCCTACTACCTGACGTTTTCCGGTCAACCCCTGCCGGAAAAGCCCATGAAGGAGCTGAACGCCTTTTTAAAGGACTATACGGATGAGCATTTTACAAAGAAATTTCGCCAGGCTGCTGAAGCTGCTTTGAAATACAGCGCAAAGAATTACAATGAAAAGAAGCAGGAAGCCTTAAGGGTGATCGGCGAAATGCGCAGCGCTTTTTTGGAGGAGCAGCTAAACAGCCAGTCCTGTCAGCAGGCGGCGGACGCCTGCATCAGGGCGGTGGAGGCTTCCATTGACCCTATGGAGATTCACAAGGACGGCCTGGCATATACCTTCAGGAGCAGTCTGAAGGGCAATATTGACACCTATTTTGAGGGGATTAAGAAGAATAAAACCGCTTCTAAAGTCCACGAAAAGCAGCAGAAGAAGTATGACCGCCTGGTTGCTAAGAAGAAAACGCCCGCCTGGAAGGTGGCTCCCTCCACTGCCGTGGATTTAGAGGTGGTAAAGGAGACCATAGGCCATGTGATCGACCGCCTGGCGGAGCACTACCAGGAGCTGCTTGAACGTGCAAAACAGAGGGATTTTGCCCGGGAAACGGACGAGCTGCTGGCCTTTTTCAAGGAAAATGCCTCCGGCGTGGTAGCCAGAGTTACCAAGTCCATGGCAAAGTACAAGGCATTGAAGCTTATGGAGGAGGTTGGAATCTCCGATGTGAGAAAGCGCTACAAGCAGTATCCCTTTGAGTTCTCCGGCGGTATGAGACAGCGTATCGTGATCGCCATCGCCCTGGCGGCGGACCCGGACATTTTGATCTGTGATGAGCCCACCACGGCTCTTGACGTGACCATTCAGGCCCAGATTCTCGAGCTGATCAACCGCATCAAGAAGAACCGGAATCTGTCCATCATCTTTATCACCCATGACCTGGGCGTCGTGGCATATATGGCGGACCGCATCGCCGTGATGTATGCGGGCAAGATCGTGGAGACGGGAACCAGCGTGGATGTGTTCTACGCACCCGCCCACCCCTACACCTGGGCGCTGCTCTCCGCCATGCCGGATACGGAGACCAATGAGCGTCTCATTGCCATCCCCGGCACCCCGCCCAATATGATCTATCCCCCCGTGGGAGACGCTTTTGCGGAGCGTAACCAGTATGCCTTAAAGATTGACTTTAAGCGTCAGCCTCCTATGTTTAAGATCAGCGACACCCACTACGCGGCCACTTGGCTGCTGCACCCGGATGCGCCGAAGGTGGAGCCTCCGAGTATTATCACAGAACGTATAGAGAGAATGAAGCAGAAGAGAGGTGAGGCGAATGGCTGAGCAGGACGAGGTAATCTTAAGGGTTGAGCATCTGTGTCAGTATTTTAAGGACAATAAAGCGGTGGATGACGTCTCCTTTGACATCAAAAAGGGAGAGGTTTTCGGCCTGGTAGGAGAGTCCGGCTGCGGAAAGACCACCACGGGCCGCTCCATCATCAAGCTCTATGACATCACCTCTGGAAGTGTGTACTTTAAGGGCGAGCGTATAGCCGCCGGAACAAAATCCTACAAGGATAATATACAGACGGCAAAGGCAAACAGCCGCAGGGAGATCGCCGCCATTGAGGGGGGCGAGGGCTCCCTGGAGGAAAAGAAGAAGAAAATCGAAGAGAAGAAGAAGGAGCTGGAGGAGTATATTGCTGCCCAGAGGAAGGAAATCAAGTCTGCAAAGGCGGATCATAAACGTCATAAGACCGTCACTGATATCCAGATGATCTTCCAGGACCCTATCGCCTCTCTGGATCCCCGTATGACCGTACAGCAGATTATTGCGGAGGGTCTTGTGATTCAGGGGAAGAAGAATAGGGCGGAGATTGTTGAGAAGGTTTATAATGTGCTGGAGCTGGTTGGGCTTGTGCGGGAGCACGCAGGCCGCTATCCCCATGAATTCTCCGGCGGACAGAGACAGCGTATCGGCGTGGCCCGGGCGGTGATTATGGAGCCGGAGCTGATCATTGCCGATGAGCCGGTATCCGCACTGGATGTGTCCATCCAGGCCCAGGTGATCAATCTGCTGGATGATCTTCGTCACCAGATGGGACTGACCATTCTCTTTATTGCCCATGACCTGTCCGTGGTAAAGTATTTTTCCGACAGGATCGGGGTCATGTATTATGGCAAGATGGTGGAGCTGGCCACGTCGGACGAGCTGTTTAAGCATCCCCTTCACCCCTACACCAGATCCCTGCTTTCCGCCATCCCCCTTCCGGACCCGGAATACGAAAAGCAGAGGAGGCGTATTACCTATGAGCCTCTGAAGGAGCATGATTACAGCACCGACAAGCCTGCATTCCGGGAGGTTCTTCCAGGACATTTCGTCCACTGCAATCAGGCGGAGTTTGAGCGTTACAAGAAGCAGGTGGAGGAAGGATGACGAGTCAAGGCAAGGAGCGGGATAAAAAGCCTTTTATAAGCTGGAAATCCTGGCTCATTCAGCTGGCGGTGGCATTGCTTTTGGTGGGAGGCATCATTCTTCTGCGGGATCTGCCCCAGGAACCGGCGGACAGGCTGCGGGCAATCGACGATGCCTTCAGCATCATCGCTCTGCTGTATCTGTGCATCGGCTCCCTCCTGTGGGTCAGCACCACCGGGTTTTTTGATATATTTGGCTTTGCCGTAAGGCGGGCGCTTCACGCCCTGATTCCCGGCATGGTGCGAGATGCCACGGGAGATTACTATGAGTATCAGGAGGAGCACCGCAGGAAGCGCCGGGAGCGTTCTCTGAAATCCACATTTTTTGCGGGACTTTTTCTGTTGGCGGTGAGCATCGTCCTTACTGTTTTCTGGTATGAGATGTATGGTTAACGGGATGCTGACAGCGCCGGGCAATCAGTGCCCGGGCGATGGAGCGAAGGTTTAATAGAATTTGTCTGTTTTTTAAGGGGTGGCGCAGTGGGTGCGCCGCCTCTTTTCTCTACTGGATTTAGGAGGATTGATATGAAGTTTTATATGCCGGTGACGGTCTATGAGGAGAACAACTGTGTATGGAACCACAGAAAGGAACTGGCCGCTTTAGGCAGAAAGGCTCTGATTCTTACAGGGAAAAGCAGCGCGAAGGCCTGCGGGGCTCTGGGGGATGTGGAGAAGGCCCTAAGGGAAGAGGGGGTAGACTGGCTCCTCTTTGAGGATGTGGAGGAGAACCCTTCTGTGGAGACGGTGATGGCCGCCAGAAGGCTGGGTCTTTCTGCGGGTGTGGATTTTGTGATCGGCATCGGGGGCGGTTCGCCCTTGGATGCTGCCAAGGCGGTGGCGGTGATGCTCTGCTATAAGGATAAAGGGGCGGATTTTTTGTATGAGGAACCGGAACAGACCGGCAGTCTTCCGGTGGCCGCCATCCCTTCCACCTGCGGCACCGGCTCCGAGGTAACAGCGGTTTCCGTGCTCACCAGGCATGAGAAGCGCACGAAGGCCTCTATTGCCCACCGGGTATTCCCAAAGCTGGCTCTGATAGATGTGAGATACCTTCTGTCGGCCCCCCACAGCCTGATCTGCAACACGGCGGTGGACGCTCTGGGGCACCTGGTGGAGAGCTATCTAAACACCAACGCTACGGACTACAGCCGGATGCTGGTGCGGGAGGGACTGGTGATCTGGTCCCTGAGCAAGGACGTTCTTTTGGGGCGGCGAAAGATGGAGGAGGCGGATCTGCACCATCTCATGATGGCCTCCACCCTGGGAGGTATGGCCATCGCCCACACAGGAACCGCTATTCCCCACGCTCTAAGCTACGCCCTCACCTATGAGCTGGGGATTCCCCACGGAAAGGCTGTGGGATATTTTCTTCCTGGATATATAAAGGGCGCGAAAAAGGAGGAGAAAAATGCGCTGTTGGCGCTGATGGGCTTTTCGGGGACGGAGGAGCTTGCGGCTTTTTACCTGAAGGTCTGCGGCAAGACAGAAATTGATGCGGGAGTTCTTGACCGGGCGGTGGAGGAGACGGCAAAAAATATCGGAAAGCTGGCTCTGTGCCCCTATCCCTTGGATGAGGCGTGTTTGAGAGGAATGGGTATGATAAAATCGATTTAGTAAGCGGGTTAGTTCGTAATATATTCATAGTGTCAGAAAAAACTGTCAAATCAAAAAAATTATTTAAGATTTTAAAAAATGAATGAATGTAGTGTTGACATATAATAAAACTGGTGATAAGCGGAAAATAGCAAGTCAAAAATCCCATAATAGTTATGGAATAATATAGACAGAAAAAACTAAAATAATGAAGAGAGGGAAGAGATGTATGGTTAAGAAGCTTTTTGCTTTTTTATTAACATTAACCATGACAAGTAGTAGTTTAGTTGTGGCAGACACTGAAGTAAATGAATATTCTGCTGACTCTAATACGATTATTGAAAATGCTTGGGTTCAGTTGGATGGAAGTTACGATTATCCTATTACTGCTTTGGATTCTGAGTGGGATGCGTTAGTCAGTGTGGAGGATATGCGTAGTGTGACCCAGATTCCTAATAGTATATTACATAAAATCTCAACTGAGGAGTTACTAGAATTAATATTAGATTATTCTCTTTTGTGCGATATACATGCTTATGATTCCATTGAGGATGGGTATTACCAAATTAAGAACCAATTTAATGGAATATCAGAAATGTTAGATAGAGAAGACAGCATAGTCGTTCTGCTTAACGCATATAAAGCATATAACATACCAAGACAGAAAATTTTAGATTATACATCAATAATGTCCGGTGATGATTATATAGAAAATTATAATAATTTTATACATAATCCAGAAAATCACGAGTTAATTTACAGGGATGCCGCTGTATATGAAACAATTGATATCCTCGAAATGTTATTAAAGGATGTTTTGGAAAGTAAGGGTTCTTCTAATGATATGAATAGATTTGCAGAAGCTTATGCGGTGAAATTGGAGCAAAAAAATAAATCGACATATTATAAAACAACGAATCCAGTTCAAGTTTTGCAATTGATTCAGGAAGAAGAGGGGCAACTATATACTGCTTTGTTTGAAGAAAACTCATATGCAATAGAAACCGTAAATAATAATTATGTAATTAGCACGCCTGGAGGAAATACTGCGACTTGCATATACGATACTAATTTTGAATATGCTGATCCGTCCACATATTCAAGCCTTATTGCAAAATATCATGCGAGCCAAGTTTCAATAGCGTCAAAAACGTTCAATTGTCACTCCTTTGCATGGCTACAAGATTTATATCCTAATACCTATCAATATCTTACTTTACTTTCGGTTGGACCTTTTACAAGTGATCCAAGTTATGAAAAGAGTAGTACAGCGAAAATTGGTTGGATAGTTCTTTATTCTCAACATTCAGGAATAGTAACGCAAACCGGCATGGATTATCCATATGATACTGTAAATTATCCTGAGGCGTACATAATATCAAAATGGGGGAGCGAACCTATAGTTGCGCATTACGAAAAACATAATCCTTATTATTCTTCAGGCCAAAATCTGAAATATTATCACTTAAAGTAAGGGGGGGGGATTTTTGTGAGAAAATGGTGCATATTGCTTTGCTTCTGCATCATGATACTGATGCAAGGCTGCAGTGAAAGAACAAATAGCCAAGAATCATCGGGAATGTATACAGCTTCCCAAATGCATACTTCAGAGGCACAGACAGAGGAACCGGTGACGGAGATGCAAGGCGGTGCTGCTCAGATGGAAGAGACGGCTTCCTCACAAGCTTCAGAAGATACGACAGAGGACGCAGCGGTGACGGATTATTCCTACGATGCGGACGCCTGGATTTCTCCTGAGGGAAAGCTGGATTACCCCTTTGACCAGAAGGAGCTTTTGTATTCTTCTCTGAGGGATGAGGAGAAGGCGGCTGCCTATCGTATTCCCCAGGAGGCGCTGGATCGGGCATCCACTGCTGACCTTATTGCCCTTAGCTGCAATTATATTCATGTGAGTGGGTATTCACTGTTTGACCAGATGGGATATTTCATGGATTATATGAACAGTGAAATGGCTGCCCTGCAGGAGGCGGCCCAGAGAGGAGATTACGCAGAGGCGCTGCTGCAGGTCTATCAGGAGCTTGCGCTTATGCCCTTAGAAGAGTTTGAGGATGAGCAGGAGCAGAAGGCCTATGAGGAGGAGGCATATATCAGGGATGGCGGTATTACGCTCTGTGAGATTTTGCTGGCGGAGGATGAGACATTTGAGAAGATGACGGATGACACAAAGGCGAAGGTGCTGGAGGAGGTTGTAAAAAAGCTCCGCCAGAGGGAAAACGGCCAGGTTGTCAGCAGTCTGGACGGAGAATCCGCCTTTTTTATCCGCATACAGGAAATTCGTCAGGAACAGGGTACATCTGGCTGGTACAGCTATATTGAGGAGACAGCGCCGGATTACATGACATATATTCAGGAATAGCCTGCGATAGTGGGATGAAACGCTGGGGCGCCGAAAGGAGGAAACTCTTTTCGGCGCCCTGATTTTGCGCGATACGCCCGGCAGGAGTCAGCCTGTTCCATTTGGAGGAGCTTCTAATTTTAAAGGAATTGTGAACCCTGTTTACAAATCAAAAATTCATGCTTATAATGAACCCATATGTGATAAGGGTGTCAAATCACGTTTTGGCACCCTTGCCACAGGTGAATTACAGTGTTAAAATGCCCTGTCTGAAAGACGACTTACAGGGCTAACGATAGGCTGTACTGGATCAGATGATGGAGGAAGACATGGATAGGACGACAAAGATTTTAGCGATTGCTGCGGTGGTGGCGCTGCTTTTGGGGGCAGGAATCTGGGCCATGGTTCTGGGAAATGGAAACAGAACCGGCGGGAATACAGAAAATCAGAGCTCCGCAGAACAAAATCATGGGGAAACCGCCGCGGAGACGTCCGCCAATGACACAGCTTCAGAAAAGGGGACTGCCGCCCAAAAGGTGGAAGAGGCGGAAGAAGGATCCTGGGTACAGGTGACCCTTGCAGACGATGCCTCCACGGCCGGGACAGGGGTAACTGTGAATGGAAACCTGGTGACGATCACCCAGGGAGGGTATTATCAGATCAGCGGCAGTCTTTCAAACGGAAGACTTTTGGTGGAGACGGATGAAAACGCTCAGGTGGTTCTTTCCCTTTCCGGGGTAAGCATCACCAACGGGACAGAGGAGGCTCTGAGCATAGAGCGCGCAGGGAGCGTTACCATTTATCTGGCGCCAAATACTGCCAATGCGCTGGTGACGGGAACGCCTGCGGATATATCGGCCAACCCCCATGAGGAGGAAGCTGGGGCAGAGGGGACAGCCGCCGGCGGAACGCTCCACGCAAAAACAGATATGGTGATCTGCGGCGAGGGGGCCCTTACTGTGGAGGGTTATGTAAACAACGCAATCCAGTCAAAGAACAGCCTGACCATCGAGGGAGGCGCCCTGGATATACAGGCGGTCAACAATGGTCTGAAGGCCAATACAGCTGTCAATATCAGCGGCGGCAGCGTAAATATTCTTTCCGGCAATGACGGCGTGAAGTCCGACGGCCTGGAGGAGGGACAGGGCTATGTGAACATCACTGGCGGAACGCTGGAGGTAAACAGCTACGGAGATGGGATCCAGGCAGAAAATACGCTGTCTGTGACTGCTGGGGAGGTAGCTGTGGTGACAAATGGCGTGGCAAAAGAGCACGCGGGTGATACCTGGGGCCACGGCTGGGGCAGTCCTGACAGCGGCTGGGACCTCTCCGCTGAGACCAGCGTCAGCACAAAGGGATTAAAGGCTGGTATGGCGGTGAATATCAGCGGAGGAACCATCAGCATCGACACCGCGGATGACGGCATCCACAGCAACGGGGATGTAAATATTTCCGGCGGTAATATAACCACAGCATCCGGGGACGACGGCATCCACGGGGATGGGAGCCTGTCCATATCAGCCGGAACAGTTACGGTGACAGAATCCTACGAGGGGCTGGAGGCAGGTGAAATTGATATCACCGGCGGCGATATTTCCGTCACCTCCAGCGACGACGGGGTCAATGTCGCCGGCGGCAGCAGCGGAGGTATGGACTTTGGCTGGGGCGGCCAGGCGGACGCCAGCGCAAATATGTACTTCCAGGGAGGCAGTCTGTATATCAATGCCGGCGGCGATGGAATTGACTGCAACGGCACGCTGTATGCGGAGGGGGGAACCATCGTCATTGACGGACCCGCAAACAGCGGCAATGGAGCCATGGACAGCGGCGCGGGGATGGAAGTTTCAGGAGGGACGATTCTGGCTCTTGGAGCCTCCGGTATGGCGGAGAGCTTTTCGGAAAGCTCCTCCCAGTGCTCCTTCACAGTAAATTTAAACGGCTCCTGGCAGGCGGGGGATACCATCGCCATTACCGATGAATCCGGCAATGTGCTTTTTTCCCATGAGGCCGCAAAGTCTGGAAACAGTGTGGTCTTTTCCTGCCCGGATCTGACACAGGGTGAAACCTATACCGTCACTGCCGGCGGCCAGACTGTATCCATCACACAAAACAGCGTCAGCGCAGGCTCCTCCGGAGGAGGCTTTGGAGGCTTCGGCGGAGGCGGGCCCAGAAGATAAACAGGAAAGGGATAATCATGAGTGATTTTTCAAGAGTAACGGCTTTTTTAAACCGGCTGGAGCCGGAGTTTCACATCAAAGGGGCGTCCTGCGGTGTGCTCCATCACGGGAATGAGGTTTACCGCCATCATGTGGGGGTTATGGATGATGCGGGGCGTCCGGTGACGGATCAAACCATGTTCCGGCTCTATTCCATGACCAAGCCCATCACGGTGACCGCAGCCCTGCAGCTTTTTGAGCAGGGGGCCTTTCTCATGAACGATCCGGTGGGAAAATATCTGCCATCTTTCTGGAATATGACCATTGCGAAGATGAAGGACAACCACACCTACTCCTGGTGCAATGTGCCCACGGCAAATCCCATACGGGTGCGGGATCTGTTTACTATGACTGCGGGCCTTACCTACGGAGGACTTTATCATCCGGCGGAGATTGCCACCAGCCAGGCCCATGAGGCGCTGGCAAGGAGGACGAACCAGACCTACACCACCAGGCAGTTTGCGGATATGCTGGGAGAACAGCCCCTGCTCTTTGAACCGGGGGAGCACTGGAATTACAGCTACTGCCTGGATGTGCTGGGAGCGCTTATCGAGGTGTGGAGCGGGGAAGCCCTGGGGGAGTACATGAACAACCATATTTTTGAACCCCTGGGAATGGAGGATACCTGCTTTCACCTGCCGGAGGAAAAGCGGGAACGGCTCACCAGCTTCTGGGAGTATAATCAGGCGGAGAACAGCTATCGCACTTATTCGGAGGAGAACCGCCCCATGTACCACGGCAAATGCTTTGAGAGCGGCGGTGCGGGGCTTATCAGCACCCTGAACGACTATATGAAATTTGGGCAGACCCTCTGCAATCTGGGCACAAGCCCGGAGGGGGTGCGGATATTAAGCCCGGCCACGGTGAATCTGATGCGGAAGGATCATCTGAACGCGCTTCAGAGAAAGGATATGGACTGGGAGGTGCTGATGGGCTACGGCTACGGGCTGGGGGTGCGGACCCTTATTGATCCCACAGCGGGGGACAGCCTGTCCCATGTGGGGGAATTTGGCTGGAACGGCATGGCGGGAACCTTTTTCCTGGCGGACCCGGAGGAGGAGCTGGTGATCGTGTACATGCAGCAGCTTTATCCCAGCATGGAGGGAAATGTCCAGCCAAGACTTCGGAATATCGTCTACAGCTGTCTGAACTGAGTATATCCCAGACCAATTTTTTTTGTTCATATTGCATTTCATCCGGGAATCCAGTATAATGAAACCCAATTCTTTGATGAAGATCAGAAAGGCTATGGAAAATGAATAAAAGACAGAAAAGAAAAAGGATTGCTGCGGCTGTGATTGCCATCCTCCTGGTGCTATCCATGGTGGCAGGCACCATTGTCGGAGCATTGGTATCCATTTTTTAAGGACGGGAATCTCCTATATGGAGCAACCTTCGGAAAGGGGAGGCAGAGATGAATAGGGGAATGCTTTCCTATAATACGTATGTGCGCTGCACCCAGAAGACTCTGACCTGTCCGGCGGGGGGGATTGCGCGAGCGGAGTACTCTGGCGGGGTTAGCCGGATGACTGCTGGAGAGAGTGACCTGTGCATTAGCAGCAGTTCTATCGCTTCTGACAAAAAGACGCTGATAGAATTGGGCTTTTTCCGCTGTGTCAACGGACTTCTGGCAGCAGGAGCGCTGCCAAGAGCGCTGCTGGTGCATATCCATATACCCACCAGCATGGAGGAGCAGCGGCTGCGGGAGGATCTGGCATTTCTGGACGGACTCTGTACGAGCCGGGGAATGACTCTTCTTCCGGAGACTCTGGAGGTGACCGGTGCAGCAGACATCCCCTGCTTTGCATTCTCCGCCCTGGGAAATCTGACGCAGGAAAGAAGAAAACCCGAGCCCGGGGATGCGCTGCTCCAGGCAGGCAGTCCAGGCCATTGGGGAACGGCGTTGCTCCTGGAGCTTCAAAGGGAGAGACTTATGACCCGGTTTTCGGAGAGCTTTCTTTTACAGGCAAGGGACAGGCTATCCTGCCCGGAGCTTTCCCGGATTGTCGAAGCACTGAGGGGCGCAGATGGGCACATTCTGCCTTTGGCGGAGGGCGGCCTGATGGCTGCCCTCTGGAATCTGAAGACTGGCGGAGGCGTGGGGTTTCGGGCGGATCTGCGGGCTGTTCCCATGGAGCAGGAGGTTGTGGAGATCTGTGAGTTTTTGGAAGCGAACCCCTATCAGCTGGCGGGGGATGGGGCGGCTCTTGTGGCGGTCAGGAATCCGGAGCCTGTGCTGAAAGCCCTTCGGGAGGCAGGGGTTATGGCCGGAGTAATCGGCGCTGTAACCGTCGGCCCCGGGGGAAATATAAAAAAGGACGATGAGATCAGCAGTGTCTCCCGCCCGGAGCCGGACCCACTTTTCCGGTTTTTATGATTATAAAAGCAGCAAACCGGTCGGCTGGCGGGATCCAGGTTGGCTTTGCTGCTTTCAGAGCTGCCATGCGGCAGCGGAATGGAGAATGAGATGAGAGAGAAAATATTGAATGTTCTTGAAAAAAACGGGCGCATCAGCGTCCATGATCTGGCCATCCTTCTCGGAGAGGATGAGATTGAGGTGGCAAACTGTATCGGGGATATGGAGCGGGAGAATGTGATCTGCGGCTATCATACCCTCATCAATTGGGACGCCACCACCGAGGAGAAGGTGACGGCCCTCATCGAGGTAAAGGTGACGCCCCAGCGGGGTATGGGCTTTGACAAGATCGCGGAGCGGATCTACAAGTTCAGCGAGGTACATGCGGTGTATCTTATGAGCGGCGCCTTTGACTTCACCGTGATCATCGAGGGAAAAACCATGCGTGGGGTTGCGCAGTTTGTGTCCGACAAGCTGGCTCCCATGGAGGAGGTACAGAGCACCGCAACCCATTTTGTCCTGAAAAAATATAAGGATCACGGCACCATTCTGGTGGCTGAATCTTCTGATGAAAGGATGCTGATCACACCATGAGAAATCCATTATCTGATAAGGTGCTTGACATCAAGCCCTCGGGAATACGGAAATTTTTTGACATTGTCAGCGAGATGAAGGATGCCATCTCCCTGGGTGTGGGGGAACCGGATTTTGATACCCCCTGGCATATCAGGGAGGAGGGAATCTACTCCCTGGAAAAGGGAAGAACCTTTTACACCTCCAATGCGGGCTTAAAGGAGCTGAAGGTGGAGATCGCCCGGTACTTAAAGCGCCGCTGCAATCTGGATTATGACTACAACCATGAGATCATGGTGACGGTGGGAGGCAGCGAGGCCATCGACCTGGCTCTGTGGGCGATGCTCAATCCCGGGGAGGAGGTGCTGATTCCCCAGCCCAGCTACGTGTCCTACCTGCCCTGTACCCAGCTGGCGGACGGGGTGCCGGTGATCATCAACCTGAAGGAGGAAAATCAGTTCCGCCTCACGAAGCAGGAGTTCCTTGACCATATCACGGACAAGACCAAGGTGTTGATTCTCCCCTTCCCCAATAACCCCACCGGCGCCGTGATGACCAGGGCGGATCTGGAGGAGATTGCCCAGGTGATCATCGAGAAGGATATTTTTGTGATCTCTGATGAAATTTATTCGGAGCTTACATATACCGGGGAGGATCATGTGTCCATCGCCTCCCTGCCGGGTATGTTTGAGAGAACGGTGCTGATCAATGGCTTTTCAAAGGCCTATGCCATGACCGGGTGGCGGCTGGGCTATGCCTGCGCCCCCAGGCTGCTTCTGGATCAGATGTTAAAGATCCATCAGTTTGCCATCATGTGCGCGCCCACTACCAGCCAGTATGCGGCTGTGGAGGCGCTGCGGGAGGGGGACGAGGATGTGAAGCAGATGCGGGAGTCCTACAATCAGAGGCGCCGCTATGTGGTAAAGCGTCTGCGGGATATGGGGCTGGAATGCTTTGAACCCTACGGCGCCTTCTACGTTTTCCCCAGCATCAAGGGGCTGGGTATGAGCAGTGAGGAGTTTGCCAACCAGCTTTTGCAGGAGGAGAAGGTGGCGGTTGTTCCTGGAACGGCCTTCGGAGACTGCGGGGAGGGCTTTCTCAGAATTTCCTACGCCTACTCCTTAAATGAGCTGAAGCTGGCTCTTGACCGCATTGAAGCTTTTGTAAAACGGCATATGCCGGAGGAAAAGGGTGAATAATCAATCATGAATATAGTATTGCTGGAGCCGGAGATGCCTGCAAATACCGGGAATATCGGAAGAACCTGTGTGGCCACAGGCACCACCCTGCATTTGATCGAGCCGCTGGGCTTTCAGATCAATGACAAAATGCTTAAAAGGGCCGGCCTGGACTACTGGGATAAGCTGGATGTGCGGATATACAGGGATTTTGAGGATTTTCTGGATAAAAATCCCGGCGCAAAGATTTACATGGCTACCACAAAGGCCAGGAAAAATTACTGCCAGGTTTCCTACGAGCCGGACTGCTATATCATGTTTGGCAAGGAAAGCGCAGGGATTCCGGAGGAGATTTTGGTGGAGCATGAGGATACGGCTGTCCGCATTCCCATGAATCAGGATATAAGATCTTTGAATCTGGCAAATTCAGTGGCAATCATTTTGTATGAGGCGCTTCGTCAGAACGATTTTTCCCATATGCAGCTTTCGGGAAATCTTCACAGGCTAAGCTGGGATACGTAAATGAAGCGGGCAGGACAGATTTGCAGTCCTGCCCGTTCGACATGAGGGTAATATGGAAGGTAAAGAAATAAAGAAGGATTCTTTGGTAGGAATACGGGGGCGGATCAAATCCGCCGGGGTTTTTATACGGGAGAATAAAGGGCTTTTTCTTGCCCTTTTTGCATTGCTGGGAACCCTGTTCATCGCATATATCTGCTCTGCCTTTGGCATTCACCCGGTAACGGCGGCAGTGCCTGAATACCACCGTATATGGAAAGCCTTTCTTCTGCTTATGGTTGTGTTCTTCCTGTTCATGACTGCGCTTGCGCTGCAGCTGTTCTGGCGGCCCTTTTTAAAGAAGCTGACAGGAACCAGGATGTTTTTTCTGACGGCGGCCTTTTTTTCCGTGGTTTACATGTTTGTTCTGCCTCCCATGTCTGCGCCGGATGAGATCCGGCATTACCTGACAGCCTACAAGCTGTCAAACCAGATGATGGGGAAGGAAGCGGCCACGGCGGAGGGATATGTCTATATGCGGGCGGAGGATGCCAATCTTCTTCTCAATGACTTTCCGGGGCATGACGATTATTACCGGTTTTTCAATGCATGGCGGGGGCCGGTGGATGACACGCCGGTGCTCTTTACAGAGGAGGTGGCTCAGAATAATCTCTGGGTGGCCTATGTGCCCCAGGCTGTGGGTATTACCATCGCCAGACTTTTACAGCTGCGTCAGGTGCCGCTGATGATGATGGGCCGTATGTTTAATCTGCTGTTTTTTTTGGTCTGCTTCGGCGCCGCTCTCAAGCGAATGCCCTTTGGAAAGGAGCTTCTTGGTCTGGCGGCTCTTCTGCCCATGACCTTGGAGCAGGTTTCCTCCCTGTCCTATGACGCATTTATCATTGCCATCGCCTTTTTATATATCGCTTATGTACTGCATCTGGCACTTGCGGCTCCGAAGGTGCGGGGGCGGGATCTGATTCTTGTAACGGTGCTGATGGCGTTTCTGGGGCCGGTAAAGCTGGTATACATTTTCCTGGCATTTCTGATGTTTCTCATACCCAGGGAAAAATTTGGGAACACGAAACAGTATATACTGTCCGCCCTGTTTATGGCGGTAGTTATCGGGGCGGTATATCTGCTGGTGCAGCTGGGAAAGCTGACAGAGTATGTGCAGGAGACCAACACACACCTGAATTACGCAGATGCAGAGAGCTATACTATATCCTGGGTGCTGGCAAACCCTGTGGAAACTGTTAAAATCTTTTTCAACTCCTTCCGTGAGCAGTCAGGCTTCTGGTACAGGCAGATGATCGGGTACACCCTTGGGTGGCTGGACATCCTGATGCCGGAGATGGCGGTTTTCCTTTTTACGGGAATGATGCTGTTTGCCGCTGCAAGACCAGCCTCTGAGCCTGTTTACTGGAAGGGAAGGCAGCGGGCGCTGGTGACTGGCGTCCTGGTTGTCACCATCTGTGTGACAGTGTTTGCCATGATGCTGGCCTATACGCCGGAGGGATATGCGGTGATCCAGGGCGTCCAGGGGCGGTATTTCCTGCCGGTTCTGCCTTTGGCGCTTGTGGCTGTCCGGGGCAATGCCCTTCGCAGGGAGCCTGGCACGGACAGGGCGCTGCTCTATACAGCCTGTCTTCTGAATATCTGGACGGCGGTAAACTGTATAGCCGTTATCATGTCCCGGGCAGGAGAGATGCGCATGATGGGGAACACTTAAAGAGGAGTTTATGAGAGAGGATATCAAGATCAATATACCTTCCCCTGTGGAGGGAATCATACGCACCCTGGAACAGGCTGGCTATGAAGCCTATGCGGTGGGTGGCTGTGTGCGGGATTCTCTGCTTTGCCGCAGTCCCCACGACTGGGACGTCGCCACCTCCGCCAGACCGGAGCAGGTAAAAGCATTATTTTCCCATACGGTGGATACCGGCCTGAAACATGGAACCGTCACCGTCATGGCGGAGCACCGAGGCTATGAGGTGACCACATACCGCATTGACGGGGCATATCTTGACGGACGCCACCCGGAGGAGGTCTCCTTCACCAGGCAGCTTTCAGAGGACCTGCGTCGCAGAGATTTTACCATCAATGCCATGGCTTATCACCCGGAGCGGGGGCTGGTGGATTTGTTTGGGGGGCGTGAGGATCTGGAAAAGCATGTGATTCGCTGTGTGGGTGATGCGGAGGAACGATTTGGGGAGGACGCCCTGCGAATGATGAGGGCGGTCCGATTTTCAGCCCAGCTTGGCTTCTCCATAGACCAGGCTACAAAGGAAGCGGCAAGGTCTCTCGCGTCTAATCTGCGGCTGGTCAGCCGGGAAAGGATTCGCGACGAATTGTTAAAGCTTTTATGCTCCGACCACCCGGGGCGGTTTCTGGAGTTGTATGAGCTGGGATTGACGGCCCAGTTTTTTCCGGAGTTTGACGCCATGATGAGCTGCGCCCAGAACACGAGGTTTCACTGCTACACGGTGGGAATGCACACCCTGAAGGTTTTGGAGCACACGCCGGATGACCCGCTGGTGCGTTTGGCGGCTCTGCTTCACGATGTAGGCAAGCTCTATGTAAAAACCACCGATGAGAAGGGGACGGATCATTTTTACGGCCATGCCGCCGTCAGCGGGGAACGGGCGGAGCTGTTCCTTCGGGATATGCGCTTTGACAATGCCACCATCAAAAGCGTATGCATCCTGGTGAAAAATCACGATCCCCGGTTCCCCATTGACGCGCCCGGCGTCCGCAAAGTGATGAATAGAGTAGGCCTGGAGCTGTTTCCGAGACTAATCCAGCTGATGCGGGCAGATATGCATGGAAAAAGCGCCTATGCCATGAGGGATATGTCCAATATTGACCGTATAGAGGAGCTGTATCATGCGTGTGTGAGAGCTGACGATTGCATCAGCTTAAGGGATCTGGCCATAAGAGGCGATGATCTTTTGGCCATGGGAATCCCGAAGGGAGCGCAAATCGGACAGATATTAAATAGTCTGCTTCAGGAGGTTTTGGAGAATCCGGGCATCAATAAACGGGAAATCCTTCTGGCTATGGCAGCCAAGCTGAAGGATGAAAAATAACCTGTTCTATTTTGCAGTTTGTCTCATAAAAATAGGATAAGCAAATGTTGGTGAGGAAATGCAAAATGAGGCAGCGCCTGTGTGATGCAAAGCGTGTTCTGCTGTGCCTGCTGGCAATGGTTGTTTTATCTGTGACGCTGGGAGGATGCGGCATGAAGCAGCAGATGGAGAAGGTGGAGGATCTGGAGTTTGATGTGGCAGCCCAGAGCGATATCCCCGAAGCCCTGCTGCGGATTATTGAGGAGAAGAAGACCGCGCCCTTTAAGCTGACCTACAGCAATAATGGACAGCTCTATATTGCAGTGGGGTATGGCGCCCGGGAGACAGGAGGCTACAGTATACAGGTTCCCGAGCTTTACCGTACAGAGGATTCCATTGTAATAAAAACGGAGCTGGTGGGCCCCACGGCCGAGGAGGCGGCCAGTGAGAGCTATCCATATGTGGTGGTGACGCTGAAGGATATCTCTCTGCCCGTATTGTTCCAGTAGGAAAATGATAATCATTGACCAATCCTTTAGGGGAATGCTTTGTTTACAACGGAGGGGTTCTGTGGTAAACTTGGTTCAGACGTCAAATTTAATATAATGATATCAGGGTTCCAAGGTCATACAAGCCATGCTCCCATGGCAATGTATGACCTTGGAACCCACAAAGCATCATACAAGAGGGGCGAAAAGGATATGCGTACATTTCAGGTGGAATTAAAAAGGGTTGTGGATGACAGCTACGAGATAGAGATCGGGTTTGAGCTGATGGACAAGCTGATAGAGGATCTGAAGGCAGGGCTTGTGGGAAGCATCCGCAGGTTTGCTGTGGTGACGGACAGCATTGTGAAGGAGCTGTACGGGGATGTGCTTTTGAGAAAGCTCAGGGAGGCAGGCTTTGCGGCGGATCTGTTTTTCTTCCCGGAGGGGGAGAAGAGTAAGACCCGGAGGGTAAAGGAGCAGGTGGAGGATGAGATGCTTGCAGCCGGATGCCGGCGGGACTGCTGTGTGATCGCCATCGGCGGGGGGGTGGTTACTGACCTGGCAGGCTTTGTAGCGGGAACCTTCGGAAGAGGCGTGCCTTTTATCAACTATGCCACCACCCTTCTGGCGGCTGCGGATGCCTCCGTGGGGGGAAAGACGGCAGTGGATACCCCTCTTGCCACGAATCTTATAGGTATGTTTAATCAGCCAAAGAAGGTATATTTGGATATTGCCACATGGAACACGCTGCCTCCTCGCCAGATTTCCAGCGGCCTGGCAGAGACCATCAAGCATGGCTGTCTGGGAGATGAGGAGCTCTTTGTTTTCCTGGAACACCACATGGATGAAATACTCCGGGTGGAACCGGCAGCCTGCGCCTATATTGCGGAGGCGAATTGCAGAGTGAAGTATCAGGTTGTCATGAAGGATGAGAAGGAGACCGGTCTCCGGGAAATATTAAATCTTGGACATACAGTGGGAAGGGCCATTGAAACTGTAAGTGATTACAGGCTTCTCCACGGGGAGGCGGTTTCCATCGGCATGGTAGCCGCAGCAAAGCTCTCCTGTAAATTGGGATATATGACAGAAACAGAGGCGGCGAGGGTAAAAAATCTTTTGGCAGAAGCAAAGCTTCCCACCGCTATTCCCGATTATATTGACAGGGAGGAGCTGGTAAGGAAGCTTTACACCGACAAGAAGGTGCGGGATGGCAGGCTGCGCTTTGTGCTACAGCAGGGCATCGGCCATGTTGTCCGGTTCGGGGAGAATTCCTATGCCGCGCCCATCGCCGAGGACGCCGCCCGGGAGATTATTATGGAGATGTAGCTAAGACTTCTTCGGAAATCCATCTGCCGGAGGACCCGCAGGGAAGAACCAGACCGGTGGAGCTTACCGGCAGTCCGATCTCGGAAGCTTCCACATGACCGCCCCGGATCTTTGAAAGCTCTAAGGACATGAGATAGCTCAGCACAGAGGCGGCAAACCCGGTGGTGTAGGAGTTAATAAGGAAAAACAGAGGTTTGTCGCTGAGGAGATGGCAGCAGGATCTGACCAGGGGATGAATGGCGTCCTCGAGCTTCCATATTTCCCCTCCGGGGCCTCTGCCGTAGGAGGGAGGGTCCATGATGATGGCCTCATAGTGATTTCCCCGGCGGATTTCCCGGTCCACAAACTTCTGGCAGTCATCCACCAGCCATCGGATGGGAGCATCGGAAAGGCCGCTGCTGAGGGCATTTTCCTTTGCCCAGCCAACCATTCCCTTGGAGGCGTCCACATGGGTCACCTGGGCTCCCGCCTTTGCAGCCGCAAGGGTAGCGCCTCCTGTATAGGCAAAAAGATTCAATACCTTGATCTTACGCTCCGGCTCATGAGCCAGGGCGTTTTTTATTATAGAAGAAAACCAGTCCCAGTTGGCGGCCTGTTCCGGAAAAAGACCGGTGTGCTTGAAGCTGAAGGGCTTCAGGTTAAAGGTCAGATCAAGAGGGTCATAGGTGATGTGCCACTGCTTGGGCAGATCAAAGAATTCCCATTCTCCTCCGCCTTTTGCGCTTCTGTGGTAATGGGCGCTGCATTTTTTCCAGCCCGGATTTTTCCTGCTTGTATTCCATATCACCTGGGGGTCGGGGCGCACCAGTAGATAGTCCCCCCAGCGTTCCAGCTTCTCTCCCCTTGATGTGTCGATTACTTCATAATCTTTCCAATGATCTGCTAACCACATAAGTTTACCTGTTCTTGAAAAAATTTGGGACCGTACTGCATCCCAGTGGCTTCATTGTATACGGAAATAGGCGAAAAATCAAGTTTAATGGGGGAAAAGGAAGGTAAAAACAAAAAACGATACATTGTAGTGTATTCAAAAGTATGGTATAATACGCATGCGCTGTTGTCATTGTAAACGGGATGACGGGGAAAATGCTCCTGATAGTCAGGTGAATTCCTTCGCGGCAGCTGTCTAAAAATAAGATCTGGGGATAGTCGGATGATAGATAAAAGGGCATGGATTTATTATATGGACCAGCAGGAACCTGAATATGAGGAGCAATCACGCAGACAGGTTGTGCATGAAATGAATGGTCATTTTCTCTTTAATGCGCTGTCGGTGATTATGGTTATGACCAGAAAAAAGCCCTCATGTGCCGGTGAACTGGAAAAGGATTTCAGCGACTATCTTCGGGGTGCGATGACGATGGCAGGAGGTGAACAGGGATGGGTACCCCTGTCTTTGGAGCTGCGGGTTGTTCGGGCGTACCTGCATATTCAAAGCGTGCGGTTTATGGGAAAGATCTCCTATGAAGTGAGCATCAGTAATGAGGAGGCTCTCGTCCCCTCCGGCGTGCTGCGATGCCTTGTAGAAAATGCGGTCAGTCATGGAATATGCCGCAAGGGCAGGGAGGGATATGTGTACATAGAACAGCAGGTTATAGACAACAGACATTTTATCAGTGTGACGGACAATGGTGTGGGTTTTGACACCAGTATACTGAAAGACATACCCCAAGGGGGAATTGCGCGGGTCAGAAGTGTGCTGGAGCAGATTAAGGGCGCCGGTCTTGAAATATACAGCGCCCCGGGCTGCGGCACACAGGCAGAGCTGATTCTGCCATTCAGGATATAATCCGACTCTATGAAGTCCAATATAGTTAAAAGCGAGGAATAGTTGTGAGAACGATCATTGTGGATGATGAGCCCATGGCAATTGAACAATTTCGGTTTGAAGCAGAGGGGATTGAGCTGTTGGAGCTGGTGGGAGAATTTACCAGTCCTGTGGCGGCTTTAAATTATGCGAAAGGGCAGAGAAAGCAGGGGGAGCTGTTAAAGTTTGCGCTGCTGGACATCGAGATGCCGGAGATGGACGGATTTGACCTGATGAAGGAGCTGCGAAAAATTTATCCGGATATTGTCATTATTTTTCTCACAGGACATGAGCAGTATGCTCTTGAGGCTATGCGCATGAAGGCGGATCATTTTCTGATGAAGCCCTATGGGCATGAGGATATTCGGGAATGCGTGGAGCGGGCAAGACTGTTGTCCATGCGCAGCCATAAGCGGATACTGGCCAGGACCTTCGGGAGATTTGATCTGTTTGTGGACAACAGGCTGGTGGTATTTTCAAATGCCAAGGCAAAGGAACTTTTGGCTCTCTGTGTGGATCACCGAGGAGGCGATGTGACCATGGAGGAGGCCATCGACAAGCTCTGGGAGGATCGGGAATACGACAGCAGGGTGAAGCAGCGCTACCGCACCACCGTCATGCAGCTGAGGAAAACACTCCGGGACAATCACATAGAGGGGCTGTTCGAGAGCAGGAGGGGCTCCTGCCATATTGACGCCAGAAGGCTGGACTGCGATTACTATGACCTGCTGGACGGCAAAGAAGACGCTGTGCGGAAATTTGATGATACATATATGACGGAATATTCATGGGCAGAGGAAACGCTGGGAAGCCTGTTTAATCTGCTGGATTAAGGAATCAGGAGCTGAGCGGGCTGGAAATGTTTATTACCCTGCCGCTTTGGCCCGCCGCGGCAGCCCCAAATGTATTTTATAGGGATTGTACTAAAAAAAATACAAGAAAGGATGTATTTTGGGGTTGAAAAAAAAAATATTCCATAGTAAACTAGCGAATGCTGCGGCGCAAGCTGCGGCATTGATGTGACATGATAGCTGTGAAGCGTGAGGTTGCCGCTTAACAAGCGGGTTTTTCCGTGGAGCGAATGTCAAGAGGACAGATTGTCCGAGAACCCTGACGACAAGTCACTGTACCAAATAATCATCTGCGCAGGCAGAAATGACGTGTGAAAAGGCAGGAAGCTGAATACATCTGCGACACACACGGGTAAGTGTACAGTCACCAACTTGTCGTACTTATTCAAAAAGTGCGAAGGAGGCGACTTTTTTTATGGCAAATCAAGTAATGAGAATCACATTGAAGGCATATGACCACAAGCTGGTGGATCAGTCCGCCGCAAAGATCATCGAGGCGGCAAAGAAGACCGGCGCGCAGGTGAGCGGACCGGTTCCGCTTCCCACAAAGAAGGAAGTGGTTACAATCTTAAGAGCAGTCCACAAGTACAAGGACAGCAGAGAGCAGTTCGAGCAGCGCACACACAAGAGGCTGATCGACATCATTGCTCCCGGCCAGAAGACTGTGGAGTCCCTGTCCAGACTGGAGATGCCTGCCGGTGTGTACATCGACATCAAGATGAAGAATAAATAATCTTTCCAGGTCGATAACAGCATGTTGCACATATGCGCATGTTATTATAAAAAGAAGCGAAGGCTTCGAGATATTTTGAGCAAGAATCCTGAATTGGTTGACATATACCCCTGGCAGGAAGCTGCCTATTCAGCAGGTGGTTTTGTTGAACTAATCTAGGATGATTACCGCAAAGGCCGGTAATCCGCTGTAGATGAAACAGGAGGTAAAACATGAAGAAGGCAATTTTAGCAACAAAGGTCGGAATGACACAGATCTTCGATGAGAATGGCTTGTTGGTTCCGGTAACTGTATTGCAGGCTGGTCCCTGTGTGGTTACACAGGTAAAGACTGTGGAGAACGACGGTTACAGCGCAGTACAGGTTGGCTTTGTTGACAAGAGAGAGAAGCTTGTGAACAAGCCGCAGAAAGGTCATTTTGACAAGGCAGGAGTATCTTATAAGAGGTATGTGAGAGAGCTGAAGCTTGACAATGCTGCCGAGTATTCTGTAAAGGATGAGATCAAGGCAGATATTTTCCAGGCAGGAGATAAGGTTGACGCAACCGCTGTTTCAAAGGGCAAGGGCTTCCAGGGTGCAATCAAGAGATTTGGTCTGTCCAGAGGACCTATGGCTCACGGTTCTAAGTATCATCGCCATGCTGGTTCCAACGGACCTGCTACAACCCCCGGCCGTGTATTCAAGGGCAAGCACATGCCCGGACAGACCGGACGCAGGAAGGTTACCATTCAGAACCTTGAGATCGTGCGTGTGGATGCAGAGAAGAACCTGCTTCTGGTAAAGGGCGCTGTTCCCGGACCCAAGAAGTGTCTTGTAACACTGAAAAACACAGTAAAGACTGACAAATAGGTCTTTGCAGGAAAGGAGGCATACAGATGTCTAAAGTATCTGTTTACAATATGGAAGGCGCAGTTGTGGGCGATTTAGAGCTGAACGATCTGGTCTTCGGCGTAGAAGTCAATGAGCATTTGGTAAAGATGGCTGTAACCGCTCACCTGGCAAACAAGAGACAGGGAACCCAGAAGGCAAAGACCCGTTCCGAGGTATCCGGCGGCGGAAGAAAGCCCTGGAAGCAGAAGGGTACAGGCCATGCAAGACAGGGCTCCACAAGAAGCCCTCAGTGGACTGGCGGCGGCGTTGTATTTGCGCCGGTTCCCAGGGATTACACCATCAAGCTCAACAAGAAGGAGAAGAGAATCGCGTTAAAGTCCGCTCTTTCCGCAAAGGTTTCCGAGAGTAAGTTTATCGTTCTGGATGAGCTGAAGCTTGACGAGATCAAGACAAAGAAGTTTGCGGCTGTATTAGATAACCTGAAGGTGAGCAAGGCGCTGGTTGTCCTTGAGGATAAGAACGAGAATGTTGTAAAGTCTGCAAAGAATATCGCAGATGTAAAGACAGCCTATGTGAACACCATCAATGTATACGATATCTTAAAGTATGACACTGTGATTGCAACAAAGGCTGCAGTCGCTAAGATTGAGGAGGTATATGCGTAATGGCTGATATTAAATATTATGACGTAATCCTCAAGCCGGTTCTGACCGAGAAGAGCATGAACGAGATGGCATTAAAGAAGTACACCTTCCTTGTTCATCCCGATGCAAACAAGATTATGATCGCAGAGGCTGTTGAGAAGATGTTCCCCGGAACAAAGGTGGCAGCCGTAAACACCATGAACCAGGAGGGCAAGAAGCGTCGCCGGGGTCTGGTTGTTGGAAAGACTGCAAAGACCAAGAAGGCTGTTGTGACACTGACAGCTGACAGCGCAGACATTGAGATTTTCGAGGGTCTGTAAGCGCAAAGCCCTATTTGGAGGGCAAATCATTCACAACAAAGTGAGATAATAAATGTAAAACCCATCGGGGTTGAAAGGAGTAAAAAATGGGAATTAAAAAGTATGGCCCATATACACCTTCCAGACGTAACATGACCGGATCTGATTTTTCCGAGATCACAAAGAGCACACCTGAGAAGTCCCTGGTAGTTTCTTTAAAGAAAAACGCAGGCCGCAACAATCAGGGAAAGATCACGGTTAGACATCGTGGCGGTGGAAATAGAAGAAAGTACAGAATCATCGATTTCAAGAGAAATAAGGAGGGAATTCCCGCAAAGGTTGTAGGAATCGAGTATGATCCTAACAGAACAGCCAATATCGCGCTGATCGTATACGCAGACGGCGAGAAGTCCTACATCCTGGCGCCTGCCGGACTGCAGGTCGGACAGACCGTTATGAGCGGCGAGACCGCAGAGGCAAAGGTCGGCAACTGCCTGCCTTTGGCAAATGTTCCTGTGGGTACGCTGGTTCACAACATTGAGCTTTATCCCGGTGCCGGCGCACAGCTGGTTCGTTCCGCAGGTGTTTCCGCACAGCTGATGGCAAAGGAGGGCAAGTATGCAACTCTTCGTCTTCCTTCCGGTGAGATGAGAATGGTTCCTCTGCTCTGCAAGGCAACTGTCGGTGTTGTTGGTAACGGAGAGCATTCATTGATTAACTATGGTAAGGCTGGACGTAAGCGCCACATGGGTATCAGGCCCACTGTGCGCGGTGCTGTTATGAACCCCAACGATCACCCTCACGGTGGTGGTGAAGGTAAGAACGGTATCGGTCGTCCCGGTCCCTGCACTCCTTGGGGCAAGCCTGCTCTGGGTCTGAAGACCAGAAAGAAGAATAAGGCTTCCAACAAGATGATCGTCAGAAGACGTGATGGCAAAACATTAAAGTAATTCACGAAGATTAGGAGGTTAAATCAATGGCTCGTTCACTGAAAAAAGGACCGTTTGCAGATGCACACCTTTTAAAGAAGGTTGACGCTATGAACGCTTCCGGAGACAAGTCTGTTATCAAGACCTGGTCCCGCCGTTCTACCATTTTCCCGCAGATGGTTGGTCATACAATTGCTGTTCATGATGGCAGAAAGCACATCCCGGTTTACATCACCGAGGATATGGTGGGTCACAAGTTGGGAGAGTTCGTTGCTACCAGAACCTTCAGAGGTCATGGCAAGGACGAGAAGAAGTCACGTAAATAATCAGAGTAGTTGAAAGGAGGAATCATCCATGGCGAAAGGACATAGATCCCAAATCAAGAGAGAGAGAAACGAGCAGACAAATGCTGCAAAGAAGCCGTCTGCAACACTTTCCTACGCCAGAGTATCTGTACAGAAGGCTTGCTTCGTATTAGATGCGATCAGAGGCAAGGATGTGAAGTCGGCAATCGCTATTCTGACTTACAATCCGAGATACGCTTCCAGTATTATCTTAAAGCTGTTAAATTCAGCGATCGCAAACGCTGAGAACAATAACGGTATGAATGTTGACAATCTTTATATTGCGGAGTGCTACGCAAACACAGCACCCACGATGAAGAGAATGCATCCCAGGGCACAGGGCAGGGCTTATCGGATCTTAAAGAGAAACAGCCATATTACCATCGTGCTGGATGAAAGATAGGAGGAAGATATGGGACAGAAGGTTAATCCTCATGGCTTAAGAGTCGGAATTATCAAAGACTGGGAATCCAGATGGTATGCAGATGCAGACTTTGCTGACAACCTGGTTGAGGACTATAATATCAGAAAGTTTTTAAAGAAGAAGCTTTTTGCTTCCGGCATCTCCCAGATCGAAATCGAGAGAGCTGCCGATAAGTTAAAGATTATTATTCACACGGCAAAGCCCGGCGTTGTGATCGGTAAGGGCGGCGCTGATATTGAGAAGTTAAAGAATGAGGTTTCGGGTCTTACCGGCAAGAAGGTGTATATTGACATCAAGGAAGTGAAGAGACCTGACAAGGATGCTCAGCTGGTTGCAGAGAATATTGCGCAGCAGCTTGAGAACCGTGTATCCTTCCGTCGTGCTATGAAGTCCTGCATGGGCAGAGCCATGAAGGCGGGCGCTCTGGGTATCAAGACCATGAGCTCCGGTCGTCTTGGCGGCGCTGATATGGCTCGTACAGAGTCCTACAGCGAGGGTACCATCCCGCTTCAGATGCTGCGCGGCGATATTGATTATGGCTTCGCTGAGGCTGACACAACCTATGGTAAGGTTGGCGTGAAGGTATGGATTTACAAGGGCGAGGTTCTTCCCACAAAGGAAACAAAGGAGGGAAAATAAGTCATGTTAATGCCTAAAAGAGTAAAGCACCGCAAGCAGTTCCGCGGACGTATGACAGGTAAGGCCTATAGAGGCAATAAGATTACTAACGGTGAGTTTGGTCTTGTGGCTATGGAGCCCTGCTGGATCACCTCCAGACAGATCGAGGCAGCCCGTGTTGCCATGACCCGTTACATCAAGCGTGGTGGTAAGGTCTGGATCAAGATTTTCCCTGATAAGCCCATTACAGCGAAGCCTGCTGAAACCCGAATGGGTTCTGGTAAGGGATCTGTAGAGTACTGGGTAGCAGTAGTAAAGCCGGGACGCGTGATGTTTGAGATTGCAGGAGTTTCTGAGGAGGTAGCAAAGGAGGCTCTTCGCCTTGCTATGCACAAGCTCCCTGTAAAGTGCAAGATCGTTTCTCGTGCAGATTTAGAAGGCGGTGATAACAGTGAAGAATAATTATGTAGAAGATTTAAGAGCAAAATCAGCTGCAGAATTAAATGAAGAATTAGTAGCTGCTAAGAAGGAGCTTTTCAACCTGAGATTTCAGCATGCCACCAATCAACTGGATAACACAAGCAGAATCAAAGAGGTTCGCAGAAATATTGCGAAGATCCAGACTGTTATCACTGAGAAGGCTCATGCGAACGCATAATCCGGGGAAGGAGGAATTGTTGTGGAGAGAAATTTGAGAAAGACCCGTACAGGCAAGGTAGTCAGCGACAAGATGGATAAAACCATCGTTGTGGCTATAGAAGATAACGTTAAGCATCCTCTTTACGGAAAGATCGTTAAGAGAACCTACAAGCTGAAGGCTCACGATGAGGAAAACGCTTGTGGTATCGGCGACACAGTGAAAGTTATGGAGACAAGACCTTTATCAAAGGATAAGAGATGGAGGCTTGTAGAGATTATCGAGAAGGCAAAATAATTGACCTTAGATATTCAGTGAGTTGGACTGAAAGGAGTATTCGAGATGATTCAGCAGGAAACCAGACTGAAGGTTGCCGACAATACCGGTGCAAAGGAGCTACTCTGCATCCGTGTGATGGGCGGTTCAACCAGAAGATATGCGAATATCGGTGATGTCATCGTTGCTTCTGTCAAGGATGCAACACCGGGAGGCGTTGTTAAGAAGGGCGACGTTGTGAAGGCAGTAGTTGTGCGCAGCGTCAAGGGTGCCCGCCGCAAGGACGGTTCTTATATCCGTTTTGACGAGAATGCAGCAGTTATTATCAAGGAAGATAAGACACCCAGAGGAACCCGTATTTTTGGACCGGTTGCCAGAGAGCTTAGAGAGAAGCAGTTTATGAAGATTGTTTCTCTGGCTCCTGAAGTATTATAGGAGGTGGCGATATGGCCATGAAGATTAAAGTAGGCGATACCGTCAGAGTAATCGCTGGTAAGGATAAGGATAAAGAGGGCAAGGTTCTGGCAGTTGATGGCGCTAAGATTAAGGTTGAGGGCATCAACATGGTATCCAGACACACAAAGCCCAACGCCGCAAATCCCCAGGGCGGCATTGTGACAAAGGAAGCATTCATCGACGCATCCAATGTGATGTATCTGGACAAGGGCGAGGCAGTTCGCGTGGGCTTTAGGATTGATGCAGACGGTACAAAGAGCCGCATCAACAAGAAGACCGGCGAGGTGATTGACGTTGTCAGAAAGCCCAAAAATAATTAATCATATCTGAAAGGAGGTTCGCACTGTGAGCAGCAGATTAAAGGAATATTATGCAAGTGAAGTCGTACCTGCCATGATTAAGAAGTTCGGATACAAGAACGTTATGGAGGTTCCGAAGTTAAATAAAATCGTGATCAATCGTGGCGTAGGAGAGGCGAAGGAGAACGCAAAGGTTCTCGAAACGGCTATGAAGGAGTTGGAGACAATCACAGGCCAGAAGGCTGTTTCTACAAAGGCAAAGAAGTCTGTGGCAAACTTCAAGATCAGAGAGGGCATGCCCATTGGATGTAAGGTTACCTTGAGAGGCGATCGGATGTATGAGTTCTTAGATCGTCTGGTAAACCTTTCTCTGCCCCGTGTTCGTGACTTCAGAGGTGTCAGCGCAAATTCCTTCGACGGAAGAGGCAACTATGCGCTTGGCATCAAGGAGCAGCTGATCTTCCCTGAGATCGAGTTTGATAAGGTTGACAAGACCAGAGGTATGGATGTGATATTTGTTACAACAGCAAAGACAGACGAGGAAGCCCGCGAGCTGTTAAGACTGTTCAACATGCCATTTCAGAAATAATTAGGAGGAAGGTTCTATGGCAAAGACTTCGATGAAGATTAAGCAGCAGAAGAAGCAGAAGTTCTCCACCAGAGAGTACAACCGCTGCAGAATTTGTGGCCGTCCGCATGCTTATTTGAGAAAGTATGGAATTTGTAGAATTTGTTTCCGTGAGTTAGCATACAAGGGAGAGATCCCTGGTGTTAAGAAGGCAAGCTGGTAGGAAGAAGGAAGGAGGACATTACAATGGGAATGAGTGATCCAATTGCAGATATGCTTACAAGAATTCGTAACGCAAATACTGCCAAGCATGATACAGTGGATGTTCCTGCTTCTAAGATGAAGCTGGCGATTGCAGACATCCTTGTTAACGAGGGATATATTGCAAAATATGATTTGGTTGATAACGGTAACTTCAAGGATATCCGTATTACCTTAAAGTACGGCGCAGATAAGAATGAGAAGGTCATCTCCGGTATCAAGAGAATCTCCAAGCCCGGTCTTCGCGCCTATGTTGGCTGCGAGGATCTGCCCAGGGTTCTGGGCGGTCTGGGTATCGCGATCATTTCTACAAATCAGGGTGTGATGACTGACAAGGAAGCCCGCAAGAGAAATGTAGGCGGCGAAGTGTTAGCATTCGTTTGGTAAAGATTGTTTGATAGATTATTTAGGAGGAATGGCAAATGTCACGTATTGGAAAATTGCCCATCGCTGTACCTGCAGGTGTGACTGTAGATATCGCAGAAAATAATAAAGTGACTGTAAAGGGTCCTAAGGGAACACTGGAGAGAGTGCTGCCTGCGGAAATGGAGATTAAGCTGGAGGATGGTGTGATCACCGTATCCAGACCCAATGATCTGAAGAAAATGAAGTCTCTGCACGGCTTAACCAGAACGCTGGTACACAACATGGTTGTGGGCGTTACCGAGGGCTATGAGAAGAAGCTGGAGGTTAACGGCGTCGGTTACAGAGCTGCAAAGCAGGGTAAGAAGCTGGTTCTTTCTCTGGGGTATTCCCATCCGGTGGAGATGACAGATCCTGAAGGCATCGAGACGGTTCTGGATGGTCAGAATGTCATCATTGTCAAGGGTATTGACAAGGAGAAGGTTGGTCAGTACGCAGCGGAGATCAGAACCAAGAGACTGCCTGAGCCTTACAAGGGCAAGGGTATCAAGTATGCTGATGAGACCATCAGACGTAAGGTTGGAAAGACCGGTAAGAAATAAGGAGAGGAGTGAGAGACAATGGTTAGCAACGTATCCAGAATTGAAGTTCGTCAGGAGAAGCACAGAAGAATTCGCAGACACATTGTTGGTACTGCACAGAGACCGCGTCTTGCTGTTTTCTTTTTCTTTTATCATATGTATGCACAGATTATTGACGATACAGAAGGCAAGACACTGATTGCAGCCTCCACTCTTCAGAAGGATGTCAAGTCTCAGTTGGAGAAGACCAATGATGTGGCAGCAGCAGCGTATTTGGGTACAGTAATCGGCAAGAAGGCCGTTGAGGCAGGTATCACGGACGGCGTATTCGACAGAGGCGCATTTATATATCAGGGTAAGATTAAGGCATTAGCAGATGCAGCGCGTGAAGCTGGTCTGGTATTCTAGTTGGGAGGAGAAACATGAAGCGAACAATTATCGATCCTAGCCAGTTTGAACTGGAAGATAAGGTATTTGCCATTAAGCGTGTATCCAAGACCGTTAAGGGTGGCCGTACCATGAGATTTACTGCCTTAGTAATCGTAGGAGATAAGAACGGACATGTGGGCGCTGGTCTTGGCAAGGCCACCGAGATTCCGGAGGCGATCCGCAAGGGCAAGGAAAGCGCTATGAAGAACCTCATCGAGATTCCGTTAGATGAGAATTCCTCCATCCCTCATGATTATATAGGAAAGTTTGGAAGCGCATCTGTGCTGTTAAAGAGAGCTCCCGGTGGTACAGGTATCATCGCTGGCGGTGCTGCCCGTGCAGTGCTTGAACTGGCAGGTGTGAAGAATGTACGTACCAAGTCTCTGGGCTCCAACAACAAGCAGAACGTTGTTCTTGCTACTCTTGCAGGTCTGCAGCAGTTAAAGACCCCTGAGCAGGTTGCAAAACTTCGCGGCAAGTCTGTAGAGGAAGTCTTGGCTTAAGGAGGAGATGATCATGGCAAAGTTGAAGGTTACGTTAGTAAAGTCGCCCATTGGCGCTGTTCCGAAGAACAAGGCAACTGTTGAGGCGCTTGGTTTAAGAAAACTGAACCAGACCAAGGAATACCCGGACAATGAAGCAATGAGAGGTATGCTTGCAAAGGTCAGACATTTAGTAAAGGTCGAAGAGATCTAATATATAGAGGAGGTGCGTAAGATGGACTTATCTAATTTAACACCTGCGGAAGGGTCCGTTCACAGCGATAACTTCAGAAGAGGACGGGGACACGGTTCTGGTAACGGCAAGACAGCTGGTAAGGGACATAAGGGTCAGAAGGCACGTTCCGGAGGCAGCATCAGACCCGGCTTTGAGGGCGGTCAGATGCCTTTATACAGACGTATCCCTAAGAGAGGATTCACCAATATCAATACAAAGGATATCGAGACAATCAACGTTAGCGCCCTTGAGAGCTTTAATGACGGCGACGAGGTTACCGTAAAGGCCTTACTTGAGAAGGGTATTATCAAAAACCCCAAGGATGGCGTGAAGGTGCTTGGTAATGGAGAATTAACCAAGAAGCTTAACGTAAAGGTCAATGCATTCAGCGCTGGTGCAAAGGCAAAGATTGAGGCTCTTGGAGGAAGTGCAGAGGTGATCTGATGTTTAAAACACTTCAAAATGCTTTGAAGGTGAAAGAACTGCGAAAAAAAATATTCTACACACTGTGGATGCTGATCATTGTTCGTCTGGGCTCACAGATCCCTGTGCCTGGGACAGACAATACAGCAATACAGAGTGTGTTGAACAGCAACAGTGATGCCTTCGGTTTTTTGAACTCCATCACCGGAGGGTCATTTGAGGCATTCTCTATTTTTGCCCTCAGTATTTCACCTTATATTACCGCATCCATTATCATGCAGCTCATGACGCTGGCTATTCCGGCTCTGGAGGAGATGCAGAAGGATGGAGAGGACGGCAGAAAGAAGATCGCAAAAATCACAAGATATGTGACTGTGGGCCTGGCCTTGATACAGGCTGCGGTTATGAGCTTCAGCTTCAGCGGTCAGGGCTTATTTGGGTCTGACCCCCAGTGGCATCATTACGTAACGACTCTGATCATCCTCACAGCAGGCTCAGCCATGCTGATGTGGATTGGTGAGCGTATTACGGAGAAGGGGGTTGGAAACGGTATCTCCATTATTCTGACAGTCAACATTCTGTCGGGAATCCCCAGCGATATTGTGACCCTGCGTGATGCATTCGTCACGGGCAAGAGCGTTCCCATGGCGATTTTAAGCATTGTCATTATTCTGGTAATCATGATTGCCATGATGATCTTTGTCATTTATCTCCAGGATGGTACCCGTCAGATACCGGTGATGTACGCAAAGAAGACAGTGGGCAGAAGACTGATCGGCGGACAAAGCTCCAGTATTCCCTTAAAGGTAAATACTGCAGGAGTGATCCCGGTGATCTTTGCCTCCTCCCTCATGTCCCTGCCCAGTATCATTGGTCAGTTTTTTACAAACCAGAGTACGGTGGTTGTGCGGATTCTTCAGGTTTTGAGTCCCAGCTGCTGGTTCAGATTTACTGATAACACCTACCCCTGGTATGTAAGCCTTGGATATATCCTGTATGTAGCGATGATTATTGGCTTTGCTTACTTTTATACATCAATCACCTTCAATCCTAATGAAGTGTCGGAGAATATAAAGAAGCAGGGCGGCTCTGTTCCAGGAATCAGACCGGGAAAGCCCACCGCAGAATATTTTACCAAGATCCTGAACTATCTGGTATTTATCGGCGCGATCGGCCTGACCATCGTATGTACCGTACCGCTTCTTTGCTCGGGCTTAAGCGGCATCCAGTCCCTGTCCTTTGGCGGAACATCCATCATCATTGTTGTGGGTGTTGTACTGGAGACACTCCAGCAGATTGAGTCCCAGATGCTGGTAAGGAATTATAAAGGCTTCTTAAATAACTAATAGACATGCAAATCCCCTGGGATCCATCAGGATCTCAAGGGTTTTTGTGCGATAAGCCCGGCAAGCGGACGTGATGCAAGCGGACGTTCCGTTTACGGATATCAGGGGTCAAAACTTCTTTTGACCTCAACATCTTTATATTATATAGAAAGGGCGTGCAAGATTATGAAGATTATTATGTTGGGGGCGCCTGGCGCCGGTAAGGGTACACAGGCCAAGATGATTGCAGACAAGTATTCCATTCCTCATGTATCCACAGGCGATATCTTCCGTGCGAATATCAAGAATGGAACAGCGCTCGGCATGGAGGCAAAAAAGTATATGGATCAGGGGCAGCTGGTGCCGGATGAACTGACTGTAAAGATTCTGCTGGACAGAGTAGCCCAGGAGGACTGCAAGAATGGTTATGTTCTGGATGGCTTTCCCAGAACGATTCCCCAGGCGGAGGTTCTCGACAAGGCGCTGACAGAGCTGGGAGATTCCATCGACTATGCCATCAACGTGGATGTTCCAGATGAAAACATTATTAACCGTATGTCTGGCAGACGCGCCTGCGTAGCCTGCGGCGCCACCTATCATATTGTGCACATTCCCACCAAGGTGGAGGGAATCTGCGACCGCTGCGGAGCAGAGCTTATTCTTCGGGACGACGATAAGCCGGAAACAGTAAAGAAGCGCCTGGATGTATATCATACCCAGACCCAGCCTCTGATCGACTACTACACCGCAAAGGGTGTGTTAAGGGAAGTGGATGGAACAAAGGATATGAAGGACGTCTTTGCAGATATCGTGAAGCTCCTGGAGCAGTAGGCTGGAGGATGGGTCATGCCGGTAACTGTAAAAACCGATGAAGAAATTGCGCTGATGAGGGAGGCCGGACGGATTCTGGCCCTCACCCATCAGGAGCTTGAAAAAGCCATCAAGCCAGGGCTTAGTACCTGGGAGCTTGACCGGCTGGCAGAGGATGTCATCAGAAGCTATGGATGTATTCCTTCCTTTTTGGATTATGAAGGCTTTCCAAATTCCATCTGCATTTCCATCAATGAGGAGGTTGTGCATGGAATACCCAGAAAGGATCGAATCCTTTGCGATGGAGATATCGTAAGCATTGATGCCGGTGTGATTTATAAGGGTTATCATTCTGATGCAGCCAGAACCCATGGCGTAGGAAAAATATCGCCTGAGAAGCAAAAGCTCATGGACGTCACGAAAGAGGCCTTTTATATGGGAGTCAGGATGGCAAGAGCGGGTAATCATCTTCATGATATTTCCACTGCCATCGGGGCATATGCGGAGCGCTTGGGGTACGGTGTGGTGAGAGAGCTCACGGGCCACGGTATCGGGAAAAAGCTTCATGAGGATCCGGTCATTCCCAACTACAAGGTCATTGGCAAGGGCATACTTCTAAAAGCAGGCATGACGCTGGCTGTGGAGCCCATGCTGAATATGGGAACCTGCAGAGTGGAATGGGTGGATGACTGGACTGTGGTATCAGCAGACCGTTCCCCTTCGGCACATTATGAAAACACTATTTTAATCACGGATGGGGAGCCTGAGATACTTTCTGAAGGTTAGATGAAGGATCTGCGGTTTAAAGAGGAAGACTTAATGGTATATAAAGCAGGTGAATTGGTTTTTGCGCTGGCCGGGCACGATGCCGGCCGGGCTTATCTCATCCTGGAGGAAGCCGGAGACAGGTTAAAACTTGCGGACGGGAAATTCAGGACGATAGAAAAACCGAAATTCAAAAATAAGAAGCATGTGCAGCTGAAGCATGCTTCTGTTCCGGAGGTTAGTGACAAAATTGTTTCCGGTCGTGCGACGGATTCAGATCTGGTATATGCAATTCGTATATTAAAAGGAGAATGTAATGTCTAAAGCAGATGTAATTGAAATCGAAGGAACGGTGGTTGAAAAGCTGCCGAACGCTATGTTTCAGGTTGAACTGGAGAATGGCCATAGGGTGCTTGCGCATATCAGCGGAAAGCTGAGAATGAACTTCATCCGTATTCTTCCCGGCGACAAGGTAACCATTGAGCTTTCTCCCTACGATCTGTCAAAGGGCAGAATCATCTGGCGTGACAAGTAATTCCACAATTTTGTAAAATGTTGCTTGACAAATGGTTGTATTTAGTGCTATGATGTATGACGCTGTTCTGTAAAATAAGCTTAGTATCCACAGTTTTAAAAGAGAAACATGCGGATAGAGAGGAGGATGTACTGTGAAGGTTCGAGTATCCGTGAAGCCTATGTGCGAAAAGTGCAAGGTAATCAAGAGAAAGGGCTGTATCCGGGTGATCTGCGAGAATCCCAAGCACAAGCAGAGACAGGGCTAAGTCTTTTCACAAAAAGGTGAGCCATCCGGCTCAAAGTAGTATCAAGTGCGGCTGCAGTATGACAAAACATACTGATTGATATAACAGCTTTCGCGATAGAATATCGCGAAGGCGTATTTTGACGGTGTCATTTCCGGCAAAAAGAACTGTATTTTTTATTTTTAACGATGGAGGTGCTAGACACACATGGCTCGTATTTCAGGTGTTGATTTACCAAGGGAAAAGCGTGTAGAGATCGGTTTGACTTACATCTATGGTATCGGCAGAGTAAGCGCAAACAAGATCCTTGCCAAGGCGAATGTAAATCCTGACACTCGCGTGAAGGACCTGACCGATGAGGAGGTTGCGCGTCTTCGTGACGTCATCGATTCAGAGTATATGGTAGAGGGTGATTTAAGACGTGAGGTTGCTTCCAATATCAAGACCCTTCAGGAGATTGGATGCTATAGAGGAATTCGCCACAGAAAGGGTCTGCCTGTTCGTGGTCAGAAGACAAAGACCAACGCAAGAACACGCAAGGGTCCTAAGAAGACAGTAGCGAATAAGAAGAAATAATTGACTATTAAGAATTAATCATTGATTGAAAGGAACCCATAAGGGAGGTTAGTTTTAACATGGCAAAGAATGCGTCAGCAAAAAAGGTGACAAAGAAGCGTGTCAAGAAAAACGTTGAACGAGGACAGGCACATATTCAGGCATCCTTCAACAACACGATCGTGACGTTGACGGATACACAGGGAACTGCTCTTTCTTGGGCAAGTGCCGGTGGTCTGGGTTTTAAAGGTTCAAGAAAATCTACTCCTTATGCAGCTCAGATGGCAGCTGAAACTGCAACCAAGGCAGCTTTAATCCACGGATTGAAGTCAGTAGATGTATTCGTAAAGGGACCTGGCTCAGGAAGAGAGGCAGCAATCCGTGCGTTAGCAGCAGCAGGGCTGGAGGTTACCAGTATTCGTGATGTAACACCTGTACCGCACAATGGATGTCGTCCACCCAAGCGTAGAAGAGTTTAATAGGAGGTGCTAACAGTGGCAGTAAATAGAGTTCCCGTATTAAAAAGATGCAGATCTTTGGACCTGGAACCGGGATTTTTAGGAATTGATAAGAAGTCCAATAGAACACTGAAGAGAGCAAACAGAAAGATCAGCGAATATGGCCTGCAGCTTCGTGAAAAGCAGAAGGCTAAATTCATCTATGGCGTATTGGAGAAGCCCTTTAGAAATTACTATAAGAAGGCAAGCAGAATGAGACAGGGTACAGTCGGCGACAATCTGATGATTCTGTTAGAGCGCAGACTGGATAATGTTGTTTTCAGACTTGGTCTGGCAAGAACAAGAATGGAAGCAAGACAGATGGTTGATCATAAGCATATCACTGTCAATGGCAAGGTGATCAATATCCCTTCTTATCTGATCAGCGTCGGCGATGTGATTGCCGTGAAGGAGAAAGCACAGGAGAGCCAGTTGTACAAGGATGTTGTTGAGGTAACAGCGGGCAGAATTGTTCCTGAGTGGTTAGAAGGCGGCAAGGATACCTTTACAGGTACAGTAAAGCAGTTCCCTACCAGGGAGATGATCGATGTCCCTGTAAACGATGTGTTGATCGTCGAGTTGTACTCCAAATAATTATTTATAGTCTACAGAAAAACCTGCAGCTTGCCTGTTGGCGGGCGATCCTATGCAGCCCGCTGCTTTGGAGCATGCTGCGGATTTTCTGCGCTATTGATAGTAAGTGGGGAAAGCAGGATGGTTTTCATCCAAATATCGAATTCCAGCCATAGGAGGGGCGTATAATTTATGTTGGATTTTCAAAAGCCAAAGATTGAGGTCGCTGAGTTCTCTGATGACAAGAGATATGGTAAGTTTGTTGTTGAACCCCTGGAGAGAGGTTATGGAACTACATTGGGAAATTCCCTTAGAAGAATTATGCTTTCTTCCCTTCCTGGATGTGCTGTCAGTCAGGTAAAGATTGATAAGGTTAGTCATGAGTTTAGTTCAATTCCCGGCGTAAAGGAAGATGTAACCGAGATTATCATGAACATCAAGAGCCTTGCTGTGCGTGATAACAGCGAGACTGATGATGCAAAGATGGGATTCATCGATTTTGATTCCAGCATCAATCCCGGCGAGTTTCCTCCTGACGGACGCGTGACAGCGCGCAATATCAGAACCGGTGAGGATATTGAGTTTTTGAACCCGGATACTGTGATTGCTACACTGAGTGGTTCGGATGTGCATTTCCATATGGAGTTGACGATTACACGCGGCAGAGGCTATGTCAGCGCTGACAAGAACAAGAATCCCGATGCAGCGATTGGCAATATTCCCATCGATTCCATTTATACGCCAGTAGAGCGCGTAAATATGACGGTGGAGAATACCCGTGTCGGCCAGGTGACAGATTACGATAAGCTGACCCTGGATGTGTATACGAACGGAACGCTTGCTCCTGACGAGGCGGTAAGCCTTGCGGCAAAGGTAATGAGCGAGCACTTAAATCTGTTCATTGATCTCTCAGAGAATGCGAAGTCAGTTGATGTCATGATTGACAAAAAGGATGACGAAAAGGGTAAGGTTCTCAACATGAACATTGACGAGCTGGAGCTCTCTGTTCGTGCATACAATTGTCTGAAGCGTGCCGGTATCAATACTGTTGAGGAGCTGGTAAACAGAACGCCGGAGGATATGATGAAGGTGAGAAATCTTGGCCGGAAGTCATTGGAAGAGGTTCTCCTGAAGCTGAAGAATCTGGGACTGCAGCTTAATCAGGGAAACGAACAGTAATAAATCTCAAATGCGTGTTATTACATGGAGGTGAAAATAAATGGCAGGTTATAGAAAGCTTAGCAGAACATCTGCTCAGAGAAAGGCTTTACTTAGAAACCAGGTGACAAACCTGTTATATCACGGTAAGATTGTAACGACCGAGGCAAAGGCTAAGGAAGTGCAGAAGATTGCCGAAGGCCTGATTGCCCTTGCAGTCAAGGAGAAGGATAACTTCGAGGAGGTAGCCGTTTCCACAAAGGTTGCCCGCAAGGATAAGGATGGCAAGAGAGTAAAGGAAGTTGTAGACGGCAAGAGGGTCACTGTATATGATACCATCGAGAAGACCATCAAGAAGGACATGCCGTCCAGACTGAATGCAAGAAGAAAGATGCTTCAGACATTTTACGGCGTTACCTATGTTCCCGCTGAGGCAGCAGGAAAGAAGAAGGGCACTAAGGCCATCGATATGCCCGCAAAGATGTTTGATGAGATCGCTCCCAAGTATGTAAACCGCAATGGCGGTTATACCCGTATCGTAAAGATCGGTCAGCGCAAGGGCGATGCAGCCATGGAAGTATTGCTTGAGCTGGTATAATTTACAGCGTGTGTAAAAAGAGGGGTAAGCATATTGGTGCTTGCCCCTTTGTTTTATGCGCGATACGCCCGGAGGGCGACCGCTGTGCTTGCACGAGCGGGCATCCGACGGGCAACGGTCATCGAGCGGCAATGCCGCGAGATGAGCGAGGTATCGCGGTGATCGGGTAGGGGGAAGGAATCT
>CALWLH010000032.1 GCA_944381475.1 uncultured Lachnospiraceae bacterium | reverse complement strand
TGATGATACCTGAGGTGATGTAAATCCCGCCCATTTTCAGATGGGGCGGCACCTACGCCTGCAAATGAATGATCACCTCCGCCAGGATATTGGACACCACCAGGTCATAGCATTCATATCCCACTGCATCCTTGATTTTCTGATCATCTATCAGATTTCCTGTGAAAACCCTGAGCTTTTCCTCCGGTATGCCGTTCACCGCCCGGTTCTCCCCGGTGGCAATGATGGCATTTTCATCCAAATCTGTCCCCACCGCATGATCCGCTCCCAAAAGAATGGCGGCAATGGACAGAATACCGGAGCCGCAGCCGATGTCCAGCACCGAATCTCCGGGCTTTAGGTACTTTTTGATGGCCCTGATGCACAGCTGGGTGGTCTCATGCTGTCCGGTGCCAAAGGCTGTCCCCGGGTCAATCTGCAGAAGCATCTTGTCCCGATGCTCCTCCGGGACCTCCTCCCAGGTGGGCTAGATCAGGATGTCGTCCAGGCTGAAGTGCTTAAAGAACTCCTTCCAGTTGTTCATCCAGTCCTTGTCCTCCGTCTCACTCTCATCGATCTCGCAGCTTCCCACATTCACAAAGCTGCCGATCTCCTTCATACCCTCTCTCACCGCCTGCAACGTGGCAGGGACGTCATAGGTGTTGTCCAGATAAAAGCTCACCCTTGCACTGCCGTCATCCGGAGGCAGCTCCGGCAGAATGTCGATAAACATGCCCTTCGTATCCGCCTCGGACAGGGGTACATTGTCCTCGATCTCCATTCCCACAATGCCGATCTCGTCAAACAACTCACCGATAAAATCAATCGCCGCTGTTGTGGTATGCAGCGTAAACTTCTTCCACTTCATTGTCTTCTCCTCTAAATTCCAACAAAGCCGCGCATTTTTGCGAAAAAAATCTGCTTTTTGGTATTTTGATCCCATGATACCACGATTCCGCCCGTTTGTCATTCTCTTTTTGTAAAGGGGATATCAAGAGGAAATCCATAAAAGCTAGAAGAAACGGCGGCTACCCATGCAGCCGCCGGATGATCTTGCAGATGGAGGCGTTCTCCATCACCAGGGGCGCCCGCTGGGCAAAGAATACAATGCCGTCGGTGGGACTTAGAATCTGGGATATCACATCCCCCTCCAGGGGATGAATCACCTCCGCCAGCAGATCCCCGTGGCGCACCTCCTCCCCGGGATTCTTTTTCCGCCTGTAGATACCGGCCACGTTGGCCTTTACATTCAAAAGCTCCTCCTCCCGGACCACATTGGCAATATAGCCCCCATGGCAGTTGTAGCGGATGATACCCATGCGGGTCAGAAAACGCAGTACAGAGGATACCGCCTGTCTGGCGCTCTCCTCATCTATCTCATCCGTCTTGTTGGTGTAGACGGAGAAGGCGCTGGCGCCCCATACCTGCCAATTGTAGTTCAGGGTGGTGGTATCGATGGGACTGGGCTTTCTGATCACTACATAGGGGAGTCCGAAAAGATTTGCCAGGCTGGGATTCTGATAGCCCGTCTCCATCATTCGGACATGGGGTACGAAATCCCCAGGTATGTAAAAGCTTGCAAACTGAATACCGTAGCTGTAGCCGTGAACCTTGTCAAATAATCCCGCCGCGATACGCTGGGTGGTCTCCCCCTCGCTGTAGCCTGGGAACATTCGGTTTACATCCGTATTGTCCAGACACCAGAACCGCTTTCCGATGTTCATGGAAAAATGATTCACAGTGGGCACTACCATAATCTCATTGTTGGAGGAGATGGCACCCCTCTGCTCTAAAATCTGCAGCTCCCGGATGAGCTGGGAGCAGATATAGAGCTGCTGCACCTCATTGCCCCGGATGGCCCCCACAATGCAGGCGGAGGGATTTCCCTTTCCGAAGCGGTAGCCATAGATATTCATATCCTCCCTGTAGAGGGATTTTAGGGTAAATATTACTTCCTTTTTCATCCGTCGCACCCCCTACCTCTGCGCTATGGAGCCATGATCCATGATTCCATCAGCATCCACCGAAACGCCCCCGAGAATCCGGGCGATCAGAGATCCCTCCACCACAATAGGATACTCCCGAAGGGTGAAAACCATACCGTCTACCTCCGAGAAGAGCTCCTCGCAAACCTCGCCGGTTAAAGGGTTTACAATCTCTCCCAGCTTCTCTCCCTTTCCGATGCTTCTCCAATGCTCGATGCAGGGTACAAAAACTCCGGAGGCGTTGGCATTCACAAAGCGCACCTGACCATCTGTGGAGATGATGGGTTTCTTGACATTGACGGACTCCCCCTCCCAGATACCCATCTCAATCAGCAGGTTAAAGATGCCGTCAATCAGCTGGTCGCAGTATTGGCGGGTAAGACGCATACCCACGCCCATCTCCACCACCAGGGTAGGAACCCCCATGGCGTTTAAAGTATGGGCCAGGGTAGACTGCAGAACCGTGGCGGCGCCGTGAACCCAGATATAATCCACGTTGATTTTTCTGGCAAGGGGCAGGAGGCGCTCGCTGGTTTCCATGCTCATGCGGACCTGCGGTATCTCCCGGAGAAAGATGTTGCTGGCGTGAATATCCACAGCACCGTCCGCCCCCTTCATATCCTGAATCAGCTGGTGGGCCGCGCACTCCGCCATATGCCCCTCGGGATTTCCGGGGAAAATCCGGTTCAAATCCAGATCAAACATGGGAACGCCCCGGTTGATGGAGTTGATGCCTAGGGGATTGATATCAGGATAGACATCCACGATTCCCCTGAGCCTCTCCCTGTTCTGGTTGATTCTCCTGATCAGCTCATAGCACACATACTGCCCCTCCAGCTCGTCCCCGTGAGTACCTGTGATCACCAGAAAACGCTTCTCCGTACCATTTACAACATCCGGCTGCAGGCGGTTTTTCTGGATGATCATGTTCTCATCCACCGGCAGGCCAATGGACACCACTGTTTCTATCATATCTTTTCCCTGCTTTCATTACATTTGTTTATGGATCTATAATGCCTCAACCCGGGCGTGAACCTCCAGCCTCTGTTCCGCATTCCCCACAAAGGTGCCCCGCTCCACCATGCAGTCCCCATAATCCCGCCCCCGGCTGATGCGGATATAGTCATCATTGACCATACAGTTATGGGTTGGGTCAATGCCGATCCAGCGATCCTGCTCATAAACCTCCACCCAGGCATGGGTTGCGCCCTCCCCGAGGAAAAGACCCGCCACGTACCTGGCAGGAACCTTTGCGTACCGCAAAAGGGCGATGCAGATATGAGCATAATCCTGACAGACCCCCTTCCCCAGAGCCAACGCCTCCGAGGCAGTGGTTTTGACAGTGGTGACGCCGGGGCAGTAGGAAAAATCCCCGAAGACGGCTTCCATAATAGCTAGGGCCTTCTGAACATTGGTCATATCAGCAGACAGCCTTCCCCATATCCTCTCCCTGAAATAACAGACAATGGGCTCCTCAGCCTGGGTATAGGGCGAAGAATACTTATACACCGGATGCAAGGGCTCCGCCCCCACCGCTCCCACATCTGTAAAGGCAATGCCGCTGATGGAAAAATGAAAATCATCATGGGGCGCGACCATCCGTCCCACAACGGTGGTATTACCAAAGCAGTCCGTATTCATGTCAATGTGCTCCTGGGGCTCCACAAAATATTCCACGGAGCAGATCTTTTGGGCGCTGGTGCTTAAGGGGATAAAGCGCAGGACGAAAAAATGTCTTGTAATCTTTTCTGAAAAGAAAAGCTGCGTTTCATACTGAAACTTTAATTTCTTCACTGCCGAACACTCCTATACTAAACCTTCATGCGCCCGGTGACCGGACATACCGCCGTACAATGAAAGTCTGGCGGGCGCACTCGGCATACCTGAATTGATGCCGCCTATCCGACGGCGGGACTTTCAAAGTAAATAATACTGCACAGACAGGCAATCGCTTCATTGAAGCGCTCCCTCCACGCATCTCCATTCTCAATGTAGGATGCCAATTCCGCAAGCTTCTCCTTGTTATAGTGCATACGCACATGCTGGAGACGATTCACCAGACGGGCAAATTCTCTGTGAATGCTTCTCACAGGATAGTTAAAGCGTATATACAAATCCAGCCGTTCCTGATAACGGCCTACCTTCACAATATTTCTGCACTCCTCATCCTCCACGCAGTCGTCCATCGCGCCCCAGAATGCATAAAGATAATCAATAATCTGCTGGAAATCATAAACCGGTCTTCCGCTTGAGCCACACTGCTTCAGCAAATTAATGGATAGCTCCAGATAAGACAGGGTGATGGTACTCAGCTCATCTCTCACCATGACGGCATTGTCATAGGCTCTTAAGAGATTGCTGTATACAGAATTTGGATCCTTCTCGTCAAAAAGATAATTCCTCGCAAAAACATACTTGCTCCCGTATATATCCGGAATATTCAGCCGTTTGCAGTAATTCACATACGCGTCATCGTGGGCGTCGATCATCTCATCATATGTATCAAAGAAAAATTTGACGGTGGTAAACACCCGCTCCGTATATCTTCCCAACCAATATAATCTGTCCGCTTTTTCTACCGAGATAATACCCATGTGTCCTTAAAACCTCCTCCCTGGGATGAATTCACCACAAATGAATCTGGATTTCTTGAAAATCGTGTCAGGCCGCAGGGCCATACATAGGTCTCTTTGCCGGTAAGGACAAAGGCCCGAAGATCCGCTTTTCTAGGAACCTCCTCATCGCCCTCCATAATATTCAGGTCAATAAAGTCGATAACCTCCTGGGCGATGAAGCGTCTGGGCTCCTCTAGGATGACCTGGCGCAGTTTTTTCAGCTCCTCCTTCGTCAGCTTATCGCCGAAAACAACGCCATACCCCCCGGCCTCGGATACATCCTTTACAACTAGAGTCCTTAAATGATCCAGAATATACTTTCTGTCCTCCTCGTAAAAGGCCAGGTATGTGGGGGCGTTATGCAAAATCGGCTCCTCATGGAGATAATACTCCACCATCTTTGGAACAAAATAGTAGATACCCTTATCATCCGCCACACCATTTCCGGGAGCATTGATCATGGCCACGTTGCCGCTCTTATATACGTCCATAATATGGGGTACACCGATGAACGAATCAGGGACAAAGTACATGGGATCCATGTATTCGTCGGAGATCCGGCGGTAAATGGCCCCCACCTTTTGCTTTTCTCCTGTATAGTCCATGTAATAGAGCTTGTTATCCTCCACCAAAAGATCATGGGGCATGGCCAGCACCGCACCGGCACGCTCCGCCAAATAGGAATGCTCGAAGAAGGCCGCGTTATAGCGTCCCGGAGTCATGATCACATGAATGCCCCCTGTGCTGACGTAGTCCATCATCTCCCGGAGCTTCGCGGCATAATAACGGTTCGGCATGATCTCCGTCTCGGAAAAGGTTTCCGGAGATACCCGCCTGCTGATCTCCCGGGCAATCAGGGGATAGGAGGCGCCGGAGGGAATGCGCAGGTTATCCTCCAAAACATACCAGGTGCCGTCGCCGGCCTGCACCAGGTCAATGCCGGAAATGTGACTGTAGATATTTCCGGGAGGGGTAATCTTCTCGCACTCCGGAAGATACCCCTTGGAGGAATAGACAAAATCCTCAGGAATAATGCCGTCCCTGATGATATTCTTGTCGTGGTAAACATCAAACAAAAAAGCATTTAACGCGTCCACCCGCTGGCGAAGACCTGCCTCCAGATAATCAAACTCCTTTCTGGAGATGATCCGGGGGATGGGATCATAGGGAAACAGCTGCTCCTTGAATTCCCCGTTTTTGTAAATCCCAAATTTTACACCATACCGGGCAAGCAAACGATTGGTGTCATCCGCATGATCCACAAGCTTTCTGTACATAAAATCCCTCCATTAAAAAAGGCGCCTTGGTCTACCAAAGCGCCTTTACTTCTGTACTAATGGGATTATAGTCTATTTTGTCTGATACGTCAATAATGCTTTTTGTTTTTATTCGTAAATTTTTTCAAACCTCTGATACCCCTCTGCCTCCAGAAGCTCCATCTGTCTCTTGGCATTCTTTTTCATGGGCTGGATGGTCACCGTGGCTCCCTGCTCTCTAAGGGCTTTTGCCTCTGCAAAAACCTCCGCCTTTTTCGCTGCGGGAACCCTTTTATCGATGAGATAGGCAACGCTGCCCTCCATCAAAGGACTTTTTCCCTCCAGATGATCCTTTAAGATGGTCACGATTCTCTCAAATCCTATGGAAAAACCGCTGGCGCAGACCTCCTGACCGCAGAACTTCCCGATCATATGGTCATAGCGTCCTCCGCCTGCGATAGCGAAGTTATAGCCGTCCATGGTGACTTCAAAGATGGGCCCAGTATAATATCCCATGCCCCGCACCAGTGTAGGGTCAAAAATAATCTTTACTCCCGCCGGAAGCATGGGACTGACACAGGATGTAATCTCTGTCAAATTCTCTACAACCTCCTTTGGAAGATACTCCTCGCCGATTTTGGCACAGAAGTCCTGGCATGTAATCCCCTCCGCCAATGTCTCATACACGGAAAGATACCGACTGACGGCGCCTTCGTCATAACCGTTTTCCAGCAGTTCCCTTCGTATTCCCTCCAGGCCTATTTTATCAAACTTGTCCAGGGAGATCAGAACAGCGCCAACCTGTTCCTCCGTAAAGCCTGCCTGCCGTGCCGCACCGCTTAAAATCCGGCGGTCATTGATATGAATGGTAAACTCGCTCATGCTGATCTCCTCAAAAATCTGGGACAGCATGGCGGCTGTAGCCGTAATCAGCTCCATCTCCGCCAGGTTGGATTCATCCCCCAAAATGTCTATATCACACTGGGTAAATTGCCTGAATCTTCCCTTTTGGGGATTGTCCGCACGCCAAACATTTCCGATCTGCAGGGATTTGAAGGGACTTGGAAGCTTCTCCTTGTTGTTGGCGTAATACCTGGCAAGGGGAACCGTCAGGTCATAGCGCAGGCCGTTGTCCGCCAATTCGCCATTTCCCACCTCCATGGCCCTGGCAAGCTCCGCGCCTCTCTTCATCACCTTAAAGATAAGCTTTTCATTGTCGCCTCCCTGCTTGCTGGTCAGATTCTCGATATGCTCCATCACAGGAGTTTCAATCTGCATGAAGCCGTAGGCGGCATAGGTTTTCTTGATCATGGACAGCACCCGCTCCCGAAGGCGCATGTCCGATGGCAGCATATCACACATGCCTTTTACCGGAGTTTTTATAAATTTCTGAGGCATTTCTTTCAATATTCTCCATTCTGTTTTTATTTCAGCCGGTTCGGATATAGGATATATAGGGGCAGCGCCCCTCAGGGCTTAAAGGCTACAGTGCCTGGGCTAAGCTTCCCTTCTGACTTTAATCTGAATCGGTCAGGATTTGTGTAGAAATAGTATCTATTTTACAAAACATCATCTAGTTTATCATTTTCAGAGTGAAAAGGCAAGCAGTTTCTCTGCGGCAAAAGGATCTTGAAATTACACCCTGCTCCAGAACCCTTTCACATCCTCCTCCACCTGAGAGAGATTGGTCATGCGCATATCCGCCCACTCCCTTGGAAAAAGCGCCCGATAATCCCGGCGTGCAAAACGATCGTCCAGCAGCAGGATTACCCCCCGGTCCTCCTCCGTGCGGATCAGCCGTCCGGCGGACTGAAGCACCTTATTCATGCCGGGATACTGATAGGCGTAGGAGAACCCATCCATGTTCTGCTCATCAAAATAATCTTTTAAAAGATCCCGCTCCCTGCTAAGCTGGGGCAGACCGGTTCCCACCACAATCACCCCGATGAGGCGGTCCCCCTTCAGGTCAATTCCCTCGGAAAAAATACCTCCCATAACGCATAAGCCGATTCGGTTTTTTTCTCCCGACGAATTTTCCTGAAAACCTGTCAAAAACTCCTCCCTCTCAGCTTCGTTCATGCGGCTGCTCTGAAGCTCCAGTTCATCCTTCATATCCCAAAGCTCATCCGCTATACGCTCCATATAAGCATAGGAGGGGAAAAATACCAGGTAATTTCCTCTTCTGGCATGGGTGACCTTCCGGATATACTCCCCGATCTTATGGTACTCACTGTCAGTCCGCCTGGTGTACTTTGTACTCACATCATCCCCCAGAAGCAGCAGACGCTTTCCTGTGTCAAAGGGACTCCGGGCATAGATGGCATAGTCCTCCGGCTCTCCTCCCAGCAGCCGCTTGTAATAGGCGATGGGCAGCATGGTGGCGGAAAAAAGGATGCTGCCTTTCCCCATCAGCATACAGCGCTTTAAATGACTGGAGGGATCCGTGCAGTAAAGCTTTAGAATAAACTGTCCTTCTCCATCGATCTGACTGTAAATCACATATCCCTCTCCCAGGTGCTCCAGACAGTGACAGAAATCCCTCACTGTGAAGTACAGCGCAGAGAAATCCCTGTTGTAAAATCCGGGATAACACTCTGTAAAACGGGCAAATTCATCGTAAAGCCCTTCCACCTCTGTCACCAGCTGATCGATCTCAGACAGATCCCTGTATACGTGAAACGCATCTCCCCCGCGCTTGAGCGCCAGCAGGGCTTTGTTGCATTTTTCAATACGGTTCGCCATATGGCGGCTCACCTCACGGATGAGCTTTCTGCACTTTACAAAATCCTCCTTAATAAGGGTGACGCTCACCATCTCCCTGGCCCGGTCTATCAGATTATGGGCCTCATCGATGAGAAAGATGGAGCCGCTTTGATCTCCCTCCCCAAAGAAACGCTGCAGACGCACATGGGGGTCGAATACATAATTATAGTCGCAGATAATCACATCCACATAGTAGGCCACATCCAGGCTCAGCTCAAAGGGACAAACCTGGTGCTTTTGAGCCATCTGCAGGATATCCTCCCGGCAGATGGCTCGTTTCGCAGTGATCAGCTCGAAAACTGCTCCATTTACCCGGTCCATATGCCCCCTGGCATAAGGACAGACCTCCGGATTACACTCCATAGCCTCCGCTTCATAGGCGGGATTATTCAACAGGGCGCATACCTTTTCCTTGGCGGTGATGAGAAGATAAGAGGCTGCCAGACCCTCCTCCTGCAAAAGCTCCACGGCCTCCTTTGCCGCACTTCTGGTGATGGTTTTTGCAGTCAGATAAAACACCCGCTCCGCTCTCTCCTCACCCATGATGCGGATGGCAGGAAAGACTGTGGAGAGGGTCTTTCCGATACCGGTAGACGCCTGAATAAAAAGAGGTTTCTCCTGCCTGAGCGCTTTGTAGGCGCTCACCACCAGCTCCCGCTGACCGGGACGGTAAGGGTAAGGAAATTCACATTTCAATGCAGTGGAGACAAAATCCAGATGATGCTGATAGCAGAAGGTACACCATTTTTTATACTCACTGATCAATGCCTCAAACCACTCCGCCAGCTGCGCATGGGTAAACTGCTCTTTAAAACGTTTTATCTGCTCTGTATCCAGATTCACATAGGTCATCTGGATATACACATCACATTTACTGGCCAGAGACTGGATATATCCATAGCACATGGCCTGGGCCCGGTGTACCTCCAGAGGCTTTTCAAAAAGCTCCACATCCGCATACATGCCCTTGATCTCATCAACCCCCAGAGCTTCCTCCTGGGGAATTTCAAAAATCCCGTCCGCTCTTCCCTCCAGGGCGATCACATAGTCCGGATCCCCTTCATCCTCCCCGCTCATCCATACTGGAATGGACAGCTTCATGGGCACTTCCGGGGTATAGCCCGGCCCCATCTGGTTCTGCAGCTTCTTGTGAATCTTCGTCCCCTCCAGCATAGCCAGCTCTCTCCTGGCACTGCGCCTGTTGTCCAGGTCGCCGCTCTTTAATATAAATTCCACCAGCTGGCGGACGGATATCTTAAATTCTCCATTGGAATATCGCACCATACCGTACCATCCTTCAGATCATGATGGAAAAGCTGAAATTCTCTCCCTTCTCACATTAACGGTGCAATAAGCTTGAGCAGAGGGCCAAACATCTTATACCAGATGGCGGTATGTTTGATGGTCTCCGCCGTCACAGCCATGGATTTCTCGAAGCATTCCTCAAAATCCCTGATAATGTCCGAAAGAGCTTCCACTCCTTCCATATATACTCCGCACTCAAAATGCAGATACAGGCTTCTGTAGTCCAGATTGATGGTGCCCACCACTCCCCGCACATCATCGCTTACAAATTCCTTTGCGTGAACAAAGCCCGGGGTATACTCATAAAGCTTTACTCCCGCCCGGCACAGCTGGGGATAATGGGTTTTTGCCAGGGCAAAGGCATACTTCTTATCCGGAATATGGGGCAGGAGGATTCGCACATCCACTCCCCGCTTGGCGGCAAAGCACAGGGCGGTGATCAGCTGATTGTCCAAGATCAGGTAGGGAGTCATGATATATACGTACCTCTGGGCCCGGTTGATGATGTCCAGATAAACCATCTCTCCCACATTTTCGTGATCCAGCGGACTGTCCCCATAGGGGATGACAACACCGGGGGCATTTTTCACCGATGCGGTACACTGCTTTAAATAGGTTTCAAAATCCCTCTTCCATTCCGTCACATTCCACATCTGGAGAAACATCAGTGTAAAGCCGTAGACAGCCTCTCCCGTCACCTCCACAGCGGTATCCTTCCAGTGACCGTAGACCGTTTTTCTGTTCATATACTCGTCTGCCAGATTGATGCCGCCGGTAAAGGCCACCCTGCCGTCAATTACCACAACCTTTCTGTGATCCCGGTTATTGTATGCAATGGACGCAAAGGGACGGATGGGGGAAAACACCTTACACTTGATGCCCAGCTTTGCCAGCTGGCTGGGATAGCTGTAGGGCAGGGCCAGCAGGGACAGTGTGCCGTCATATAAAATGCGAACCTCCACGCCCTCCGCGGCCTTCTTTGCAAGAATGTTTAGAACCTCCTCCCACACAGAGCCCTTGTTGATGATAAAATACTCCATGAATATAAAGGATTTTGCGCTGTTCAGCTGCTCAAGCAGCGCCGCCATTTTATCCTCTCCCAAGGGAAAATAGCGCACCGAGGAATTCTTATAGGGCGCATAGCCCCCGTTGGCAGCGGTATACCGGGCAAGATTATAGAGGGAAAGATTCTCCTCCTTTAACTCCTTCATCAGCGCTTCCTGCTTAGGGACAAACTGCTTGCTCTCTGCGATCACAGCGGCCATCACCCGCTTTTCCACCCGGTGCCCCAGATCCTTTCTGACAAACCAATACAGGATGATGCCAACGACTGGAATCAGCCCGATGAGGATGCACCAGCTGAGCTTGACGTTGGGATCATCCTCCGTATTTAAGATAAACAGCATATTGATGGCGGACAGTACAGTAAAGCCTCCCAGGGCAACGTAGAGATACTGTCCCAGGTATGTGGCCGATCCAATCAAAATAACGAGCTGAAACAAAATCAGCAGGACAATAAAGGCTGTCCGCCCAAAAACCACACTCAAAATTCCCTTTTTACCTTTTTTTACCAGTTTACTGTTTACCAAAAAACCGTTTTCCGACATACTTCACCTATTCATCCAATATCCAGCGTAAAAAACCCAATTATTGACATGTTCTGTTCTATTATACCCAATCGGAGCTGTGAATGCAACCGAACATTTGATTACAGTTTTTTAAACAAAAAATCCCGGACATTTTTGAATTGCTCTCAAAAATATCCGGGAAGCAAAATTTTACTTATCCAGCGCCTCCACCAGCTCCCTGATGGTGCCCTCCTCAAAGGGGCTCTTCAGGCCGCAGGCTGTAATCATATTCACAAAATAATCCTTTGCGGACAGCTTGCACAGTTTCAGGTAATTCTCCCATGCAGCCTTGTAATCCCTGTCCATCCACACTTTAAACTGAAGAGCGTCGGTCTGGGCCAGACAGTAATCAATATAGTAGAGAGGATAACTGTAAATGTGGTGCTGCTTCTGCCAGAAGCCGCCCCCATTGTAGTACTCGTCGTCCTCATAGTCCAGATGGGGCTTGTAAACCAGCTCCAGCTTTCTCCACTCCGCCCGGCGCTCCTGGGGTGTCAGCTCCGGATGATCATAGACAATGTGCTGGAACTCATCCACCATACAGCCATAGGGGATGAAGCAGATGGCGTCCATCAGGTGCATCTTCACGTATTCGGGAGCCCGCTCCCCGAAGAATCGCTCCATCCAGGGCTCCGTGAAGAACTCCATGGACATGGAGTGGGTCTCCGCCGTCTCCATGGTGATATCCCGCCACTCGGAAATCTCATAGTCCCGGGACACGTAGCCCTGAAAGGCATGGCCGCACTCGTGGGTGATCACATCCACATCCCCGCTGGTGCCGTTAAAGTTTGCGAACACAAAGGGGGCCTTGTAGTCCGGAATATAGGTCATATAACCTCCGGTGCGCTTATTCTTTCTGCCAAGAACATCGAAGAGCTCATTTTCCACCATAAAGCGCATGAAGGCTCCTGTTTCAGGTGAAAGCTCCTGATACATCTGAAGACCGTTTGCGAGGATTTCCTCTGGAGTACCTGTGGGCTTTGGATTTCCCTGGGGATAGTACATGCCCTCATCATAGTAGGCCAGCTTAGAAAGGCCCAGCTGCTTTCTCCTCTCATCGTGAAGCTTCTCGCAGAAAGGCACCCAGTATTTTTTCACCTGGTCCCTGAAGGCTTCCACCATCTGCCGGTCATAGCTGTTGCGGTTCATGCGCGCATATCCCATCAGGGTATAGTTTTCATATCCCAAAGCCTTCGCCTGGGCATCCCGGTTCTTCACCAGCTGGTCATAGAGACTGTCAAACTCCTCCAGATGCTCTGCAAAGAATGCGCTGCGCTTCTTTGACGCCTTCTTTCTTACCTCCCTGTCCGGGCTTGACAGATATTTTCCGAGGCCGGAGAGATTCACCACATCTCCGTCCATGTCAATCTCAGCCTTTGCCAGAAGCTCCTCGTACTGAGAAACCAGGGCATTCTCCTTCTGCATAAGGGGAATGATCTTTTCATCAAAACACTTGAGGGCCAGCTCAATGCTCTTAAAGGCCACGCTGCCAATTTTTTCCTCCAGATAGGCCCGGTAAGGGGATTCATACATCTCTTTATTGAATGCATTGACGATTCCAGTCAGGATGGGCCCCTGCTCGTCATAGTAGTCCTGCTCCGCCTTGTAGAACTCGTCCGCCACGTTGATGCTGTTGCGGATGGAGGCGATGGTCATCATGGAAGACACATGCTCCAGCTCCTTATCCAGCTCCCGCTTAATGGCAAACTGTTCCTCACCGCTCTTTGCCTCCTCAAAACGCTTCATCCATTCCTGCGCCTTCTTCTTTAGAGCTTCCATGTCCACCCGTTCATAGGGCATTTCTGAAAATTTCATGTTATTTCCTCCTGTTACTATTCCTCAATTAATTCTTCCCTGCGCAGCTTTTCGATAAATGTCCCAATATCCTTTTTTGCCTGCTCCTCCCCGATGTCATACTCGGCAAGAAGAGCCTCCAGCATTCCTTTGGGAGTATTCTCCTTTTCCAGCTGCTTCCATAAGAATTCTCCGGTTTCATTCAGGTGAATAATGCCGTTGAAGCCAATACTGGCCTCGCCCACGGCAACCACCACCCGTTCCTTTCCCACAGTTCTCAAGATAAAGCCATCCTTAATCCTCATCCTTACCTCTTTCTGACGCCCTCGCTGCGTCATCATGACAGAATTGGAAGTTTAAACTTCCAACCATTTTCTTCCCTTATAATTATACGAAAATAATCCGTTTCAATGCATTTCTTATGTCTTTCATCCGACAAGCCAAAGCGAATTACGGCATTCCCCCGCTGGAAGAATGCCGTACGATCTTACTTATGATCAGTCAGGTTATTTTTCCAGCTTCTTTGCCAGTCTTTCGGCAATCGCCCTGATAAATTCCTCACTGTTTAAAGGATGGATCTCCGGCAGGGTAGATACCAGCGCCAGATCCTTGGTCATGTAGCCCTCCTCGATGGTCTCAATGGTGGCAGCCTCCAGACAATCCGCAAAGTTTATAAGCTCCGGAAGCTCGTCCAGCTGTCCCCGCTTTCTGAGAGCGCCGCTCCAGGCAAAGATGGTAGCCACGGAATTGGTGGAGGTTTCCTCTCCCTTCAGATACTTGTAGTAATGTCTCTGTACTGTTCCATGGGCAGCTTCGTACTCATACTTTCCGTCCGGAGTCACCAGCACGGAGGTCATCATGGCTAGGGAGCCAAATGCGGTGGCAACCATGTCGCTCATCACATCCCCATCGTAGTTCTTGCAGGCCCAGATATAGCCCCCCTCGCTCTTTACCACTCTGGCAACCGCATCGTCGATGAGGGTATAGAAATACTCGATTCCAGCAGCCTCAAACTTGTCCTTATACTCTGTGTCGTACAGCTCCTGGAATACATCCTTGAAGGTGTGGTCATACTTTTTTGAGATGGTATCCTTGGTGGCGAACCACAGATCCTGGCGGGTGTCCAGGGCATAGTTGAAGCAGCTTCTGGCAAAGCTGGTAATGGAGGGAAGCAGATTATGCATCCCCTGCGCCACCCCGGCGCAGTCATACTCATGCACCAGCTCTCTGACCTCCTCGCCCTCCTTGGGGGTATACACCAGCTCCACCTTTCCAGGTCCGGGTATCTTCATCTCTGTAGCCTTATACACATCCCCGTAGGCATGTCTGGCAATGGTGATGGGCTTCTTCCAGGTCCGCACATATGGCTCGATGCCCTTGACGATGATGGGGGCTCTGAAAACGGTGCCGTCCATAATGGCACGGATGGTGCCGTTGGGACTTTTATACATCTCCTTCAGGTTATATTCCTTCACCCGGGCTGCATTGGGGGTGATGGTGGCGCATTTTACAGCCACGCCGTACTTTAACGCCGCCTTTGCGGAGTCATAGGTCACCTGGTCATTGGTCTGGTCCCTATACTCCAGTCCCAGGTCATAATATTCCGTCTTTAAATCGATGAAGGGGAGAAGAAGCTCATCCTTGATCATTTTCCAGAGGATTCGGGTCATCTCATCTCCATCCATCTCAACAAGTGGGGTTTTCATCTGAATCTTTGCCATAGTAGCGTTCCTCCTGCCTGCAATTTTTAACGATATTTATTATAAATTCAAATTCTGAATTTAGCAAGCTAAAATTAGGGTGCTCTCAAAAATTATATTGCCGAAGTATTCGTTTTCTGCAAGTTCTCATACACTGCTGTCACAGACTACAAGCAGATGTTTCCCTGAACGCCGATATCAAAGAACTTCCTTACAGGACATTTGCCAGATTTGATTCAATATAGATGATTTTTGGGAGTTTCATCGTGATAAACTATAAAAATGCTACTCTACAGATAAAGCAAAGCTTTGTATCGTTTCCTACCTTTGCAAATTATTCAAGAAGAATAATAGGATAATTTAAAAGTATTATGTCTAAAATTTTATTACATTTACTATTAAACATAAAAATAAGTCAGATTTTAGCTATATTTATAGCTTACGAACAAAATATACTCAATGATAATATATATTATATTCCAGATATAAATATATACCTAAATTAAAATGTTACTTTATTTCTCTCTCTAAATATGCAATGAACTGACATATATATCTTCTCTCATCGTATATCCATCTCTGAAAATCCTTCTGTATTTTTACCTTATTCTCAACATCTTTAGATAAATTGTATTTTATGAGTGATAGCAAAAATATTTCGTATTTTTTCACACTATGAGCATAGTTGTCTACAAGTGTTTTTCCGTTATCTGTGCCTTCCAAAAGTATTCTCATACGCTCAAGCATTACACGACAGTGATCCCTTACAAGATAAAAAGGTCTTAACTCTATCAGAAAATTTTGGTCAACATCATTTATTAGTTTTTTTTCTAATTCTTCACAGGCATCCAGCCCTAGCAATTGTCCATCTTTTTTATAAGCTCCCACAGGGTCAACTGGTTCCATATTAATAAATTGCTTTAACTGCTTGATAATATAATACCTATCCAATCTGTATTCGTAATCTTCCCTAAGCGTCAATAATGTTATTTTTTGTGGTTTGCTTCGAATTATATTATTCTTTGGCACTTCAAAATAAGAAAAATGCTGTCTCTCGTTATATCCTGCTACGCAAAACCGATTATTATGTATACCATAAATCAGGATGTTATGTTCAAAATGCTGTCTACAATACATAAGTGTTCCCGGAATATAATATTCATCCACACAGCAAATGACATATTTATGCCTAGTACTTATTTTCCATAGAATATAATTCAGGCCAACGCTCATCATCCATAGTTATAGGATATTGAAGTTCTCCGTCTTCGTTATACCAATCTGCGATAGTAATATCACTTACAATATTATCTCCGATTCCTTCATAAGCTAGCACGGTAAGTGGTCTACTTACCGAATTAATCACAACCAAGCCAATTGCCATATCACATATTAATTGTTTTAACATTTTTCCTCCTTGCCTTGTCTAAACATTTATAAATCTTACTAGTTTCATGTATAAAGTTTATAATTATTTATCAAATTTATTATTGTGTTATCAAATTAAAAAAGAAAGAATGTTTCTCTTCTCCATATTTATCAAAAAAGTCGTCATAATATTTAAATTCAAGATTAAACGTAAAATTTAATTCTTCTTTTAACTTCCGTTTTATTTCATATTCAATAAAATTATAAGGAATATCTGTATCCTCTAAAAATAGTTTAATCAAAAATGATGTATAAGAATTTTGAATGACTTGATACTGAATTATAACCTCATTGAATACTCTGTTAATATGATTAAACACACCAACAATAATATATGGTGTAATCTTATTATTGCTTTCATTAATAATCCATTGAGAATTGCGACCATAAATATGTTCAAGAATAGGTGCTTTATTTCCACATTCGCAATGAAACCGTTTAAGTTTTCCAATATCACCAATCAGATAACGAATTAAAGGCATAGCAGAATTAGTCAATGAAGTAATACATATTTCCCCCATCTCATTTAAAACACATCTCCTGTCTTTTATAATTTCTACATACACATTATTTTCCATTATATGCATATTACCACAAGGACACTCATAGGCGATAGAGTTTACTTCATTTGCTCCATACTGGTTTGCCACATGACAATCAAATAATTTTTTCATTTTTTGGCGAACAGTAGTATCTAATATTTCACCTGTTAACTCTACATAAGAGATTGAAGTAATTAGAGGAAGATTATTACTTGTTAAGCATTCATACATTAGATTAGCTATACTTGGTTGAATTATTAACCATACGGGTTTAAATTCTTTCATTTTTTTATATATTTCTATCATTCTTTTTTCTGTTAAATTTTTTTGCTAAAACCTAATTGATTTTTATGCTCCTGAAAATCATAAGCTTCATTGTCTCTGTAACTTGTATAAAAATAACACATTTTATCTCCTGGATTTATTCCATAATATTTTTTTCTATAAAACCACAAATCAAGCATTGATCGATTATAATCTGCTCTTTTCAAATATATGTTCGAATATTTTCCAGTAGTTCCAGATGTTCGAAAACTAAAAAGTTGATTATGATATAACATAGGCAAACTATAAAAAGTTAATGCATTTTCGCCAGATAAAACAAATTCATTTTTACTCAAAATTGGAACATCTTCCCAAGAAGACCAGGGTTGTAAAGTTTTATCATGGTTCTTATTTATATATAGAGGAACTATATTATAATTGTAATTAGCCCAATCAAGCAAATTTACCATAAGTCTCTTCCAATTCTTTTAACATCCATTCTGCAAAACAATCAACAGTTTCTAAATGTTCTATATATTCATACATATTATTTATTTTTATTTGAAAGGTCTCCTCTATATCTAACATCATCTGAACTATGCCTCAAGAATCAAACTCTAAATCTTCAAAAAATCTTTTCCCAGATAAATTTTTATATTGAATACATGAATTTTGTTTAATAATTTCTTCAATTAAATTTTTAGCTTCATTTAACATCATTATTCTCTTAAAAGATATTTTATATAAAAATCTTTCCCTCACTTTCGATATTTACTAAACTTATACATAATTAAATATTATGTACTAATAATTTTTAATACCTTGTAGCTAGCTCTATACTGCAATTATTATATTGCAGTATAGAGCCAAGTAATCGACTTTCCTAAGTTTAAATTTTTACAATAATGCATTATTCCTGACAACATAAGTCTTTTCTTATATGTAACATTTCTATATCTATAGACCCCCCTTTTTATATTCTTTAAAAACCTTTTTCAGCACTTAATCTTTACACTTCCTCCCTAATTTTTATTATGATCTTCATTTATACAAGTTATTAGGATTTTAGCATATAAATCTTTTTGTTAAAAACTCTTAATTTTTCCGTATTCATTACGTAAAATACTGTCCCCTTTAATTATCCAAAAATATTTTTTATTTAAGCCTGTGATTTCACACAAAAAATCATCTATATTAGTTATATCTTTAGTATCATATACATATATGAGATCATTTTTTAATGTACATTTGCAAATAATATTATATTTTCTAAATATGAGATCTTCTAATTCATTTAAATCTATACGATTCCCATTAAGTTTTACTAATCGATCTGTCCTTCCGCATATATATAAATATCCATCATTATCTTTAAACCCCACATCTCCCGTAATTAAACATTCCTTCTGCACAAGATAAGTTAAATCTGTTCTTCTAGTAGCATAACCACCAAAAATGTTTTTACCAAAATAAATAATATCTCCCTCTCGTTCTTCTCCCTTCTTTTTAATTATTATTTCTCCACTTCCTATAGGTAAACCCACACTTCCGATTTTTTTTCAGCCATATGATAAGGTAATACCGTCATCCTGGCAGTTGCTTCTGTTTGTCCATACATAACATAAAATCTTATTCCGTTTTTAGTAGCATATGCACTAAAATATCTTTGAAGCTCAGGTAGAAGTTTTCCTCCCGCCTGTGTCATTACTTTTAAACTAAAAAGCCCCATCTTTTCTATATTCATTTTGAATAAATTTTAATAAAAGAAGGGGACACCAGAAACTGAAGATACCTTCTCTCTTCGAAACAATTCCCAAAACTCTGACTGAAAATAACTGAGAGTTGTTAATATAACTCTTGCTCCTTGTACCAAATAAGTATTTATTAAGGACAAGCCATATGTGTAATAAATTGGTAAGGATGTTATTGTAACGCTTTCTTTTGATACCATTAAAGCATCGATAATGTCTCTTGTATTATTTTCTATATTTTCGTATGTCAATTTAACAAATTTGGAAGCACCTGTTGTACCAGAAGTTGGCAATAACAACGCAATATCCTCATTTATCAAAATATCTGACTTTTCTTCTCTTTCGTAAAGTGAATACTCATTCCATGCAAATTTTGACGAGTATCCCTCTAATGATAACGCATTTGTTTTCATCCATAAATAATCCGGCTTAAAATCCGTTACTATTTTATTACAGGGTTCCTTATGCAGATTCCCTCTTATCATTATTACTTTTGTTTTTTCTATAATCCCACTCAAATATCCAACGATGCTTTCAATATTATTATTTACAAAAATAAGCATTAACTTTTGTTCTTTTATATATTTTCTAAATATGGAAATATTTTTTAGCAGTAATCTAAATGACATGTGGCGCAATGTATTTTTTGCATTAACATAAGTGTATGCTATGCGGTCACCATATTTCTCTAAAGATTCTCCACAAAACTCCACATAACTTTTTTCCATTATTTTAGCACCTAGCAAATCGTTTAATTTATCAATATATTATTTTTGGTATTTTTAAATATTCGTTTTTCAAGGATACTTATATCTAATATTTCTCTAGTTTTCTTAAATCAATCCATTTTCTCCAAGAATATTCTATAAATTCTAAACGGGCTACATATTAATTCTAAAAACACTCTTTTTTACAACATAAATATAATAACAGGTTTCACCTAATTAAAGAAATACCTTTTATGGTCTCACCCATGCTACTACTTTATTCTCGACGTATAATTTCATATGTTAAATATATTTTTACAATTCCACATTTATATACTAATTGCAAAGATAATATTATGGTATTTTTATATATTTCTAAGGCTTTTTATTTTCAAGTTATCCCTTTGTTACATTATATAATATTTTCCATATTCGTCAAGGCTTTTAATAATATTCTTATCGCTTATTGCTTCTATTGATCTATGTTTATTTAATAAATTTCTTTCAAACCTCATTGGTAAGAATTATATTTGTATCCACTGCCTTTTTTGATAGAGAAAAAGAATAGGAACTTTGTTTTGTACATATTCCACCTCCGGCGGCACATGAAATATTAAAAAATAAAGCAGCAATCACTCTTCCGCAAGCTGCACCACCTTGGCCCCCTGATAGAAGTATTCCAGTATTTCCATATAAGTCAGCCCCGCGTCCGCCAGCTCCTTCGCCCCGTTCTGGCTCATGCCCGCTCCATGGCCATTACCGCCGCCATAAACCGTATAGCCGGTAAGCACTCCATCGGTATAGACCTCCTCCAGACAGAAGAAGGCGCTGGGAAGCTGATTGGTGCCGCTGGTGGCATTGGACAGACCATTGCTGTAAATCTGGGCAGAATCGCCCAAAAGCTTTCGGATATTCCCCTGCTTGCAGACAACCACCGCCGCATCCGTGCCCTCGATCAATAGCTGGCTCACCACTCCGCCGCTGCCTCTTGAAAGCACCGTCAGCTTTACCAGCTCCCCGATGCTCTCCACATTCCCGGCAGTATAGGAGCCGTCTGACTGGCGAACCAAAATCTGAGATGGATTGCTGGCAATGCAGGAGGCCAGCTTTTCATTGATCCTTCTTGACAGCTCTGAAAGCTCTGCCGAAAAGCTCCATCTGTACCAGGGATACTCTGACTCCAATGCATCCGGGTCCGTATATTTGATGAAGCTTCTGAAAACCTCCTCATTCTGCAAATCCATGGAAGGGGCCTCCCCGGTATGGGATGAGGCAGCCTCCACGCTGACCTCCTGGCTGACAATATATGGCGCTGCAGCAGGATTGTCATTCCAGATGCTCAAATCCGTTGTAAAGCCGCAGGATGTGGAAAAATAATAGGTTCCGATGACGCTGCCCTGATATTCCAGCACCCGCCCGGTGGTCTGGTAGACCGCCATGGTAGAAATCTCGTTTTCACCGGAATTGTTATATACCTGATAGGTAATGCTGTCGTCCACATGGGCCCCATATTTGGAGTAGGTTCCGAATTCCGCAGACCGATTCTGTATCTGCCGGTAGGCATAACTTCTGGCACATACCGCCTGAACCTTTGCAGTCTCCAGGCCATAGGAGGGAGGCATTTCGCTGGGCACCACCCGCTTTAAGTAATTCTCCAGCCCCAGCTCATTGACAATCACGATCCCCTCATCATAGGCACGAAGCTCGATACGGCCCTCATAGCTTGGAACACCGATGGCTCTGTTGATGCTGGAAATGCTGATCTCTCCCTCATCCACCGGATAAATGCTGATAAGACCGTCTGCAAAGTACAGACTGTCCGGCAGAAAGCTGATGTTCTCTCCGCCGTTAACTAAAATCTCACTGTCCCCGCACTCCACCAGATAATCCGATTCGCAGGATACGGTCACCTGCTCATGGAAAACAGAGGTGTAGCCAGAGGTCTTTAGGAGCACCCGGATCTGATCCACATGAAATTCCTCCACAGTCAAAGCCGCGCACACCTTGCCCTCCTCCAGGACAAATTCCTGATTCTCATATCCCAGCACAATTTCCTCTTTGGTCTGGGAAATCGGCTCATCATATACCGCATACATCTGGAAGCCATCGGTAAATTCAAGGGTTCCGATTCCCTCCAATTCCACATAATCCTCGGAAACCGCCAGCACTTTTCCCCGAATATGCTCCTTTTTTAATCCCAACGCCTGAATATAGCCGGACTGCAATGTCACATCCGCAATTTCCCCCACGTAAGGGGACAGATCCGATTCCACCGGATATGTAAATTCTATGCCATTCCATAAAAACACCAGCTCATAGGTGTCCCCTGCCCCGGAACAATCAAGCAAAAGCACATTTTTAAAAATACTTCCAGTATTCTGGTTTTCATTTAACATCTGCTGATACAGCTTTGCTGAAGCTTCCTCATCCTCAGCGCCAAGCCACAAAAAAAGCACCACTCCTGCGAAGAGGAAGGTGCCCGCCACGATCAGTCCGGCCTTTCGCAGCCGCCTTCTTTTCCACGCATCATTCATTTCACCGCTCCACATCCGGGCTGCCTGACAGCAGTCCCACTGCTATAGCTTATGCGCGGCCAAAAAAAATATGCCGGCTTTTAGCCGACATAATCTGTCATATTTAAACAACTTGAAAACCCGGAATGCCGTCCCTGTAGTTTTGACGCCTAGCCGATGCTAGGTGGGCAACCGCACATATACCGCTGTCTTCCACTCATAAGGAGGCCTGACATTGGCATATAAATATAGGAATCCCTGATGTCAACATGTAGGTTCAAAATAATACAGGCTTTTCGAACACCCCAGGCTTTCAAATTACCTATAGTATAACAAAACACTTCGCTTTCTACAAGGGCTTTTGCAAAATTTTTTATCTAAAATCTGGAAGTCTCCAGGGATTGTATTTTCAACGAAAATATGCTACATTATCGCAGAATAAATTACAGGCGGTAAGCTTTGGAAGTGAGCTTCCAAAGCTACCACGATGACGCAGCAAGCGCGTCAGAAAGAGGTAGCGATGAAGGAACAAAAGGTTATGTTTTTTGATATTGATGGAACGCTGCTCCCTGCGGAAAAAAATGAATTCACCCCCAGCGCAATGAGGGCCATCAAAAAAGCCCGGGAGAACGGACACCAGATGTTTATCAATACGGGGAGAACCCAGGCAAATCTGGATGCGTATATGCTCCATGCGGGATTTGACGGCTATATCTGCGCCTGCGGTACATATATTATTTTAAATGACCAGCTGGTGTTTTATAAGCATACGGCGGATGAAGTGTGTGCAAAAATTGTGGAGTTGGCAAATATCTGTAGGATGGATATCGTGTTTGAAAGCTGGCACGGAATCTATTATGACCCGGCTGGAATACTTCTGCCGGAAACGAGGCATCTTGTCCGGCAGCTGGAAAAGCTTGATATGATCACTGCCGGATTCGACATAAACCATTTTAACTTTGACAAATTCATTACCTTTGAAAGGCCGGACAGTGATCTGAAAGGATTTGTGAGGAAGATTTCAGACTGGTTTGATTACATCGACAGAGGACATGGCTTTGGCGAATATGTGCCAAGGGGCTATTCAAAGGCCACTGGCATCCGGTTTATTCTGGATCGCTTTCATCTGCCCCTGCGTGCTGCCCACGCAGTAGGGGACAGCACCAACGATCTTCCCATGCTGAGATATGTTCCCCACAGCATCGCTATGGGAAACAGCGACCCAAGAAGTCTGTTTGAGGAGGTAGAGTTTGTTACCAAATCCATCGACGAGGATGGTATCGCCCATGCATTAAAGCATTATGGGTTTATTGAATGAAAAGTCCCGGCTACTCCCATGCAGCCGAGGCTTTTCCTTTAAAAATAGATAATCTCATCCTGGGGCTTTTCCGTAAGTCTTACATCCTCCGCATAAAGCACCGGTCCCTTTCCCCGGTACTGGCGGACATATTCGTACTTAACCTTGGCGGTCACC
>CALWLH010000031.1 GCA_944381475.1 uncultured Lachnospiraceae bacterium | reverse complement strand
AGATTCCTTCCCCCTACCCGCTCACCGCGATACCTCGCTCATCTCGCGGCATTGCCGCTCGATGACCGTTGCCCGTCGGATGCCCGCTCGTGCAAGCACAGCGGTCGCCCTCCGGGCGTATCGCGCAAAAAAGCGGAAGGCACAGTTTAAGCTGTCCTTCCGCCAAAGGTGTTTATATCTGTTACGGATTAGTTCGCCGCCTTCGCCGCGATGGCTGCCTTGATCTTCTCGGTCAGAGCGGGAACGATCTTGTTTAAGTCGCCCACGATGCCGTAGTCAGCCACATCAAAGATGGGAGCGTCCTCATCCTTGTTGATGGCGATGATCAGGTCGGACTCCTCCATACCAGCCACATGCTGGATGGCGCCGGAGATACCGATGGCGAAGTATACCTGCGGACGAACGGTCTTACCGGTCTGTCCTACCTGCAGCTCCTTGGGCTTCCAGCCGGAGTCCACAACTGCACGGGAGCAGGAAATCTGTCCGCCAAGGGCCTCTGCCAGCTCCTCCAAGATCTTGAAGTTCTCTGCGGAGCCAACGCCTCTTCCGCCGGATACAAGGATCTTTGCGTCCATGATATCCTTGATATCGGAAACCGCCTTGGCAACCTCCAGGATCTCCACGTACTTGCTGTTGGGGATAAAGCCGGGATTAAACTCGATCACCTCTGCCTTTGCGCCCTCCACCTTGTCCAGCTTCTGCATAACGCCGGGACGAACGGTGGCCATCTGGGGACGGTTGTCCGGGCATGCGATGGTCGCGATGGTATTGCCGCCGAAGGCGGGACGAGTCATGAGAAGCTGATTGTGCTTCTGCTCCTTGCCGGGGATGGCAACCAGGGGGAAGTCACCGATCTCAAGAGAGGTACAGTCTGCTGTCAGACCAGTCTTTACTCTTGCGGATACGGTGGGGCCCAGGTCACGTCCGATGGCGGTTGCGCCCACCAGCATGATGTCCGGCTTATACTCCTCGATCACAGACGCCAGCGCATGCGCATAAGGCTCTGTTCTGTAATTCTTCAGCTCCGGATCGTCCACAACAATCACCTTGTCAGCACCGTAGGCTGCCAGCTCGTCTGCAAGATCCTTTACCTGATAACCGATCAGCACTGCCGTCACCTCGGTGTCAAGCTTCTCTGCCAGTCTCTTGCCCTCGCCGATCAGCTCAAATGCAATGCCGCTTAATTTATTATCTACCTGCTGAGCGAATACATATACGCCCTTGTAGTTTGCGATTTCTTCTGGTTTCATTGCGCCCATATTATTCACCACTCTTCCTTTACATTAGATTATGTGCTTCTCTGTCAGCTTGCCCACAATGTACTCCACTGCGTCCTCAGGGGAATCCGGGGTAACCTTCTCGCCTGCTCCCTTTCTTACCTTGTCGGAAGCCTTTGCGATCTTTGTAGGGGAGCCGTTCAGACCGATATTGGAGTCATCCACATCGATCAGATCCTTTCTGCCAAGGACGGTGATTTCGGAATTCAAAGCGTCGATGATTCCGCCTACGGACATGTAGCGGGGCTCGTTTAACTCGGAAAGAGCCGTGATCAGGCAGGGCATCTTCGCCTTCAGCATATGATATCCATCGTCATACTGACGCTTTACGATCACGGAGTCTCCGTCAATCTTGATCTCCTGTGCGTAGGAGATGACGGGGAGTCCTAAGTGCTCCGCGATCTGGGGGCCAACCTGCGCGGTATCACCGTCGATAGCCTGACGCCCGGTGATGATCAGGTCATAGTCCAGCTTTCTGATGGCGCCTGCGATGGTTGTGGATGTCGCCCAGGTATCAGCGCCGCCCAGAACTCTGTCTGTGATGAGCACGCCCTTGTCAGCGCCCATGGCGATCGCCTCCTGAAGTACATCCGCTGCCTTAGGAAGACCCATTGTCAAAACTGTAACCTCAGCGCCATACTGATCCTTTAACCGAAGGGCAGCCTCAAGACCTGCCTTATCATCCGGGTTCATAATAGTGAGCATCGCTGCTCTGTTCAATGTACCATCCGGGTTAAACTGTACGCCGCCCTTGGTATCAGGTACCTGCTTAATACATACGATAACCTTCACGTTTGTGTCCTCCTACTTCAATAAGTTTGCAGAAATAACCATACGCTGAACTTCAGAAGTTCCCTCGTAGATCTCTGTGATCTTCGCATCACGCATCATACGCTCCACATCGTACTCCTTGATGTAGCCGTAGCCGCCGTGGAGCTGAACAGCCTTTGTGGTAACCTCCATAGCAACCTCAGCAGCATAGAGCTTTGCCATAGCGGCCTCCACGCTGTAGGAAATCTTGGGGTTGGTCTGATATTCCTGCTTCTTGCATGCAGCCTTGTAAACAAGGAGCTGGGCTGCCTGTACCTTTGTGGCCATATCCGCCAGCTGGAACTGGGTATTCTGGAACTGCGCGATAGCGCGGCCAAACTGCTTTCTCTCCTTAACGTATGCGATTGTTGTCTCCAAAGCGCCCTCTGCAAGGCCCAGCGCCTGTGCGGCGATACCGATGCGTCCGCCGTCAAGAGTATGCATAGCGATAGCAAAGCCCTTGCCCTTCTGACCCAGGAGGTTCTCCTTGGGGATGCGGCAGTCTGTAAAGATCAGCTCGTAGGTGGAAGAGCCGCAGATACCCATCTTGTTCTCCTTTGTACCAAAGGAAAATCCAGGCGTGCCCTTCTCCACGATGAACGCGGAGATTTCCTTCTGCATACGGCCTCTCTTCTCAACTTTTCCGGTAACAGCGATGATGATATAAACATCTGCCTCCTTACCGTTTGTGATGAAGCACTTGGAGCCGTTTAATACCCACTCGTCACCGTCAAGAACCGCCTTGGTCTGCTGACCCTGGGCGTCCGTACCTGCACCGGGCTCTGTAAGGCCGAAGGCCCCCAGCTTCTCACCCTTGCAGAGGGGAACCAGGTACTTCTGCTTCTGCTCCTCGGTGCCGTAGGTTGCGATGGGATCGCAGCAGAGAGAGGTGTGTGCGGAAACGATCACGCCTGTGGTGCCGCAGACCTTTGACAGCTCCTCCACGCACATGGCGTATGTAAGGGCGTCTGCGCCCTGTCCGCCGTACTCCCTGGCAAAGGGAATGCCAAGGAAGCCGTATCTGGCCATCTTCTCCACGGTTTCTCTGGGGAATCTGTGCTGCTCATCGATTTCCTGTGCAAGGGGCTTTACTTCGTTCTCAGCGAACTCCTTAAAAAGAGCTCTAGCCATCTCATGCTGCTTGCTTAATGTAAAATCCATTTTGTTTTTCCTCCTGAAAGCTTTGTTTCACACCTGATTACAGCGCATCAACCGGCGTCTTTGTGCGGTCAGCATTGTATACATAGAAGCCTCTGCCGCTCTTTACGCCCAGATTGCCGCCCCGAACCATCTTGCGAAGAAGCGGACATGCGCGGTACTTGCTGTCGCCTGTTTCCTTATAAAGCACATCCATGATTGCCAGGCAGATATCAAGACCTACAAAGTCGCCCAGCTCCAGGGGACCCATGGGGTGATTCGCGCCCAATTTCATAGCTGCGTCGATACCTGCGATATCGGAAACGCCCTCCATCTTGATGAAGGCTGCCTCGTTGATCATGGGGATGAGGATGCGGTTTACAACAAAACCAGCCGCCTCGTTTACCTGTACGGGGGTCTTGCCGATCTCTGCGGAAATCTTCTTGATGGTCTCAACCACCTCGTCCGGTGTGTTCACGCCCGCGATAACCTCAATGAGCTTCATCCGGTCCGCAGGGTTAAAGAAGTGCATACCCACCATGGGACGGGATAAGCCATTGCCGATCTCTGTGATGGACAGGCTGGAGGTGTTGGACGCGAAGATACACCCGGGCTTACAGATCTTGTCCAGCTCGGAAAATGTGGTCTTCTTTACCTCCATATTCTCAAATGCAGCCTCAACGATCAGGTCGCAGTCTGCGCAAAGGTCTTCCTTTAAGCCGGGGGTGATGCGGGCAAGGATGGCGTCCACAGCCTCCTGTGTCAGCTTGCCTTTCTCAACTAATCTCTTATAGCCGGCAGCGATCTTGTTCTTTCCATTCTCAGCCCACTCCTGCTTGATATCGCAGAGAGCTACCTCATAGCCTTCAACCTGGGCAAATGCCTTCGCAATGCCCTGTCCCATGGTACCTGCGCCAATAACGCCAACCTTCATGTTTGTATCCTCCTGAAATTATTTTTTTCGTCACACATCCGGATGAAGAAAACTCCATCCGGATGAGGGAATCTTACTTATTTTTAAAGGGCTCCTTTACCTTGTCCTTGTTCTTGTCAAGGAAGAATGCCATACCGTATCTCTGATCCTCAGTCTCAAAGCAGTCCCCAAAGATCTTCTCCTCGATAGCCACAGCCTCCGCCATGGAGGAAGCCTCCAGCCCCTCGTTGATGGCCTTCTTGCAGCCTCTCACAGCGATGGGCGCATTCTTTGCGATGGCGGCCGCCAGCTTCTGCGCTGCGGGAAGCAGCTCCTCGATGGGATATACGGCGTTTACCAGGCCGATGCGCAGCGCCTCGTCCGCCTTGATGTTTCTGGCGGAGTAGATCATCTGCTTTGCCATACCCGGGCCTACCAGTCTTGCCAGTCTCTGGGTGCCGCCAAAGCCGGGCGTGATGCCAAGACCCACCTCCGGCTGACCGAACACTGCGTTCTCAGAACAGATGCGGATGTCGCAGCTCATGGAGATCTCACAGCCGCCGCCCAATGCAAAGCCGTTTACAGCCGCGATAACGGGGATGGGGAAGGACTCCAGCTTTAAGAATACATCGTTGCCCTTCTTGCCGAAGGCTTCGCCCTCTGCCTTTGAAAGGGTGCTCATCTCGCCGATGTCCGCCCCTGCAACAAAGGACTTCTCGCCTGCGCCGGTTAAGATCAGGCAGCGCACAGCGTCCAGATCAACGCTGTCCAGCACAGCATCCAGCTCCTCCAGCACCTGGCTGTTTAAAGCGTTTAACGCCTTGGGACGGTTGATGGTGATGGTACCAACCGGTCCCGTTACTTCATATGTAATAAATTCCATTATGCACCTCATGTATTTATAGAACTGTCTGATACCAGCGGCTTTCTGCCCCTGACATCCTTCGATTAATCCTCGATCTTAACGATGGTGGAGCAGCCCATACCGCCGCCAATGCAAAGTGTAGCAAGACCGGTCTTAGCGCCCCTTGCCTGCATCTCGTGAAGCAGCGTTACCAGGATACGGCAGCCGGATGCGCCTACAGGATGTCCCAGAGCGATGGCGCCGCCGTTGGGGTTTAACTGCTTGTCCACATCAATGCCCAGCTCCTTGCCTACCGCAACGGACTGTGCGGCAAATGCCTCGTTTGCCTCGATGATGTCAAAGTCCTCGATCTTCATGCCGGTCTTTGCCATAACCTTCTTGGTGGAGGCAACGGGACCGATACCCATAACCTCGGGGCGAACGCCTGCCAGAGCGCCTGCCACATATGTAGCCATGGGCTTCACACCAAGCTCCTTCGCCTTCTCCTCGCTCATAACCACAATGGCTGCGGCGCCGTCATTGATGCCGGAAGCGTTTCCTGCGGTTACATATCCGCCGGGGTTGATGGTGCGAAGCTTTGCAAGCCCTTCCATGGTGGAGCCGTGACGCGGGCCTTCATCGGTATCAAAGATGATGGTCTCCTTCTTCTTCTTTACCTCCACAGGTACGATCTCAGCCTTAAAAGCGCCGCTCTTCTGAGCAGCCTCCGCTTTCTGCTGGCTCTTTAATGCGAACTCGTCCAGCTCCTCACGGGTCAGTCCCCACTCCTCGCAGATATTGTCCGCGGTCTTGATCATATGATAGTCGTTGAATGCGTCCCACAGCGCATCCTTGATCATGGTATCCACCAGCACGCCGTTGTTCATTCTATAGCCGTAGCGTGCCTGGGGAACAGCATAGGGAGCCATGGACATGTTCTCCATACCGCCTGCAACCACAATGTCTGCGTCCCCCGCCATAATCATCTGAGCCGCCTGATTAACACAGTTCAAACCGGAACCGCACACCACGTTCATGGTCACTGCGGGCACCTCGATGGGAAGACCTGCCTTGATAGATGCCTGACGGGCAACGTTCTGGCCCTGGCCTGCCTGAATAACGCAGCCCATGTATACCTGATCCACCTGTTCGGGAGCAACCCCCGCTCTCTTTAACGCCTCTTTGATGACGATTGCGCCAAGCTCAGCGACGGGTGTGGTGCTTAAGGTACCACCCATAGTTCCGATGGCTGTACGACATGCGCCAGCTAAAACGACCTTCTTTGCCATTTTGTTTTACCTCCGTAAAAGTATTCTGAAGCCTTTCTGGGCATAATAACCCACGGTTAAACCCATTTTAACACATCCTTGTTTTCTTTGCAACAGTCATTTGCATAAAATTGATAATTTTTTAACAAACTTTTCCCGGGGCGCGCTCTGCTCCACCGCAAGGGTCAGCTTTTCCTGACTTCTAAGAGGAATCCACGCCTTGTTTGAATTATAGTATGTATTGAGCTGCTTCCAGTATTTTTCCGGATAGAGCAGACAGGCCGCCAGCACCTGCATCTCCTGCCCGGAGATGGGCCGCACGGCATGATAGGCGCCGATCAGACGCTCCCCAAGCCCCTGATCCCAGGCATTTTTTTCCATGCTTTTTCTGAGAAATTCATAAAGATCCAGGATCTGCACCTGAATGGCATATCTGGAAAAATTCACCACCGCCTCCCCATCCTTCAGCAGATATACATAGTGATAGTTATAGGAGCCGTGGATAAAGCGCCGTTCCCTCACTGCCTGCTGTAAAAGCTTCTGATACCCGGAGCGCATCAGAAGCTCCGCCGCTGCCGCCGCCTGTTCCATATGAGCCGACAGGCTTGCCGCCACCAGCTCCTCAAAGGGGGTTTTCTGCTTGCGCCGCTTCACGAAGGACTGTATTTTCTTCAACTCCCTGCTGTGGCGGGCAAAAACGTCCTCCATGCTTTCAATGAGCCGGGTCTCCTCCGGATTTCTCTCCAAAGCCTTCTCCGTACGCTCCTCCTGCTCCAAATCAATGGCAGCAGGACTTACCAGCTCCGGCACATGAACCATATCCAGATGAAGGGAAGCCAGCTTTTCAGCCCCCCGGATAAGCTTATCCGCCTCGGTGCTGACACATTCCTCCCCCGGATGCCAGAGTCGAAGAATAAAGGGATCCTGATATTCATTCCTGGCAATATAGCTGCCGTCAGCAGTCTGAACAATACTGTCCACCAGATGACCCCGCTGGGACAGAAAGGCGAGAAGCCCTGCTTCCTCCGGCAAACGCTTCTCGCTTTCCCGAAAGGGCTGCAGGCAGTACTCGCGCCCATGGGCAGAGCAAAGCAGCACGCCCTTTCCCCTGCGAATGGCGTCAAAGTCCAGTTCATACTGATTCAGCACAGATTTTCCCCAGTCATTCATATAAAAACCCCCTTCTCATCAGGCCCCGCATATGCATCAGCATCGCCCCCGGTTCATGGCCGGCAAAAAGCCTCTTAGCCCGCCCCAGCACATGCCGATAGCCTATCCTATGAAAAGGAGGAAAAAAATATAACTAGGATTTTATGATATCAGGGGTCAAAAGGTCATACATGCCATGCCCGCATGGCAATGTATGACTTTGGGACCCACAAAACTGCTCAGTCATCCCCGCCGCTGTCTCTGGGAAAATTGTAGCATGAGATATAGTTGGTCACTCCATATTCCCCATACCGGGAGCTGTACAGCTCCAGCTCCACCCGGAGCACATTGTCATAATACGCTTCCGAGGCTTTCTCAAAATGAAGGCTTTTGATGTAATACCCCATATAGGCCTTCTCATCATAACAGCGGATGGTCTGGGCCTGGCCGCTTTCAGCCGTATAGTATGTAATCTGAAGATATCCCCCGTCTCCTTCCCCTGCCGCTTCTATTTTTGCATGCCGCCCGGCTCCATCCACATATTCCACCGCCTCCGGGGTCACATACAGGGCTTCTCCCTGGGCTCCCAGCGTGCTTTGGAAGGGAATGTTCTCCGCCTGCTCCAGCTCCTGGGCAATCCTGTTGCATAGGATTTCTGAAACCTGCACGGCGAAGCTGGTTCCCTGGGCTTGATAATAAATATTCGTTACAGATGAGATGACAGCTGCTCCCGCCGCAATAAAGATGGCCAAAAGCGCAAACGTAACCGTCAGCTCCACCAAAGTAAATCCCTTTTTATTTCCCATACCTGAATACCCTCTGTTTTTATGGAACAATTCCTTCTTCCATTTCACCGCCGTCATATAAAATCTGATAGACCCTCATGCCCAACCGGCGTCCTGTCCACTGAAAAAGCCTTGCCCCCTCCAGCTTCAGGCTCATCCCTGTTTTATCGAAGCTCTGGCCTGTATCATCCATCTTCACCTCCCAGAGCACAAGCTCCGCCTCCTCCAGGGGCGTCACCGACACCGCCTGGACGTCATGCTCCCTTTTGCAAAGCTCCTCCTGAAACCGGGCCTGCTCCGAAACCATATCGCCGGCCGCCATCAAAAGGTCGGATGACAGGGCCGCCAAATGTATAAGAGCCGCCATGAGGATCATCAGAAAGCCAAAGGCCACCAGCACCTCCGCCATGGTCGTACCCTGCCTGTTTTCCAATAACCTTTTTCGCGTTTTACATTCTGTACCCTTCCTCATCCCTCACCTGCTTTCCCAGGGCCCCTGTATTCAAATCCTGCCATACAGAAAAGCTCCAGTTTTCGTTGCTGTCGATGGTGGTCCCGTATGCTGTCTCGGTCAATATCTCCTCCTGGGACTCCCTGCTTACCTCCAGAGCGTAGGCCTGCGTCCGGGTATAGGAAGTCCCTCCTTTGCTCACCCTGATTTTTACGTGGAGGACAACCTGCCCATGCTCTTTTAGGCTATCAGAAGCCTGTCCCCCATTCCCGATTTCATCCAAAAGGGATTCCTCTTTCTCTTCATCCGGTATGGGGCACGCCTCTCCGGTCCAGTACAGCGTCATGAGTATCTCATCCGCCATATCCTCGTACCCTGGGGGAATCTCCAGCATAAAATATTTACTGCACGCCTCCAGCTTTTCCGTCCCCGCCGGCTCGTACCGGGGCCATACCTGCTCCTGGCACAGATTTGCCCGGAGATAGCTGTACAGGGAGCTCTGAAAATCCCCCCCCTGTCCATCCCTCTGTCCCGGAGACCCCTTCATAATCTCCTGCCCCACCTCATCACTCAGGGACACCGCCAGCTCCCGGCACTGCATAAGCCCTGTGTTTTCCTGAACGGAGGCGTACAGAGAGTAGGTGACCAGCAGCAGTGTCAGTGAAGCCACCATGATTACCATACTGACAACGATGGCCACCACCATCGCCGATCCCCGCTCTTTACTGCAATTTTCAGGATTTCTGCTCATGGTCTCCTCCTATTTTTCCGCGTTTCCCACAAGAACTCCGCCCCCGTAACATCCGATCATGTGATCTCTCAAATAGCTCTCCTCCCGATTACGGACGTCCACCTGGCCAGCCCCGGCTTCTCCGTACACGAACTGTCCCTCCCTGTCACTGCAGCAGACGCTGAAAACCTGTCCCCCCTCCGGGTTAAACTCAATGCTGATATTCTGATTTAATATGCTGGCGTCATATACGCAATCCTCCAGGAGCATAAAGACAATGTCCGCGCCATACTCCTTTGCCTCATCGGAAAGGGCCCCCGCCAGATACGCGGCGTAATCCCCCTTCGCGCACAATGCATAGCAGAGCACCCCCTCCCCCTGCTGCCATACATCGCTGCTTTTCAGAGGATTTCCCAGGCTGTCCGTCAGCTCCTCTGCCGAAATCTCCCGGACATAGCCCTGTCCCTGACTGATGCGTTCCTGCAGCTCCATGAGCTGCCCGCTGCGGCCATACCGGGAAAGCTGTTCCTGGGCCGCCAGGTACAGGACGGCGGCATAGCTATTTTCCTGCTCCAATCTGCTGTGATCCTGCCAGGCCACCAGTCCAAAAATGGAGACGCCGGCCAAAATCACCAGCAGCCCCAGGGTCACCACCAGCTCCACCAGAGTAAAGCCCTCCGCATTCTGACACGTGTATAACCTCTGCCGGGTCTGCCGGCGCGAAGGTCTTCCCCCCTCCCCCATGAGCTGCTCTCCTTTCCCCTCTAACGGCTGTAGGTCCTCCTAAACTGTTTCTGTAATAGTAAGCCAATTGCAGGGCAAAGTCAAGAAGAGAGAAAATCACGATCCGTAAAGGATGTTCACCCATGCGGCTTTGCCTTGACAAATCCATCCAATTGAAATATGATAAAAGCCGAATAAAACTGTAATCTTTACAGGAGGATTGTATGGCAAAGGAAAAGAAATTTGTGGAGCAGATTACCTCCATGGAGGAGGATTTTGCACAATGGTATACGGATGTTGTGAGGAAAGCCGGACTGGTGGATTACTCCAGCGTCAGAGGCTGCATGGTTCATCTTCCCTATGGCTATGCCATCTGGGAGAACATCCAGAAGGAGCTTGACAGAAGGTTTAAGGAAACCGGTGTGGAAAACGTGTATATGCCCCTGTTCATTCCGGAGAGCCTTTTACAGAAGGAGAAGGATCACGTGGAGGGCTTTGCCCCGGAGGCTGCCTGGGTGACCCTGGGAGGCTCAGAGCCACTGCAGGAAAAGCTGTGCGTACGCCCCACCTCGGAGACGCTCTTCTGCGACCTCTATTCAAAGATCGTTCAGTCCCACAGGGATCTGCCGAAGCTCTTTAACCAGTGGTGCTCCGTTGTGCGCTGGGAAAGGACCACCCGCCCCTACCTGCGTTCCATGGAATTTTTATGGCAGGAAGGCCACACCGCTCACGCCACTGGGGAGGAGGCCCAGGAGCGAACCATCCAGATGCTCAATGTCTACGCGGACTTCTGCGAGCAGGTGCTGGCCATTCCCATGATCAAGGGCCAAAAGACGGACAAGGAAAAGTTTGCAGGGGCAAACGCCACCTACACCATCGAGGCTCTGATGCACGATGGAAAGGCTCTGCAGTCCGGCACCAGCCACAACTTTGGCGACGGCTTTGCAAAGGCCTTCGGTATCCAGTACACGGACAAGGACAACCAGCTCCAGTATGTTCACCAGACCTCCTGGGGTATGTCCACCCGGATCATCGGCGCCATCATCATGGTGCACGGAGACAATTCCGGTCTGGTTCTTCCTCCCCGCATCGCGCCTGTACAGGTGATGGTCATTCCCATTGCCCAGCACAAGGCGGGGGTTTTGGAAAAGGCAGAGGAGCTTCGCCGGGAGCTGGAGAAAATCTGCCGTGTCAAAATGGACGCCTCCGACAAGGGCCCGGGCTTTAAGTTTGCGGAGCAGGAAATGCGAGGCATTCCCCTCCGTGTGGAGATCGGCCCCAAGGATCTGGAGAACGGCACCGTCACCATCGTGCGCCGCGATACCAGAGAAAAGCTTCTGGTGCCTTTTTCAGAGCTGTGTGAAGAGGTGGCAAAGCAGCTTGAGAAAATGCAGGGGGATATGCTGGCCAGGGCAACTGCCCACAGGGACGCCCATATCAGCGAGGCCCGCACCTACGAGGAGTTCCTGGACTGCGCCAACAATAAGCCCGGCTTTATCAAGGCCATGTGGTGCGGCGATGAGGCCTGCGAGATCAAGATCAAGGAGGAGACCACCGTCACCAGCCGCTGTATGCCCTTTGAGCAGGAACAGCTTTCAGATGTCTGCGTCTGCTGCGGACGTCCTGCAAAGAAGCTGGTTTACTGGGGCAAGGCTTACTGATTTAATTCCTGCCCCGTTGTTTTCACCGGCTCTTAACCGGTTCATCCCTGCTCTTTGAGCTTTTGCCGAGTCATCTGCCCTCCATCCGGCAGATGACTCTTTTGTGAGATAAGCCCATCAAGCGGCCGCCATGCTTGCATGAGCGGACATTTGATGGGCAAGTACAGCGGCGCTGTACGTCCAGTGGACGTACGGTTAGCGCCGACCGGAGCGGAGCGGAGACCAGCTTTGCTGCGAGAGCATCTGCCCATGCGAAGAATTTTATTGGCAGATGCGACTTGGCAGGTCCGCTTTAGCGGGCGTGCCGTCACCCGCTGTGCGATATCGCAAATCGAGTAGGAGTCAACCTACTCGATTTCTCATATTCTTCACATTTCGGTGCTATAATGCAGATGTATAGCACGAGCTTATAGAGCCGGCACAATCACGACAACAGAAAGGATAACCAAAGAGACTGCCATATGGTACGGAACATAAAACGCTTTGAAAAAATAAGAGACATTCTGGTGTGGCTCTATATGATCTCCATGATCATCTATCCCCTATACATGAAAAATGGCTTTGTGCGCCTGGCCACCGCCAAAAAGGAGTATTTCTATATTGTCGCCTGCACCCTGCTCCTTCCCGCGCTGATCCTCTCCGGGATTATCTTTCTCTTTCAGTCGGATAAAAAAGCCAAACCGGTAAAGCTCCTGCCTACAGACTACTTCGCCATAGGATATGCCCTGGTTCTCCTCATCTCCGCCATCACCTCCCCCTACCAGGATACTGCCATCAGCGGCTCCTCCGGCTGGTATATGGGGCTTACCTCCCAGCTTCTGTTTTTGCTGGTCTATTTTATGGTATCCCGCAGCATCCCCTTTCAAAAAAGCTGGATGTTCGGACTCTTCGGCGCCGCAGCAATCACCTACATCCTGTGTATATTCGCCCGCTTTCACATTGCCCCTTTCAACCTCTATGCGGGACGGGACGAGGATTTCTGGAATGCCTACATTCCCGCCATCGGTCAGAAAAACTGGTACGCCTGCTTTATGGCCATCGTCTTTCCCATGGAGCTTGGCTACTTTCTCATCTGCAAAAAAGGAAAGCAGGATGCTTTTCTGATTCCTTTACTATTTGTCAGCACCATGGCTATGGTCATGCAGGACAGCGACAGCATCTATGTGGGAATGCTCTTCGTGCTGCTGTTCCTCTTTGAGATGTTCTGCAGCGATCTGGAGGGCTTAAAAAGATACTTTTTTATGCTCACCATCTCCTTTCTGGCCATGCAGACCCTTGGGGTCATTCAGATTATCAATGCAGACCAGATGGTAAAGCTTTCCTCCACTGTCACCACCGTATGCCAAAGCACCACTTTTCGGATTATAGGCGCAGTCATCCTGCTGATCTGGCTGGCTCTTTGCCTGCTTTCCTCCAGACTAAGCCCTGAACGTCTGATAAAGGCCGACGGCCTGATCCATACCCTGAAACGTGTGCTTTTAGTGCTTGCCGCCCTGACCATTCTGGGACTGATTCTCCTGATCATCCTGGTGACCAATTTCAGCGATCAGATCAACTTTGGCTCTTTATCGGAAAGCAAATACTTTATGTTTGACGATGCATGGGGAACCTGGCGGGGCATGAACTGGTCCATGGCGGTTACCTCCTATGGGGAGCTGAATTTCTGGCAGAAGCTCTTTGGAATCGGGCCGGACTGCTATTACCCTTATGTACATGCCCATCACCCGGATTTTACTGCTGTTTGGAGCAGCGCCATCTGCAACGCCCACAACGAGTTTCTGACCGCCCTTGTGGACACCGGGCTGCTGGGCGCTGTCTGCTATTACGGCATCTTTGTAAGTCTCCTGTGGGAAACCTGGAAGCAGAAAAAGAGAAAGCCTATTCTGCTGGCGCTGTCCGCAGGCATCGTGGGCTTTCTCTTCAACAATCTGTTTTCCTTTATGAATATCATATCCACGCCTCTGCTCTTTACCATAGCAGGCTGTGTCAGCGCCCATGCCCGTCAGGAGTAAGTGCTGGTACATTCCTTGACCAGCATCCAGCCGATGGGCCCTAAAAACAAGCCCCAGAGTCCAAAAAGCTGAAGCCCTCCATAAATCGCAATCAGGGACTCCAGGGATGACAGCCCGGTGCCATCTCCCATGAGCTTGGGTTCTAAGAGCTCCCTGGTAAAATAGCACACCAGATACAAAGCCGCCACCATGGCCATTCTTCCAAAATTTCCCATTACCAATTCCACCAGAATCCATGGAATAAGCACTGTTCCGGTTCCAAAAAGAGGCAGGGCATCCAGTATGCCGATCAAAATTCCCAGGAGCATGCTGTAACGGTTTCCCATCAGGGACAGGCCGAATATGAGCTCACTGATCACCACCATGATGATGATCAGCTGGGTTTTCAGATAAGCCTTTCCCACCCTGGCCATGGGATTCTTAATCATTCGTATTTCCTCTGCAAACAGGCTGTTCTTCTCTAAGCGGCGAATATTCTCCATTTCCTTTACGCAGAGCAGCACCGCCACCTGCACCAGTACAAAAACAGTGGTAACGCGCACAAAGCCTGACAGCATTCCCGCACTGTGGTCAATGATCCAGGGCATGATACGCTCTCTGGCGCTTTCCACGCCCTCCGTCAGCATCCCCCATATCCTTTCAAAAACATCCGCCTGCTCCATATGAAACCATTTCTCCGCGTATCCGCTGATTTTCATCAGCCAGGTATGAATCATCTGCTCATACTGAGGCAGAGAATCCACCAGATTGCCCACCTGCTCCGCCAGCTTTTTGCACAGGAAGCCTCCCAGAAGCAGCAGCAATCCTCCCGCCAGCAAAAGAATGGCGCCCGTGGTCACCAGCCTGGGGCATTTTGTCTTTTTCTGCACCCAATTCGCCGCCGGTTCGCAGAGAACCGCCAGCAGATAGCTGATGAGAAAAGGAAGGAGTATGGGCAGGAGAAACCGAAACGCCAGGTATACCGCCAGAGAAACCGTCAATACTATGAGTATTTTCTTTTGTTTTTTTGTCAATTTATCCTTTTGAATCATTTGGTACATCCTTTCCTGTTTGCTGCCCCAGCAGAACGACGCCTACTGGATTCCTGTGATACTGCTGATGCTGCACAAGAAAGGATGCCCCTTTAAGGTTTTGCTTATGCTGGTAATGAATCTCATTGTTACCTCATTCTGACACACGCGCTGCCTCATTATAGTAGAAAAAGCTGGAACCGCTTATACGGTTCCAGCTCATTTGCTTAAGCTATGTAATTCCCTGCCGGATTATGCGTTTTCCTTTTTCCTGAGAGTAACAACTGCTGCGCCCATAGCTGCAACTGCAGCCACTGCAAGAATAGCTATCGGAGCGGTATCACCCGTAGGAGTGTCTGTGGTATCATTACCAGAAGGATCCACGGTTGTAGGTTCCTCCACTGTAGACTCTTCTGTGGCAGGTTCCTCCACTGTAGACTCTTCTGTGGCAGGTTTCTCCACTGTAGACTCTTCTGTGGCAGGTTCCTCGGTTGCGGGTTCCTCCACCGTAGGATCGCTTTCTGCTGCAGTATCTATTACATTACCATCCTTGTCTAAAAGTTCAATGTTTTCAATAACAATATCTCCGCCCCACCACTGGCACAGCACAATCTGACCATATGTACCATCTGCGCCGGAGATGTCCTCAGCTGTAAAAAATGGGGTCTCCTCCATTCTGGTAATAGAGTTGGTGTCTGCATCCAACTGAATGTCGTGGATTTCTTCTGCACATCCGTTGCACCACTGGAGCTGATTCCAGTTATTTGATGCAGTGCTGAAAATAAATCCTCCGCCAGCGCCATTAGTCATCATATCCGCAACGGACTCCTCTGTAAAGGTTATCTTCACACCGTATACATCATTGATATCTGCATTGCCTATAAGGGTAGCCACGTCAACAAGATAATTTCCATTACCATCTGCGCCCTCAATGGCTGCATATGCCGGCATCGCACACATACCAAGCACCATTGCGCCAGCACATGCGCCGGCCAAAAGCTTCTTAAAATTCATAAAAATCCCTCCCTTTGATATCTATGTTCCGTATTTTTAGACGAAACGGTTCCAGCGTGAATTCTATCACCTAAAAATAAATTTTGTCAACTGTTTTTCAGCATTTTCAACTTTGTTTACAATTTTGTTACAAATTATTCAAGTACCTGTCCATGATTCTGCCGACAACCCCTGCATTTCCGAAAAAACTCTGTCAAAGATGAAATTTCATCTCTGCTCCCGTCTCCGGATGGGAAAAGCCAATGCTCCACCCGCAAAGACACAGGGCTGACAAGCCCCGATACCCTTCCATGCACGGATTATATTTCATATCTCCCAAAATCGGCATTCCGGCATGAGCCAGCTGGACACGGATCTGGTGATGGCGGCCGGTTAAAAGCTGAATGCGCAAAAGCCCGTACCGACCATCCTCAGCAATCCGTCCTGCCTGGGAAAGCCTTTGTATCTCTTTGCCGAATATTTCCCAGCTGCTCAGCCCTGCCGCCGCTTCCCTCCCCAGGATCTTCCCTCCTTCTATAAGTGCCTGCCCCGGATACTCTGCCCTCAGCTCATAGGTCAGCTCCGCCCTTTTGCATTCTCCGGAGATTTCTTCCGGCTCCTCCGGGTGCTCCACCACCCGGGAGGTGTTGCTTTCTCTATCAAAAAACAGGTTGTCCACCAGCCGCCCCCATTTTTTTGCAGGTTGTCCACAAACCAGAGCCAGATATTCCTTATCCATATGTCCGGCCTGAGCCAGCTGCTTAGACAGAAGGGCTGTGGCCTCCCTGGTCTTTCCGTATACCATCACGCCTCTCACCGGCCTGTCCAGCCGGTGTACCACCCCCACATATGGGGTTGTCCCTGCGCCGTCCCTAACCAGATGCTTTTTGATGAGGCTTACCATATCCGGGCGAAAGCCCCCGGCTGTCTGGGATTCAAGGCCTGCAGGTTTTTCCACCACCAGCAGCGCCCCATCCTCATAAATCACATTCAGCCTCATATCCGCCTCCCACGTTTTTTACTTTTTCTCTCCCAGGAACCACCCTTTCGCCTGGCGGCTTTGCTACTATAAAATCAGCCGGAGCGCAAAAGGCCCCGGCCGTAAAATTGAAGCTTGTGGTTTATTCCATCTCCACCGTCACCTTGTCCAGATGCCAGATATCATCCACATACTCCTGGATGGTTCTGTCAGAGGAGAATTTGCCGCAGCTGGCGGTATTCAGGATGGCGGAACGAGCCCAGCCCTTCTCGTCTCTGTACATCTGCTCAATCTTCATATGCGCCTCATGGTAGGAGCGGAAATCCTTCAAAATAAAGTACGTGTCAGCCTTGGCTGTGTTGTAGGTGTTTAACAGAGAGTTATACAGCCCTCTGAACAGCTCCGGATCATTAGGGGAATAGAAGCCATTGATCAGCTGCATCAGCACGCGCCGGATCTCCGGGTCGCTGTTGAAGATCTCCATGGGGTCATAGCCCCCCTCATTTTCGTACTTGATGACCTCATCGGAGGAGAGACCGAAGATCACAGCGTTCTCTGCGCCTACCTCCTCCACAATCTCCACATTTGCGCCGTCCATGGTTCCAAGGGTGACGGCGCCGTTTAACATGAACTTCATGTTTCCTGTTCCTGAAGCCTCCTTGGATGCTGTGGAAATCTGCTCGGAGATATCCGCTGCGGCAAAAATCTTCTCTGCATTGGATACCCGGTAGTTCTCGATAAATACCACCTTGATCTTTCCGCCGATGGACTTATCATTGTTGATGACCTCCGCTACGGAATTGATGAGCTTGATGGTCATCTTTGCAAGATGATAGCCCGCCGCAGCCTTTGCGCCAAAAATGAAGGTTCTGGGATAGAAGTCCATATTCGGATTATCCTTCAGCATGTTGTACAGATACATCACATGGAGGATGTTCATGAGCTGTCTCTTGTACTCGTGGAGGCGCTTTACCTGCACATCAAAGATGGAACGAGGGTTCACATCGATTCCGTTGTGCTCCTTGATGTACTTGGCCAGAGCCACCTTATTCTGGTACTTGATGTTCATGAACTCCTTCTGGGCCTTCTCATCATCCGCGTAGATCTTCAGCTCTCCGATATAGGACAGATCCGTGATCCACTCGTCGCCGATATGATCCGTCACCCACTTTGCAAGGAGCGGGTTTCCGTGAAGAAGGAATCTTCTCTGGGTGATACCGTTGGTCTTATTGTTGAACTTCTCCGGGAACATCTCGTAAAAGTCCTTCAGCTCCTGCTTCTTTAGGATTTCCGTGTGGAGTCTTGCCACGCCGTTTACGGAGAAGCCGCCCACAATGGCAAGATGCGCCATCTTTACCTGTCCGTCATAGACAATGGCCATCTTTCTGATCTTTTCCTGGTTGCCCGGATACTCCTTCTCAATATCTAAGATAAAGCGGCGGTTAATCTCCTCCACAATCTGGTAAATTCTGGGGAGAAGCCTTGAAAACAGCTCGATGGGCCATTTCTCCAAAGCCTCGCTCATGATGGTGTGGTTGGTGTAGGCACAGGTTTTGGTGGTAATATTCCATGCCTCTTCCCAGGTAAGGTTCTCCTCATCCATGAGAATTCGCATCAGCTCCGCCACGGACATGGTGGGATGGGTATCATTCATCTGGATGACAATCTTCTCATAAAGCTTTCTCACATCGCCGTTATGGGCAGCCTTGTACTTCTTTACCGCGGTCTGCAGGGTGGCGGAAATGAAGAAATACTGCTGCTTTAAGCGCAGCTCCTTCCCGGCATAGTGGTTGTCGTTGGGATAGAGCACCTCAACCAGATTCTTTGCCAGATTCTCCTGCTCCACAGCCTTGTGGTAATCTCCCTTGTCAAAGTCATCCAGACTGAATACATTGATGGGCTCTGCGTCCCAGATACGAAGGGTATTCACCACATTGTTGCCATATCCAACAATGGGAAGGTCATAGGGAATGGCGCGGACGGACTGGTAGCCATCCTGATAGAAGTGATCGCGGCCCGTCTCCGGGTCATGCTCCACTCTGGTATAGCCTCCAAACTTCACCTCACAGGCATACTCGGGACGGCGAAGCTCAAAGGGATTGCCGTACTTCAGCCAGTTATCCGGAACCTCCACCTGATACCCATCCTCGATCTTCTGGGCAAACATGCCGTATCTGTAACGGATACCCGCGCCATAGGCGGGATAGCCCAGAGTAGCCAGGGAATCCAGAAAGCATGCCGCCAGACGGCCAAGACCGCCGTTTCCAAGGGCTGCATCCGGCTCCTCATCCTCGATGGCATTTAAGTCGATGCCGATCTCATCCAGGGCCTCCTTCACCTCGTCCCATGCCCCCAGGTTGATAATGTTGTTTCCCAGGGCGCGGCCCATGAGAAACTCCATGGAGAGATAATAGACGGTTTTTGCGTCCTGCTTTTCATAGACCTTCTGGGACGCGATCCACTGGTCGATGATATAGTCCTTGATGGAATATGCCACTGCCTGGAACAGCTGCTGCGGAGTCGCCTCGTCTAAATTTCTGCGGTACAGATTTTTTACATTTTGCTTTACATTTTTCTGAAACTCTGCTTTGTCAAATTTAATTGCCATCGTTTCCTCCTCCTTTAGCTGTAATGCCCTCCAAAATAAAAGCGTTGTCCGGCATTGTCTATTTTCCATCTACCCGGGCAATGCCAAGGGTTACTGTCTCGCCATTGATACTCCACTCCTTGCTGTAAGAGCCCTTCTGGCCTTCGCTGATACTGTCTGCAAGCACATCCCCTGCAATATCAGCGGCATAGCGGTTAAAGATATCCGCCAGCTTATCATTTCCAAAATAGTATACGAAGATGTGATCTGTCACCTCAAAGTCCGCTTCCTTCCTCATAGTCTGAAGCTTAGAGATAATCTCTCTTACAAATCCCTCCTCCAGAAGCTCTGTGGTGAGATTGCCATCCAGCACAACGGTCACATCCCCATTGTTCTCGGAGGCATAGCCCGCCTTCTGCTCCATCTCGATAAGCAGATCCTCCTCAGTAAGCTGAACGGTTCCGTCAAGAAGAGTCAGATATCCCGCGGACCTTAGCTCATCCATGGCTGCGTTCCCGTCCAGGGCGGAAAGAGCCTGTTTGATGGCTCCCAGCTGTTTTCCATACTTGGGTCCCACGGTCCGAAGCTGGGGTTTAAAGGTGTAGGTTGTAAATGCCCGGACGTCATCGGTAAACTCTGCGTCCTTCACATTCAGTTCGCTCTCGATGATCTCCACAAAATACTCCGGCAGGCTGAAAGGCGCCTTGATAAACATCTTTGCAAGAGGCTGGCGGTTTTTCAGGCTTGCGGCATTTCTGGCCGCACGTCCCATCACAACCACCTTCAGCACCAGATCCATATCCCTTTCCAGCTCCGGATCAATCATATTCTCATCTGCCACGGGGAAGTCGCACAGGTGAATGCTCTCAGGGGCAGACTTGTCAACGCTTCTCACCAGGTTCTGGTAGATGTCCTCTGTGATAAAGGGGATCATGGGCGCCGCGCATTTGCACACAGTCACAAGGGCTGTGTACAGGGTCATGTAAGCGTTGATTTTGTCCTGCTCCATACCCTTGGCCCAGTAGCGCTCCCGGCTTCTTCTCACATACCAGTTGCTTAAATCATCCACAAAATCCTGCAAAACCTTTGTGGTCTCGGTGATCTTGTAGTTTTCCAGGTTATTGTCCACGGTTTTTACCAGTGTGTTGAGCCTGGAGAGAAGCCACTGATCCATCACGGACAGCTTGTCATATTCCAGCTTATGCTTTGTAGGGTCAAATTCATCAATATTTGCGTACAGGACATAAAAGGCATAGGTATTCCAGAGAGTACCCATAAATTTTCTCTGGCCCTCGGTTACAGCCTTTGCATGAAAACGGTTCGGCAGCCAGGGGGCGCTGTTGGAATAGAAATACCAGCGGATGGCGTCCGCCCCCAGGGTGCTTAAGGCCTCCATGGGATCCACCGCATTACCCTTGGACTTGCTCATTTTCTGCCCGTTCTCATCCTGCACATGGCCCAGAACAATGACGTTCTTATAGGGGGCCTTGTTAAAGATCAGGGTGGAGATGGCAAGCAGAGAGTAAAACCACCCTCTGGTCTGATCCACCGCCTCACTGATAAAGTCAGCGGGAAAATGCTTTTCAAACAGCTCCTGATTCTCAAAAGGATAGTGGTACTGTGCAAAGGGCATGGAGCCGGAGTCAAACCAGCAGTCGATAACCTCCGGCACACGCTTCATCAGCTTCCCGCACTTGGGGCAGGTGATGTGAACAGCGTCGATATAGGGTCTGTGGAGCTCCACGCCCCCCTCCGGATAGTCCGGGGACATGCTCTTTAATTCCTCTTTGCTGCCGATGGAGTGCTGATAACCGCAGTCGCACTCCCAGATATTCAAGGGTGTTCCCCAGTAGCGGTTTCTGGAAACGCCCCAGTCCTGTACATTCTTCAGCCAATCTCCAAAACGCCCCTCGCCGATGCTCTTGGGTATCCAGTTGATGGTGTTATTGTTTGCGATCAGGTCCTCCCGTACCGCAGTCATCTTGATAAACCAGGATTCCCTTGCATAGTAGATCAGGGGCGTGTCGCACCTCCAGCAGAAGGGATAGCTGTGCTCAAATTTCGGCGCCGCAAAGAGCAGTCCTCTTGCATCCAGATCCTTTAACACCTCCGGATCCGCCTTCTTCACAAACAACCCCGCAAAGGGCGTTTCCTGGGTCATATCGCCTTTGCTGTCCACAAACTGAACAAAGGGCAGGTCGTACTTTCTTCCAACCTTTGCATCGTCCTCACCGAAGGCAGGGGCGATGTGAACCACGCCGGTACCGTCTTCCATGGTGACATAGGTGTCGCAGGTCACATAATGACCCTTCTTGCGCTGCTTTGCGGCCGCCTCCCCGGCGCATGCATACAGAGGCTCGTATTCCTTGCCCTCCAGGTCGGTACCCTTATATCGCTCCAAAATCTCGAAGGGTGCCGTAGGCTCGCTTCCAAGAATCTTTTCGCAGAGAGCCTCCGCCAGATAATAGATATATCCGTCTGCGGTCTTTACCTTCACGTAAGTCTCCTCCGGGTGCACGCAGAGAGCCACGTTGCTGGGCAGCGTCCAGGGGGTGGTGGTCCATGCCAGGATGTAGGCGTCCTCCCCCGCGCACTTGAAGCGGACGATGGCGGAGCGCTCCTTTACCTCCTTGTATCCCTGCGCTACCTCGTGGGAGGACAGGGGGGTTCCGCATCTGGGACAGTAGGGAACGATCTTAAACCCCTTATACAAAAGCTTCTTGTCCCAGATCTGCTTTAATGCCCACCACTCGGATTCGATAAAGTCGTCATGGTATGTGACATAGGGATGCTCCATATCCGCCCAGAAGCCCACCTTGTAGGAGAATTCCTCCCACATGCCCTTATACTTCCAGACATTTTCCTTACAGCGGTTGATAAAGGGCTCCAGACCGTACTCCTCGATCTGCTCCTTGCCGTCAAGGCCAAGCTCCTTCTCCACCTCCAGCTCCACCGGAAGTCCGTGGGTATCCCATCCTGCCTTTCTTGGGACCTCATATCCCTTCATGGTGCGGTAACGGGGAATCATATCCTTGATGGTTCTGGTCAGCACATGACCGATGTGCGGCTTTCCATTTGCCGTGGGCGGTCCGTCATAAAACATATATTGGGGGCAGCCCTCTCTCTGCTCCATGCTTTTCTCAAATATATGATTCTCCCGCCAGAATTTTTCAACCCGTTCTTCTCTCTCCACGAAGTTCATGTCTGCTGAAACCTTGCGATACATCTCCTCACCTCCATCTGTCGTTATCAGTCATTGCCGGACGCGTCCACATCATTGCCGGAGGCATCCGTATCTCCTGTGGAAGCATACTGGATCTCCTCATAGGTCAATTTGTCATATACGCTGGACTTCACTTTAAATGCGGAACTATTCTCCACAATATCCGGGTATTTCTCCTCAAATCTGTCGGATCTGCGGCTGTCCAGCTCGGCTTCGATAGCGGATTCCTTTGCGTCCTCCACATCATCGTCGGTACAATAAATGACATATGCAGTGGACGCGCTTTCGTTATACCAGGTGGTGTAATCCCCTGTTTTCAGATTATTCCAGCACACGCTCTGCAGAGTTTGCGCTGTCTCTCCCTCGGCGCTTTCCGCAGGCTTCGCATACTGCTGGGAAGCAGTGAAGGTAATGGTGATATCCGTCTCATCCTCATACTGATCAATCACGGCGTTATAGGGGATGGAGTCGTCATCCTCACCGGATTCTGCATAAATCTCCATCTGCTCCTTTAAAGCCTCCAGAACCTCCTCTGCCTTTGCCTCCAGATCCACGCTTTCTGCTTCTTCCTCCGCCTCATCCGCATCGTTGGAGGAGGTGTCGGCTGCCTCTCTTATAGCCAGATAAGCCACATCTGTGTAACGGAAATCCTCCTCGTTCACCTCTGTGTCGATATCGGATACCAGGTACTCATATACCCGGTTTGCCAGGGCATTTCTTGTAAATATGCCCGTCAGCACTTCCTCATCCACCATGCAGGCGCTTACAATCCCTTCATCCGTCTCTGTCAGAAACTCCTCCACGGAAGCCTCAACCTTCTGCTGATCCTCCTCGGATAGGGATATGCCGTACTCCTCCGCATGCTCACAGAGAATATAGGTCTGCATCACCGCCGCCATGGAGTCCTCCTTCATGGCGTTCCAGATGGTCGCGCCGTTATCTGTCATACCTGTAAATTCATAAAACTGCTCCTTACTGGTGAAGCCATAGTAGGGCTCATAGAAATAATCATAGTAGGAATCGTAGGTTACCTGCATCATCTTCAGATAAAAATTCACTTCATTGAGATAGATGTCCTGATCGCCAAAGGTGGCCACCACCGTTGTTGCATAATCCTCCGCTGTCAGTCTGCCGGAGCAGCCGGTAAGGGCCGCTGCGCCCAAAGCCGCGCTAAGGCAGAATGACACCGCCTGTCTCATACGTTTCATATAATTAACCAGCCTTTCAAAGTAAATAAATATGCAGGTCCGGCGGGGCGGACAGCTGCATAAAAGTAAGCCCGCGGATTGCTCCGCCCGTCTCCGCTCTGAGACTGGGCTTTCATAGTAATATAACACCAAATCAATCAACTAGCAACATTTTTATGTCATTTAAAAGCGTTTTTAAAGAGATACACATGTTTTCCAATGTCATTTTCTCCTGTTTTCGTTCATAAAATACAAAGGCAGGCTTGCTTCCAGTCATAATCCGAAGATTTCCATGATACAGATTCAGGAGTTCCTCAATCCGCTGCGTATTGATTTTTGCCTTTGGATACATCACTAGACGGGCCTCCCTGCCGTCGGCATGTACGGCTTCCACACCGGCCCCATGGGCCAGCGCCTTTAAAAGAGCCACTGTCAGCAGGTTTGCGCAGGGAACCGGAGGCTCGCCGAAACGGTCGATGAGCTCATCCTGAATATCCTCGTACTCCTCCTGGCTCTCAATGGTGGTAATGCGCTTGTACATCTCCAGAAGCAGGCTCTCATTTTTAATATAGCTCTCCGGAATATAAGCGTCCAGGGGAATGTCAATACTTGTTTCAAAGTCTTCCTCCTCCTTTACGCCGCCCTGGAGGCGAAGCACCGCCTCGTTTAACAGCTTACAGTACAAATCGTACCCAACAGCTTCCATGTGCCCGTGCTGATCATGACCCAGGAGATTGCCCGCCCCTCGGATTTCCAAATCCTTTAAGGCAATCCTGACCCCGCTGCCCAGCTCCGTAAATTCCCGGATGGCCATCAGGCGCTTTTCCGCCTCCTCCTTCAGCTGCTTATCCTTTTTATACATGATAAAGGCGTAGGCGGTACGGCTGGAGCGCCCCACACGCCCCCGGAGCTGGTATAGCTGGGACAGGCCCAGACGGTCCGCATCATCGATGATGATTGTATTGACCCGGGGGATATCAAGGCCCGTCTCGATAATGGTGGTGGAAACCAGCACGTCGATCTCCCCATTCACAAAATCCAGCATGATCCGTTCCAGCTCCCGCTCGCTCATCTGCCCGTGGGCATAGGCCACATTGGCCTGGGGCAGCATCTGGCTGATTTCCTCCGTCACCCGCGCAATACCGGACACCCGGTTGTAAACATAGTATACCTGGCCATCCCTTGCCAGCTCCCTGGCGATAGCCTCTCTCACCATCTCCTTGCTACTCTCACAGACATAGGTCTGGATGGGCAGGCGCTCACTGGGCGCCTCCTCCAGAACGGACATATCCCGCACCCCAATGAGACTCATGTGCAGGGTTCTGGGAATGGGGGTCGCCGTGAGGGTCATCACATCCACCGTTTGCTTCATCTGCTTGATTTTTTCCTTATGGGTCACGCCAAAGCGCTGCTCCTCGTCGATAATGAGAAGCCCCAGATCCTTAAACTCCACATCCCTGCTCAGCACCCGGTGTGTTCCGATAACGATATCTACAAGGCCCTTCTTCAGATCCGCCACGGTCTGTGCCATCTGCTTTTTTGTGCAGAACCTGCTCATCATGTCCACCCGCACGGGATAATCCTTCATCCTCTCCCGGAACGTATTGTAGTGCTGCTGGCACAGAATGGTTGTGGGAACCAGATAAACCACCTGTTTTCCCTCCTGCACCGCCTTAAAGGCTGCCCGGATGGCGATCTCCGTCTTTCCAAAGCCCACATCCCCGCAGATCAGACGGTCCATGATCTTATTGCTTTCCATGTCCTTTTTCACAGCCTTGATGGCTTCCAGCTGATCCTGGGTCTCCTCGTAGGGAAAGCTCTCCTCAAACTCCTTCTGCCACAGGGTGTCCGCCCCATAGGCATAGCCCTGCTGCTTCTGCCTGGCTGCGTAGAGTGTTACCAGCTCGGCAGCTACCTTCTCCACTGCGGCCTTGACCTTTGTCTTGGTTTTTTTCCACTCATTGCCGTAAAGGGTGTTGAGCTTTTCCACTTTTTTGTCCGAGGACGCATATTTTTGTATAAATTCAAACTGGGTTGCCGGCACGAAAAGACTGGAATTGTCCCCATATTCCACCCGGATGTAATCCCGGCTCACATGGTCCACCAGGCGTCTTTCGATTCCCCTGTAAATTCCCAGCCCGTAATTTTCGTGTACGACGTAGTCTCCCACCTTCAGGTCGCTTAGGGAGTTAATCTTTGTGCCCTTGTAGGCGCTGCGCTTTGTCTTTTTCTTCTTTTCAGCGCCGAACATATCCGCCTCTGTGAGAACCACAAATTTCAGATAGGGATAGGAAAAGCCCTTGCGAAGCTTCCCCCATGTGATCATGGCCTGACCGGGGAGCACCTGCTCCTCCGAACGCTCACAGTAAAATACATCCAGATCATAGTCCTGAAGATACTGGGCCATGCGTTTTGCCCTGGTTCTGCTGGCATAAAGGATCACCACCCTGTAGCCTCCCTTATGCCATTTCTCCAGATCCTTTAATAAAAGAGCTGTATTCTCCTTATAGGGGCTGATGCTCTGGACATTGACGCCAAAACGCTCCTTTATATTAAGAAAGGGCAGCCGCACATCCAGCCCGGTGACGGCCACCGTCCTGCGCTTCGCCAGCTGATCCATGATGATCCTTTGTTTATAAATCAATCCCGTCTGTCCGGGAAGAATATACCCCTTTTCCAGTCTGTGGCTGCAGCTGTCCACAAACTCCGCCTCCACCGCGTCACCCTTCTCCCGCATCTGTACGGGCTCCACCGCAAAAACCACAGCATCCTCAGGAACATAGTCCAAAAGGCTTCTTCTGTCATCGCAGAAATATCCGAGAAAGCTGTAAAGGTTCCCGGGGACAATCCCGCCGGAAAGCTCGTCAATAAAAGCTCCTGCGTTCTGCTTCAGATTCAGAGCCTCGTCATATTTGTCCTGCTCCTTAAAGAGCTTATACTGCGCCTCGTACTCCTTCTGTATTCTGGAGAGCCCTCTTTTCTGCTCCGGAGCTGTAAGAACCAGCTCTCTTGCAGGAAAAATGTAGATTTCATCCACATTCGCAATGGAACGCTGGCTCTCCGGGTCAAAGAAACGGATGGAATCCACCTCGTCACCCCAAAGCTCGATGCGAACCGGATTTTCCTCCGTATAGGGATATATATCCAGTATATCCCCTCTATGGGCAAACTCTCCCGGAGCCGTGACAGCAGATACACGGCTATAACCCATCTGCACCAGGTTCTGGCAAAACTGATCCGGGGGCAGTTCCTGGGCGCCTGTCACATAGATTACCTGCCTTCTCCAGGAATCAAAGGAAGGCAGCACATTCATCAGCCCATCCATGGTGGTGATAATCGTCCCGCCCTTGTTTTCATATAAGCATCGGAGAACATTCAGACGTTCTCCCAGCTGGAGCCCCCCCTGGAGATCCGCCTGATAAAAGATCAGATCCTTTGCCGGGTAGTAAAACACCTGGTCATCCAGCTGCATATAATCCTCGTAAATTTCCCTTGCGGTCAGGTCATTCCCCGCCACAATGAGCCGCCATTTATAGGCCTTCCCCGCCTCATACATCAGATGAACCCTCTGGGAAGCCACGCAGCCTGTCATCTGCACGGGGGTAACGCCCTCCCTGAGGCAGCGTTCCATTTCATTAAAGCTTGCCAGCTCTCCCAGAGGACTTACAAACAAATCCGCCATACTCACTCCATTGCTTTTATGGAAATTTATGATTTTATTCTTTTTTCTGGTTAAAGATATTCTGGGCAGCGTGAAAGCCCTGGGACAAAATAACGTCCACCGCCTTTACAGCGTCCAGCACACCCTCCTTAATCCTGGGCCACTCGCTTTCAGGAAACCGTCCCAGCACATAATTCGCCAGGTCCATCTGGGCTGGCTTTTCTCCCACGCCGAACTTAATCCTGTAAAACTCATCTCCAATATTGGCAATCACGCTCTTTATCCCGTTATGCCCCCCTGCGCTTCCCTTTGCCCGGAGACGAAGCTGCCCCACCGGGAGACTGATGTCATCGTGAATAATGATGACGTCCTTTGCAGGATCACATTTGTAAAAATCCACCACCGCCCTAACACTGTTTCCGCTAAGATTCATATAGGTCAGCGGCTTCACCAGTACGCATTTCTGACCTGCGATCACGCCTGTTCCCACCAGGGCCTGATGCTTTCTTGTATTGACTGCGATGCCATGGTCGGACGCCAAACGGTCAACGACGTCAAATCCGATATTATGCCTTGTCCCTGTAAATTTCTCCTCTGGATTTCCCAGTCCCACGATGATCTTCATATCCCTGCCCTTCTATATTACTTCTATTATTCATCCATCGGCGCAAACGGTTAACGGTTTTCAGGCTTAACACACAAAAAAGACTGTGTCTCAAGCACACCGGAAAAGTTTACTGGAAACACAGTTTTTTTGAACCGTTCATGTCCTGACGCCAAATTATAGCACAGGCATCTGCTTTTGTCTACCTTCAATCATCGAAATCCATACAAGCCTTTTTTATTCCGGCTGCTGCTCAAGCGCCTTCTCGTATGCGTCGATGATAATATTTTGCAGCTGCATCCTGGTGGATGAGTTGATGGGATGAGCAATATCCTTGTACTCCCCCTCCGCGCTTTTTCTGCTGGGCATGGCGATAAACAGACCCTTATCCCCCTCAATCACCTTGATATCATGGACAACAAACTCATCGTCCAGTGTCACGGATACAACGGCCTTCATCTTTCCATCCTTAGCGACTTTTCGTATACGTACATCTGTAATATTCATACTGGTTCCCCCTCTTACTTGCTTAAAATACCCTTTTTAAGCGGTCTTTTGAGCCTGATATCAGATCATGTATCTCTCGCTTTTTTCCACCACGATCTTGATATCCTCCGGCGTGCCGATATAGCTGGTATTGGCCCGGATCGTATCCCGGCTCTCCACAATGCAGTTTTCGATCACCGTATTGTCACCGATATATACGTCGTTTAAAATAATGGAATTTCTGATGACGCAGTTCGTTCCTATAAACGCGCTCTTAAAGAGCACAGAATTCTCCACTGTACCATTAATAATGGAGCCGCTGGAAACCAGACTGTTTCGGACCTGACTTCCCGGATTATACTTTGCAGGCGGAAGGTCGTCCACCTTAGAGTAAATGTTGGGATACTCCTTGAAGAAGTAATTCCGAACTTCCGGCTTTAAGAAATCCAGATTTGTATGGTAGTAGGCGTCCACGCTGGAGATGCTGCTCCAGTATCCTTCCATGCGGTAAGCATAGATCCTCTTTAAATTCTTATAGCGTATCAGGATATCGTTCACAAAGTCGTACCGGTCCTCCTGGGCGCAGCGCTCAATCAGCTCGATAAGAAGCCTTCTTCTGATAATATAAATTCCACAGGAAACCGTACTGTAGGAGCCAACCATGGGCTTCTCCTCAAAATCCACAATCCGGCCGTCATCATCTGTCTTAACCAGCCCAAAACGCGTCAGATCCGTACCCTCGGGCATATCTTTGCACACAATGGTGATATCCGCCTTTTTTTCAATGTGATACTCTAAAACCTTGCCGTAATCCAGCTTGTAAACCGCATCACCGGATGCGATTACCACATAGGGTTCATGGCTGGTCTTTAAAAAGTGCAGATTCTGGTAGATGGAATCCGCTGTGCCTCTGAACCAGTTGGAATTTTCCGCTGTGATGGTAGGGGTGAACAGAAACATGCCCCCCTGCTTGCGTCCGAAATTCCACCACTTGGAGGAGCTTAAATGCTCGTTCAAGGAACGGGAGTTGTACTGCGTCAGCACAGCCACCTTATTCACGCTGGAATTCGTCATATTGCTGAGGACAAAATCAATCGCCCTGTAGCTCCCGGCAATGGGCATGGCAGCGATTGCCCGTTTCTCGGACAGCTCCTTCATGCGCTTATTGTTGCCTCCTGCCAAAACTATACCAACCGCTCTCATTATTTATCACCTGCCTTTATGATATATCCACCGCTCGGTAATGCTCCATCAGGATAATCCTCCGCTGTGGTGACGCCGGAAATGGCTACATTCTTACCAATGGTCACGCCCTCCGGAATAACGGAATTTGCGCCGATGGTTACTAGGTCAAATGCGTAAACCTTCTTGTCCAGCTGACTTTCGGCGTATTCCCCCACGCCGATCTGGGCGCCGGCTCCCACCCGTACATTTTCCGCGACGATGGCCTTGTTCAGCTGCGTACCGGCTCCAATCACCGCATTCTGCATAATGATGGAATCCCGCACAACCGCCCCCGGCTCAATGGTAACCCCTGAGCCTATGACGGAGTTATAGACCTCACCGTAAATCTCCGAGCCATCCCCGATGATGGTCCGCTCAATCTTCGCCTCTCCAGACACATACTGCGGCTGCAGGCTCTCTGTCTTTGTATAAATCTTCCAGAACTCCTCATAAAGGTTAAACACCGGAATAATGTCGATGAGCTCCATGTTGGCCTCCCAGTAGGAGCCCAGGGTTCCAACATCCTTCCAGTAGCCGTTAAACTCGTATGCGTAGATGGGCTGCTTTCTCTCATGGATGTAGGGAATCACATGCTTTCCAAAATCACAGTTGGGCACGTCCCCTGTGGCAATAAGCGCCTCTCTAAGTACCTTCCATGTAAAAATGTAAATACCCATGGATGCCAGATTGGAACGGGGCTTGGGAGGCTTCTCCTCAAACTCCGCGATCCGTCCATTATCGTCCGTGATGACTACGCCAAAACGGCTGGCCTCCTCGATGGGGACGGGCATAACAGCGATAGTCAGATCCGCGTTATTGGACTTGTGATAGTCAAGCATCACCTCATAGTCCATCTTGTAAATATGGTCTCCTGAAAGAATCAGGACATACTCGGGATTAAAGCTGTCAATGTAGTCTATGTTCTGAAAAATCGCATTGGCAGTGCCGGTATACCAGTCTGTTCCCTTGCTCTTCTCGTAGGGAGGCAGTACGGATACGCCGCCAATGTTGCGGTCCAAATCCCATGGTACGCCGATACCGATATGGGAATTCAGCTGCAGCGGCTGATACTGGGTCAGAACGCCCACAGTATCTATACCGGAATTGATACAGTTGCTCAGGGGAAAATCGATGATCCGATATTTCCCTCCGAATGCCACGGCGGGCTTTGCCACTTTAGATGTCAAAACGCCTAAACGACTTCCCTGTCCGCCTGCCAGCAGCATCGCAATCATTTCTTTCTTAATCACATGATCACCCCTTCGTGTATAAGATGGGTACATTATAACACACCTTTTTTTAATTGTGAACACTTTATTTGGTTTTTTGCAAAAAATTTTTCGATTTTTTTGTCTATTTTTTAGGTTTTGCGCCTTTTTTTTACTCTAATTTTGTCAATTTTTTACAGAAATCGTTTTCTTTTTTTCCGGGCGTATCGTGCAATTTTACATAAGCGCTTTCTTGTCCCGGCCGCAGCAGAAAAACGCCGCAATCAATGGGCAAGCCGCAAAGAAGAAGCCATTGCATTTTTGGGGAAGAATGCTATAATGTTACTAATTCACAAAGCAGGATTTCCGGCAGATTTTCAAAAAGGATTGATTATGCTCCGCATTTATTCCTTATTAATTTTGAACAGCCCATGAAGGAGGATTTCAGTATGTATCAGATCAATTTCGATCATCCCATAAAGGTACATTTTATCGGCATCGGCGGTATCAGTATGAGCGGGCTGGCTGTTATTTTAAGCCGGAACGGCTTTGCGGTATCCGGCTCCGATGCGCATTTAAGCCCTCTCACAGAGGAGCTGGCATCAAGGGGCATACGCATCTATGAGGGCAACCGCCCCTCCAACCTGGACGCAGAGCCGGATGTGGTGGTTTATACCGCGGCAGTCCACCCGGATAACCCGGAATTTGCCCGGGCAAAGGAGCTGGGGATTCCCATGCTGACCCGCGCCCAGCTTCTGGGACAGATCATGAAAAACTACCCCACTGCCATCGGCGTGTCCGGCACCCACGGAAAGACCACCGTCACTTCCATGATGAGCTATGTGCTGCTAAACGCCGGCACAGACCCCACCATTTCGGTGGGAGGCATGCTTCCCCGCATAGGAGGCAATATTCACGTGGGAACAGGGGATACCTTCCTGACAGAGGCCTGCGAATACACCAACCGCTTTCTGTCCCTTTACCCCACCCTGGAGATTATTTTAAATATCGAGGAGGATCACCTGGACTTTTTTAAGGATATTGAGGACATTCGCCGCTCCTTCCGCAGATATATGGAGCTTCTGCCGGAGAAGGGACATTTAATTATCAACAGCAGCATACCGAATCTGGAGGAGCTGACAGAGGGTCTGGCCTGCAGGAGCATTTCCACCTTCGGTATGGACCCGAAAAAAAGCGGCTACTCTTATAAAAATGCCATGCCGGACGCCACCGGCTGCTATAGCTTCACTGTGACTGCCCCCGGCAAGCCCTCGGATGGGTGCTTCGTACAGCTTCAGGTTCCCGGGCTCCACAATGTAGCCAATGCACTGGCAGTTATCGCCGCCTGTACAGAAATGGGGATAAAGCCGGAGGTGATCGCCTCCTCCTTAGGAGAATTTTCCGGAACAGACCGTCGTTTCCAGAAAAAGGGGGAGGTTCGGGGCGTCACCATCATCGACGACTACGCCCATCATCCCAGAGAAATAAGCGCGACGCTGGAGGCGGCAAAAAAATACCCCCACAAAAAGCTGTGGGTGATCTTTCAGCCCCACACCTACTCCCGCACAAAGGCCTTCTTTGATGATTTTGCAGATTCCCTGTCGGCGGCAGACGAAGTGATTCTGGCAAAAATCTACCCTGCCAGGGAGACCGATACCTTAGGGATGGATTCATCTCAGCTGGCGGCCGCCATCGCCTCCCGGGGCACCCCCGCCGCATCCTTTGAAACCTTTGCAGAAATCGAGGAGTTTGCGATGAGCCGCTGCCAGCCTGGGGATCTTTTAATCACCATGGGGGCAGGAGATGTTGTAAACATTGGAGAGGAGCTTTTGTCAAAAGTCTTTTGACCAGCCTTCCCCTATGCTCGTTTGTGCATGCAACCAGATACGAAAAACAAGGAAAACCATATGTCATTCATCAGTATCAGCCGGGAACGCCCAAATACGGACGTTCTCGTTTCTTCCGGTTTTATAACCCAATATATGCCCGCCGCCAACGGGGAATATGTAAAGCTTTATCTTTATCTGCTGCAGGCGCTCCAGCTTCAAATGGATTTTTCCCTGTCAGATATGGCAGACATCTTTGAGATGACGGAAAAGGACGTGACCAGGGCCTTAAAATACTGGGACAGCAAGGGCGTTCTCGCACTTACATATGAGGGAAAGGCCATCAGCCATATAACCTTGCTCTCGCCCTGGGAGCAGACCCCTGGGGCAGTACCCGAAACCGCTGCCACCCTTGAAGGAACACCTGTAAATATGGAATATGAGCCGCCTGCCGCCGGAAAGGAAGCGGCCCCGGAGAACGCGGTTTCTTCCTTTGCCCTGACTCCCGCCATGATCAGGGAGGCAGAGGAAAGCGAGGGCTTCAGAAACCTCTTAAATCTGACAAATATTTACTTTAAGAAGCCCCTGAACAGCATGGATTATGAGAGGCTGATCTGGATCTATTTTCATCTTGGAAAGGATTTTGATGCCTGCGAGGTGCTGGTGGAGTACTGCGCCGAAAAGCCCAAAAGAGGGAAACCCATGCGCCAGCTGGAAAATCTGGCCTGCCGCTGCATCGAGCAGGAGCTTCATTCAGCAAAGGATATCCGAGCCCATCTCATGCACGAGGATCACTGCCAGCTGGTAAAGGAGGCCCTGGGTGTTTCAAAAAAGGTTCTTGCCGCCACGGAGCAGCGCTTTGTGCGCCGATGGTTTGAGGAGCTGGGCTTTGACGAGGCTCTTGTAAAGGAGGCCTGTGCCAGGGCAGTCAGAAATACGGAGACGGGACGGTTTGAATATACCAATAAGGTTCTCACCTCCTGGTATGAGGAGAAAATATTCAGCATGGCCCAGGTGGCCGAACGGGATTTACAGTTTAAGGAGCGAAAGAAATCCCATCCTTCGAAAAACAGCCCTGCCTCTTCCCGCTCCTCCAACAAATTCAACAATTTTGAGCAGCGGGAAACAGATTTTGACGAGATGGAGGCCCTGGTATTTGGCCGCACAGAATAGAAAGGATTTCAAGCCCTATGCCCCTGAAAAATTCACAATATGACGCTTTGATGCGGGAATATAACCGCAGACAGCTTATGCACGAGAACCTCCGTATCGCCCATATTCAGGAGGTTTACAAGGCCCTTCCCAGAATCCGGCAGATTGACGAGGAAATCTCCTCCTCCTCTGCCGCCTACGCCAAGCGCGCCATCCGCAGGGAAGCCTTCTCCATGGAGGAATTCAAAGGCCATCTGGAAAAATTAAAAAAGGAAAAGCAAAGGCTTCTGAAGGAGGGGGGCTTTCCCGAAGATTACCTGGAGCTGACCTACACCTGTCCCAAATGCAGGGACACGGGCTACATTCACGGGCAGAAGTGTACCTGCTACCTGCAGGCGGCCGCCAGTCTCCTGTACAACCAATCCGGCCTGGCGGGGATTTTGGAAAAGGAAAATTTTGACACGCTGTCCTTTGACTACTATTCAAAGGATGAAAAATACGCCCGGCACGGGCGTACGGTCTACGAAAATATGACCATGGTTGTGGATGCCTGTCATAGATATGTCAGGGATTTCCCCTCAGCAAAGGGCAGTCTTCTTTTCACCGGTTCCGCCGGCTGCGGCAAGACCTTTCTCTCAAACTGCATCGCAAAGGCCGTCATGGATCAATACTACAGTGTGGTCTATATGACAGCCGCGCAGCTTTTTGATTTGTTTAGCCGGGAGCAGTTTAAACAGGATGAGGAGCAGGAGACGGACGTCAGCCAGTATGTTTATGACTGCGACCTCCTGATACTGGATGATCTTGGAACAGAGCTTTCAAACAGCTTTACCAATTCAAAGCTTTTTACCTGCATCAATGAAAGGCTGTCCAGAAAAAACGGCACCATCATTTCCACAAACCTGTCCCTGGCAGGCATCCGGGACACCTATTCGGACCGAATCTATTCCAGAATTCTGGGAAATTACCAGTGCTTTTCTTTTTATGGGCAGGACATACGGATCTTGAAGCGATATTCCAATTAGAAGCCTGTACCTGCGCATCCCTAAGTCATACCCTGCCGTGAAAAGCATATCGGATAAGGGGGCACGCTCTCGCATGTTTTTCCCGCAGGCATGAAAAACATGGCTTTTTGGCCCTGATGTCATATTGCATTTTGTCAAAAAATGGGGTACTATAAAAGAGCTTTGCAGGCCAAGCTGCAGGAACGCATATTAATCCCAAAGCAATCAGAATGCTTCCCCTGCAAAATATCTGCTTACAGGAGAAAGGAAGAACTATGAACCAAACAGATGATTTACTGCGCACCATCCCGGTGGGCCCGCTGGCGCTGATTCCCTTGAAAAGCTGCGTCAGCATGGGGGAGCGTATCAACGACTATCTGGTAGAATGGCGCAGGGAGCGCAACAATGAATACCATGACCTGATGACCTTTAACGGCTATCAGCGGGAGAACTATATCATCCCCGCCCAGACGCCCCGGTTTGGTTCCGGTGAAGCCAAGGGCGTGATCAATGCTTCCGTGCGGGGGGACGATGTATTCCTGCTGGTGGATGTATGCAACTACAGCCTGACATACAGTCTCTGCGGCAGCGTAAACCACATGTCCCCGGACGACCATTTTCAGGACTTAAAGCGGATGATCGCCGCCGCAGGCGGAAAAGCCAAGCGCATCAATGTGATTATGCCATTTTTATACGAGAGCAGGCAGCACAGAAAAACCGGCCGGGAATCCATGGACTGCGCCCTTGCCCTGCAGGAGCTTGTTCAAATGGGGGTTTCAAACATCATTACCTTTGACGCCCACGACCCCCGGGTGCAGAACGCCATCCCTCTTTCAAGCTTTGAGAGCGTCCCATGCATCTACCAGTTTTTAAAGGCACTGGTCCGGGCGGTTCCGGACATTGTTTTTGACAAGGATCACATGATGATCATCAGCCCCGATGAGGGCGGTACCAGCAGAGCCATCTACTATGCAAACCATCTGGGCGTGGATATGGGTATGTTTTACAAGCGCCGGGACTTCACAAGGGTGGTGGACGGGCGCAATCCCATCGTGGCACATGAGTTTCTCGGCTCCTCCGTGGAGGATCAGGATGTACTGATCATCGACGACATGATCTCCTCGGGAGACAGCATGCTGGATGTGGCAAAGGAGTTAAAGCGCCGCAAGGCAAAGCGTGTGTTCGCCCTCTCCACCTTTGGTCTGTTTACCAACGGTCTGGCAAAATTTGACGCCGCATACCATGATGGCATCATCGACTATCTGCTGACTACGAATCTGGTCTACCAGACGCCGGAGCTCCTCTCGAAGCCCTACTATGTAAATGTGGACATGACCAAATATATAGCGCTGATTATTGAACATCTGAACCACAATGTATCTCTCCACTCCCTCTTAAATCCCACGGACCGGATCAACCGCCTATTAGAAAAGCACGAGAGAGAACTTCAAAAATAATAAAAACCCCCGGCAGGCCCCTTTACATCAAGGCTTGCCGGGTTTTTATATTCTACTGCCTTATATTCTACTGCCTTAACAGCTTCTTCTCCCTGCCCTGGCAGGTCATGATCAGAACCTGGTGTCCGGAGTTTTTCAGCAGCTCCATGGCTCTTTTGGTGCGGGCGTCGTCATAAAAGGCAAAGGTGTCATCCAAAAGCAGGGGCAAGCTGACCTTCGGGCTTAAGCATTCTGCGGCAGCAAGCCTGATACAGAGATAAACCTGCTCGATGGTTCCGCGGCTGACCCCTTCTAAGGGCACATGTCTTTCTTTTGATTTCAGGGTGATCCGCATCTCCCCCTCCAGGCGAAGCTCTGTATAGGCCCCATCTGTCAGCTCTGAGAGATATCCTGACGCCTTCTCATTCATCTCGTCTCCGAAGGTATCCTGTATCTCATCCGCAGCAGCATAGATGTTTTCAAGAGCCGTCCGCACAGCCTGAATTTCCCGGCGAAGCTTCTCATTTCTTGCGCATAGCTCATCGGCTATGGCAAGCTGTCTTTTTGCCTCATTCAAACGCAGGGCCGTCTGCTCCTGCTCCCATTCCAGGCGCATGACCTCTTTTTCCAGCTCTTCATTTTTTGTATGGAGTGCGCTGTACTCCTCCTGACTTTCTCCGGAAAGCTCCGCCAGAAGCTGGGTTCTTCTGTTTTCTATGGAATGCAGGGCAGAGGACGCCTCCTTAAAGCGCCGATGCTTATCCACAACCAGACGGTAATAATTCAAATGCTTTTTATGGTTTTTGTGAACGGCGGCGGCAAATATCAGCGCCATTATTCCAACCGCGCCCCCGCCTATTGCAAAATACAGACTGTTGGAAAACAGCTCCTCTTTTCCAGCCAAAAGCCTCCCATAACTCATAAGACACAGCTGGGAAAGAAGCAGCGCCAAAACCCCGGCTGCCAGAAGCTTCGGAGCCGGTGACCTCATAAAAGAGGGTAATCGTCCGCTGTCAAGGTCTTCATCCTTTATCCGACTAAACTGTCTGCCAAGCTGGCCCCCCGCATGATCCCTTTCCTTCTGCCAGCGTTCCTTTTCGTGAAGGAGACGCGAATATTCCTGGTTGATATCCTCCAGCTGCTTTTTCTGCTGTTCCCGCTCCTGGTGCTTTGCGGAAAATTCCTCAAACTCTCTGGCACGGCCTGCGCTCATCTCTGCTTCCAGTCCCGCCGCCTCATCCTGCTGGTCCGTAAGCTCCTGGCTGATCTGGTAGATGGACGCCAGAAGCCTTTCCCGCTCCTCCTCCTGGCCGGAGACAAGCTGGCGCTCCAGACTTTTTCGCTTGCGCATCAGACTGTCCGACGCCATCTGAAGGCTGATTTCCATATTTTTGGCCATTCCCAGGCTGGCAATACTATTTTTCAGCTCTGCTAAGAGTCGGTCATCCGTTGCCCCCTCCATCTGGCCGATGCTCACCGTGTTGCGGTAGCCGCTCTCTGTAAGTCCCCCCAGAAGGCTTTTCAGCGCTTCCCCGGCAGGCGTCAGGTTCTCCTGAAGGGTCTCATCCCGCAGAGCCACATAAGCGTGATCTCTTAAAAAGCTTCGCTGAAGGAAATAGGTATGTCCTCCCTCTTCCAAACGCAGGGCGCCCCCGTAGGCTCCCGTGTTGTCCCAGGGCAGATAATGATCATATATCCGTTGTTTTTCCTTCCCGCCCTCCAGTCCGAAAAGCATGGCATATATAAAGCTGTGAATCGTGCTCTTTCCCGCCTCATTTCTGCCCTGGATGATATTCATACCCGGCTGAAGCTTCACAACCTTATCATGAAATTTTCCAAAATCTGTCAGGTGCAGCTCCAGTATCCTCACTTTAAACCTCCAAGCAGCGCCAATACGCCGTATTCCAGTGCCTTTTCGGCCACCTCGTCCTTTTCAGGATACGCTCTCATTCTCTCGATATATTTTCCAATAATATCCCCCGCATGCTCCCTGGCTATCTCCGCCAGGTTCAGCTCCGGCCGTGTTTCGTCAATTACCTCCAGTATATTTCCCGCTCCAAGGAGCGCCTCCAGGTCTATCTCTTCCCCGGAGACAGCGCTTCCCGTAAGAACCAGGGTAAAAATATTTGCCATTCCCTCCGAAGCAAGGTCTTCACGCAGCTCCTCCAGAAGCTCCCGGGTGGTGGTGTGAGGATTCACAGACAGCTCCAGCCGTTTATATGTACGTCTGGCCGCCGGTACCAGCCGAAGTCTTGTGCCCTCAGAGGTAATCTCCCCCAGAATATAACCATGGGGACCAAGGTCCTTTGGACTTAAAGGCTCCGGGCTTCCTGCGTAGGCACATTTTTCCCTCTCCCAAATTTGGGGTGTATGCACATGTCCCAAAGCCACATAGTCAAAGCCCGCAGTGGCAAGCATCTGGCGCCTGATGGGAATATGCTCCTCGTCGCCCCCGTGTGCCAGAAGGATGTGGTATGTTTCGTTTATTTCCGGGGAAAGCTCGTCATATATCGGCTCGCTGATATGGCTATGCCCGTAGCTCATACCCCAAACCTCCGTATCCAGGAAGGGGAAATACACCTTGTCTACCTGTTCGCCGGAGAAAAAATGCACATGCTCCGGCCAGGGATAGGCGGCATAGATATCCTTTTCCCGAAGATGATCCGCATCCCCCGCCATCCAGACAACCTGTGTTCTGTTCAGCCTGCCCAAATGATAGGCCGCCTGCTTGAGTTCCTTTTTTAGGGGCTGTCGGTCAAACAAATCCCCTGCGATCAGCAAAAGATCCGCCCGCTCTCTGTTGCAGGCGTCGCAGATATCTGAAAAAGTATCCCAAAGCTCCTTGGCCCTGGCCTCTGACCAGGGCTTTCCCCCATCGGGCAAAGCTCCCAGATGCATATCCGCCATGTGAATGAATTTCATAGAAACGCTCCTTTATCAGAGCTCGCAGTTATTCACAGTTCTGGGGAAGGGAATCACATCCCTGATGTTTCCCATACCCGTCACATACATCACTGCCCGCTCAAAGCCCAGGCCAAAGCCCGCATGGCGCACGGAACCGAATTTCCGAAGATCCAGGTAAAACTGATAGTCCTCCTCCCGGAGCCCCAGCTCCTGCATTCTCTTCACCAGCTTCCCGTAGTCATCCTCACGCTGGCTGCCGCCGATAATTTCTCCGATTCCCGGCACAAGACAGTCCACCGCGGCAACGGTTTTGCCATCTGGGTTTTGCTTCATGTAGAAGGCCTTAATCTCCTTGGGATAGTCGGTGACAAACACGGGACGCTTAAAGATTTCCTCCGTCAGGTAACGCTCGTGCTCCGTCTGCAAATCACAGCCCCAGCTGACCTTGTATTCAAAATTGTCATTGTGCTTTGCAAGCAGATCAATGGCCTCGGTGTAGGTGACCCGGGCAAACTCGCTGTTCACCACATGATTTAATCGGTCCAGCAACCCCTTATCCACAAAGCTGTTAAAGAAATTCATCTCCTCCGGCGCATGCTCCAGCACATACCGGATGATGTACTTTAACATACTCTCCGCCAGCTCCATATCATCCTGTAAATCCGCAAAGGCGATCTCCGGCTCGATCATCCAGAATTCCGCCGCATGTCTGGTGGTGTTGGAATTTTCCGCCCGGAAGGTGGGCCCGAAGGTGTAGATATTTCTGAAGGCGCAGGCGTAGGTTTCCCCGTTTAACTGACCGGATACGGTAAGGTTGGTGGGTTTTCCGAAAAAGTCCTGGGTATAATCAATGCTTCCATCCCCATTCATGGGAATATTCTTTAAATCCATGGTGGTTACCTGGAACATCTCCCCGGCCCCCTCACAGTCACTTCCGGTAATCAGGGGCGTGTGCACATATACAAAGTCCCGCTCCTGGAAAAACTGGTGAATGGCATAGGCAAGAAGGGAGCGCACCCGGAAAACCGCCTGAAAGGTGTTGGTTCGGGGTCTTAAATGAGAGATTGTCCGCAGATATTCCAGGGAATGGCGCTTTTTCTGCAGAGGATAATCCGGCGTGGAGGTTCCCTCCACCTCCACGCTCTCTGCCTGGATTTCAAAGGGCTGCTTGGCCCCAGGGGTTGCCACCAGCGTACCTGTCACAAGAACGGCAGCCCCCACATTCTGCTTGACGATCTGGGCGTAATTTTCCATCTGATCATGAATCACCACCTGCAGCGTCTCAAAAAAGGTTCCGTCATGGAGTACCAAAAAGCCGAAGCTCTTGGAGTCCCTGATGCTCCTGACCCAGCCCCCCACGCTGATCTTCTGGTCAATGTAGCGCTCTCTGTTCCTGTATATGTCCCTTACTGTTACCAAATTCATCCTTCTACTCCTCCATTTTGCCGTTTATGGGGGAAACACCCCACAAGCCGGACAGCGTGTATAGCTCTATACACGCTGTCTTCATTTTTCCCCGGAAACAAATTTTGATACCTTCACTCCAGGGCTCGAACCCTTTGTGTCCTGGGCTTACTTCCAGCTCTGGTTAAAATTTTATTCCGTCGGGTTGTTTATTTGTCCTTTCGGTTAAATCGAAATGGTCTTTAGTATTCCATGACCTTCTCTTCGCCGCTCATGACCCGGATCGCGCCCTGGGCCAGCGCCAAAAGCTCGTCCTCACCGGGATATACAGTCATGGGGGCAATCCAGCCTGCCCGCTCCTTTAATGTATCCGTGGTAATCTTGTTATAGGCGATGCCGCCGGTCAGGATGATCTGATCCACCCTGCCCTTTAACACTGTGGCAGCAGCGCCGATCTCCTTTGCCACCTGATAGTGGAATGCCTCAATAACATTTGCGGCCTCTTTATTCCCCTCATGGGCCATCTTCACCAGATCTCTCATATCATTGGTGCCCACATAGGCATTAAAGCCGCCGCCGCCCACCAGCTTTTTCATCACCTGCTTCTGGTCATACTTCCCGGAAAAGCACAGCTTTACAAGATCGCCGCTGGGCACACCGCCTGCTCTTTCAGGGGAGAACGCTCCCTCTCCGTCGAGGGCATTGTTCACATCCACAACCCTGCCGCCGGTATGGGCTCCCACCGAAACGCCGCCGCCCATGTGCACAACGATCAGATTCAGGCTCTCATAGGGCACGTTCTGTTCCTTTGCATAGCGCTTTGCCACCGCCTTCTGATTCAGGGCATGGAAAACGCTTCTTCTGGGAAGCTCCGGAACACCGGAATATCTGGCAACGGGCTCCAGCTCATCCACAACAACCGGATCCACAATATAGGAGGGGACGCCGATGGAGTCTGCAATCTCTCTTGCGAGGATGCCTCCCAGATTTGACGCATGCTGCCCCTGCCTGCCGACCTTTAAATCCTCCAGCAGCTCATCGCTGACTGCATAGGTGCCGCCGGAGATGGGCTTTAACATACCGCCACGGCCCACCACCACGTCAATGCTCTTTAAATCCACATTCTTTTCTGCCAGAACCTTTAAGATAACCTCCTTGCGGAAATCCTTCTGTTCCACGATCAGCCCAAAGGGCGCCAGCTCCTCCGTGGAGTGGCGCAGCGTTTCCTCCAGAACCTGCGTCTCATCCTCATACACACCAATCTTGGTGGATGTGGAACCGGGATTGATAATCAAAATCTTATACATGATCTGTACTCCTTCCCTATTTCATGTTATTTGCCACTACCGCAGCCAGCGCAATGGAGTTCACCTTTGTCTCAAAGGAATCGGATCTGGATGTAAGAATCACCGGAGCCTTTGTTCCGGTCAGGATACAGCCGTTCTTCACCTTTGCAGTGTGAACCAGGGTCTTATAGGTGATGTTGCCCGCATGGATATCGGGGAACAGTAAAATATCCGCGTCTCCCACGATCTTTCGGTCTGTGGCGCCCTTATGCTTTGCAGCCTCCGGGTCGATGGCCAGATCCATGCTTAACGGACCATCCACGATACAGCCTGTGATTTCGCCCTCCTCGTTCATCCTTGTGAGCTCTGCCGCATCCACTGTGGCGGGCATCTTAGGATTGACAACCTCAACCGCCGCCAGAGGCGCCACCTTTGGCACCTGGATGCCGCAGGCCTGCGCAACCTCCACTGTATTCGCAATAATCTGGGCTTTTGCAGCCAGATCCGGATAGGGAACAAAGGCAACGTCTGTCAAAAACCAGAGCTTCTCATATCCCTCCACCTCAAATACCGCCACGTGGGACAGCGTCTTTTCCGTGCGAAGGCCAACCTCCTTGTTCAGCACGCTCTTCAGAAAGTTCTTTGTGTCGATGAGTCCCTTCATATACATATCCGCCCTGCCATCGTGAACAAGGGCTACAGCCTTTGCAGCGGCTTCGATCATATCCGTTTCGTTAATAATTTCAAACCCGGAAACATCTGCGCCGATCTCGGCTGCCACCTCTTTAATCTTTACCTCATCGCCTACAAGGATTGCGTCCGCAATCCTTTTCTCCTTTGCCGCTATGACAGCCTCCAGCACCGCGCTGTCCTGGGCCACTGCCACCGCAACCTTCTTCATCCCGCACTGGGATACCTTTGAGAGTAAATCGTCAAAGCTTTTGCTCATTTTGTAACCTATCCTTTCCACCCGTTTGTGGGCATTGTATCTTTATGCATTGCCTAACCTTCATCTTAGCATTTTGTATCTTTTCGGTCAAGTCAAACCTACCAAAAGCTAACAAAAATTGTATTCAGACTGTCAAAGTATTCCTGCGCCTCATCCTGCGCAATCCTGCTGGTCTCCCTTGTGGCAGGATCATAAATCATCAGCTCCGAGGAGGTATAGCCTGTAATAATCAGGGATTCGTCCTCCTGCGTCAGGCAAAGCACCGGATGGCGCAGATTGATATAGTACAGAAGATATCCGATCCTGCTGCCGGTCAGATTCACCAGGTGCTCCCCAAATGTCAGACGCAGCTCCTCGTAAACCGAAGCGCAGGCAGCTCTTTCCTCGCTCTCTGCAGCAGAAGCATCCACGATCCCTGCATTCACCCCTGCGTAGATAAAGATATCCACCCCGCGCTCCAGAGCGCTCATGGCCGCCATCTCCTCCTCGTGCCCTTCCTGGGTCCAGCTCATGGCAGGAAGCGTCATGGTCAGATATAAATCCCTGGCGTCCCGGTTCCAAAGCACCTCGGATAAATAGCCGTTCCTGTAAACAGCCCCCATACGGTCATACGCCGCCTCCACCGCTTCTGTAAAGATATCTGTCCTGCTCACACAGGTTCCAAAGATGCTGGCTTCGTAGAACGCTTCCTCCTGACCGGAGGATGCTATATCCGTCATATGCACCGGCTCTCTTAAAAGCATTTGGGCCTGGGCTGTTGCGGGATCGCCCTGTGTCACGGTCCTGCCCAGATTGATATAATAATAATTTCTCTTTACCTGGGAGGCGGCCACCTTCAGCTCCACCAGACCAGCGGCTGCCTCTTCCCTTGCAAGGGTGAGCACGTCATCTGAAATAGGTGTGCAAAATTGGCCTTCCACCTCATAGCGGGATAGGGTGACGCTGGTATCCTGCACCGTCACCTCTCCAATCAGCACATCCTGCTTTTCATAAACCGCCTTTTCTTCAAGAGCACTGTCCACAATGCAGATCTGGTCAAATAACTCCTGGTATACAAAGCCTTCCTTTGAAAGCTGCTCCGAAGCTCTCCGGCCGTAAACCAGATCATCCTCGATAAAGCCAAAGCCTTTTAGAGCCCTGTCCCCGGTGATGGTCTCCATGGTGCCGGCGCCGGTATCCAAAACGCAAAGCTGCGTATCCAGATTCTCGTACTGCCATACTGCCAGTGTCCTGCTCTCGTTTACAAGTATGGAGGATGGGTCAAGCCCCTCATAGAGCTTTAAAACCTCGGTTCCTGTCAGATCCAGTCCATAGACGCAGTTTCCAATATTTGTATAAAACAGCCCTTCCTCCGTAAGAGCAGTAAGGGCGCCTTCATTTTCAGCGCCTGTAAAGGCGGCGTAGAAATATTCCCGGCATTCCCGGTTCGCAATACTGTAGCCATAGAGAGACAGACCGCAGCATCCCTCATGGGCCCCGCTCTCCATATAGCCCTGCGCGGTAAAATACAATATTCCCTCTCGGATGCCTAAAAGCCTCAGCTCATATTTGTCTGCATCCAGCCTTATGTCCTGCCTTTCTCTGCCGTACGTAAACACGCATATCAGCTCATTGGCATTGTAATCATAGTGCCACACGCCTCCATCCACAGTAAAATACACATTCATGCCATAGTCGGTATATAAAAGCTCCATGGTGTCCGGCTGCTGAATTCCCAGTAAAATGGAGGTGTTTCCCACGTTGGCGGCATCTCCGGCAAAATATTCACTGGCAGAACGCTCATAATTTAAAAGGTAAAGCTGATCATCCCTCTCCCGGATGCAAAAGGCTTCATCTACAGCGGCCAAACTACGCTCCTGATCATAGCTCAGCTGGGCATCATATTGTAAGGAAACACTCACCTGCGTGTCGTACCATTCGTAAATCCGCAGATACTCTTTTTGCTTTTTTACCTCCAGTCCTGCCCAGGAAACCAGTGACACTTCTGAATTCATATTCACGAAATGCAGGTCTGTTCCCGCCCTGTCCCGATCATAGGAAATGTAGGAATTCAGAGCTTCGCTGTCCTTCTCACAGGCAGCATCCGATAAATCTGCGGCAAAATTCAAAAGCCTCTCCTTATTTTGGAAGGCTTCATCCGGGTACTGGCAGACCTTTACAGAATAATAGCAGACAGACTTGTCTGAAAGCTGAAGCTCCAAGGTCAGAAGATAATCCGTACCGGATTCTGCCAGGGCGGTCATTTGATATTTCGCTGTGAGCTCCTCCGCGCCAGAGAGAGTGAGGGATACCTGCTCGATCAGCCGGGTTCCGTCCAGACTGTAAAGCAGCGCTCTGGCAGAATCAACCAGCGTGCCGCCCTTTAGGATCTTTAAGGAAATTTCTCCCGTTTCCCGCACCGGAAGAAGAGAATCGGTCATACGTACGCTGTCCTCCTGGCTGCGGTATCCCAAAAGCACATCCGCATCCCATCCAAGGAGGTCAAAGGATATGACGGGAAGAGCCGGATTTACCTCCCCGGCATAATCCGTCTCAACCCTGTCTGTTCTAAAATTTTTCCACATTACCGCGGCAATGACCGCGGCAAACAGAAGCAGCCCCGCAGCCACAGCCCATATTACTTTTTTCATATCACATTCCCATTAAAACTGATCATCATAGGCATAGGGCGCCCGATAGGATGAAAAATCCCCATACATCAGGGACAGGTTTGCATTGTAATAGGGATCGCCCTTCTGCAGAAAATCCTTCCAGGTCTTTACAAAGAGCTTTATCTCCCGCTGAAAGCGTTTCAGCCTCTCTCCTTCCAGATCCTGTCCCCGGGATTTGGATTCTGCATGCCAGCCTTCGCAGGCCGGCTGATAAATGATTCTTGCGCCGGTCCCGAACACCCTGAGACAGAAATCAACATCGTTGAAGGCGATGGCCAATCCCTCTTCCATGCCTCCCACCTCCTTATACAAAGATGTCCGCACCAGAAGACACGCTGCCGTCACAGCGCTGAGGCGCCTGACACAGTCTGCCTGCTTCAAATATCCGCTGTCGTCCATGGGCAGCCCCGCAAAGGCATGGCCTCCCACATCCTGAAATCCTACGATCACGCCTCCGTGCTGAATCGTCTCATCCTCATAATAGAGCTTTGCGCCGACAACCCCCACATTTTGGCCCATGCAGGTTGAGAGAAGCCATTCGACGCCATCCTCCCCAATAAGCTCCACATCATTATTTAAAAGCAGCAGAAACTCCCCCGCAGCCTTCTCCACTGCAAAATTATTGATGGCGGAGTAATTAAAGGCCTCCTTCCAGTACAATACCCTGATTCTTAAGTCCTGTCTAAGGCTTTCATCCAGCTCCATATCCCGCAGAGAGCTTCCCCTTTTTCCTGTGTCCAGCCATTCATAATACTCAAATGTCCTGGGCTCCTGACTGTTATTTTCAACAATCAGCACCTCCAGCTGCTGAACAATGGTCTGCTTTTGCAGGGATTTCAGGCATATCTGCAGATCCTCCAGATGATCCTTATTGGGAATGATTACCGATATCATCGGCTTCTCCTTCCAGAAAAGACGCACCCTTCTGATCCCTGCGGGCCCTGGCAGGATTTTTACCTCCGAAAGCGTATAATTCCCCTCGCCCCTGTTGGCATTTCTGTATATTCGCCGAACCGCTTCGTCAATCTGCTGTTCAGCGGCCTTTTTTTCCTTTTCAATGGCGTCATACTGTTTTACATGATACAAGAGCTTCGGGATATGTCCGAATTCCAGCCCGTCTCCAGCGCAGCCCAGCAAAAACAGATAGGAGGGATCAAGGATTTTTCGCAAATCCTCCCCCAAAAGACTGCACCTTGCCATAAATGCGGCGCCGATATAATCCCACCCACACAGATATTCCAAAGAATAATCCGGGAGAAGGCATACCTGATGCTGGCCTGCCTCCACCTGGGGCGCTTTCCACAGCTCCCGGTCCGTGTACCAGAGCATTTTTTCCGGCTCTCTTTCGATGGCCCGGGCAAACTGATAGAAAAATTCTGTCTCCAGCTCGTCCCCCGCAGGCACATGCAGCACCCAGTACTGCTGCCGGTTCCTGTCCTTAAGGTATGATGCCATCCGTTCTGCCAGGGACTCGCCTTTTCCGATAAACACCTTCTCAGGAAGCCATGTCTGGCGGCGGACAGACTCTTTGGTTCTTAAAATGGCTCCCTCCGTTTTCCCTTCAGTATCCACTGCCACCAAAAACCTGGGTGCGTCCTCCGGCCGTTCCTCATACCTCCTGCGCTGATTCCTGGCCCTTGTCACAGTCAATGTATTTAATCGTCTCCACTCCTCATAGGAAATCCTTCTATCTGATTTATGATTGTATCTTCTATACCAAACCGTGCGCCTTATAAAATAACTGCTGCCGTACTCATGCGCCAGCGCAGCGGCCCGTCTGCATCTGTTTACTGCCGTTTCCAGCCCCATGATCACTCATCCTTTCCTGAAATTTCCGGCTCCCTGAGCCTTCTCCCCGATATCACGGATTGCTCCGTGCTGAAGCACTCTCGCAAGTCTCCGCTCCGGTCGGCGCTAACCAGGCGCCACCGGCGCCTAGCGCCCTAAAACAGCGGGGATTCGCTCATTTTTCTGCGAAAAATGGCTACTTTTCGCTGTTTTGTGGGTTCCAAAGTCATACATTGCCATGCGAGCATGGCATGTATGAGCTTTTGAACCTGATATCATACCATTTTACTATTATCCTTCTGCTTTGGCAATCTGTTTTTCAGTTTTCTTCATTTTTAAGAAATTAGGACAAGACATACAGGCAAAAATGTGGTATGATATAACACAGTTTGGCATAAATGAAAATGTGTTATGCCGTCCATGATCAACAAACAGGAGCGATATATTATTATGACCGAGAAGCATACTGAAAATACTATAACAAAGGAAGACACGACTCCCGTTAAAGGCGCAGAAACCGAAGAAAAGCAGGAGGAAGCATTAAAATCTGACGGCGGCGAACAGGACCTACAGCAGTCTGACAGCGAAACCGGCCCAGACGCAAGCGAAAAAAAAACCCGCTTTTGGCGGGAGTTTCTCAGTTATGTAAAAATCTTTGCAGCCGCCTTTGTCATCGCCTACATTCTGACCCACTTTTTTATCATCAACTGCCGGGTTCCCACCGGTTCCATGCTGGATACCATCCAGCTCAACGACCGCATTATAGGCAGCCGGCTCTCATATATCTGGGACGAGCAGCCGGAGCGGGGAGATATCATTATTTTTCCCGCACCCGATGACGAATCCAAAATATATATCAAGCGGATTCTGGGCCTTCCGGGAGAAACCATTGAGGTAAGGAACGGACGTGTTTATATCAATGAAAGCGATACACCGCTGGATGAACCCTATTTAAACGAAATCTACCTTCTGGGCTCCAGAGATTTTGGTCCCTACACCATACCGGAGGATTCCTACTTCATGCTTGGGGATCACCGCAACAATTCCGCGGACTCACGGGTCTGGAACAACACATGCGTAAAGCGTGAAGATATCCTGGGCAAAGCACTGTTTATCTATTTCCCCTTTCAGGATATCAAATGGCTTGATCAGGATTATGATTACGCCCTTGACGCAGAATAAAATCAATAGAACAGGGCAGATACGGGAAAACTCCCATATCTGCCCTGTTTTTGTGTGATACGCCCAGCAAGTACTGCATTCCCATCCGCATCATTACAGATTCATGCCCAGGATAGCAGCCAGAATCAGATTGTAGTGATATAAAAATGTCAGGAATTTGCTGCTTCCGATCAAAGCAAGCACCTCCATCCCCCATTCTGTATTCATGGCTGCTGTGACAATGGCAAAAAACACCCAGATATAAATCACAGCATGGGCAACGCCCAGCAATCCGCCGGCAAGCTTGTTAATTCCCTTAAGGAAGGGCAGCAAGGCCACGATGTTCAGCACTGCAAAAATGATCCGCAGCCCAATGTAAACGGCCAGAAACACGATGAGATAGGACAGCGCAGAAATACCCGTCCGGGCAACATAATTGCTTACATATTCAGAGAATGTACTGACGCCCAGGCGCTGGTACATTTCTGCTGTATTGTTTTTCAAAAGCGCGTTTTTCACATTGTCCGGCAGAGAAAGCTTTTCTACCGCCTCCTGCTGGGCAGCCTCGGTTGTTTGCTCCAGCTTTTCACCAATCTGCTCCGTCAGGTAATCATCGATCTCACCGGCAATCTGCTGCCGCAGCTGTGTCTGATCATTGATATAATCAGAAAGCATCGGCGCCAGCAGGGCCGTGCCTGCCAGCGCGATGACCATGGCGGCAAAACCCACAATCATCTTTACAAAGCCCCTGTGATAACCCACCAGAGCCATGATGACCGTCACCACCAGAACCAGAATCTCCAACCAATTCACAATCATTTCCCTCCCGAATTGTTTTTACTATGAAGGTTCCGCCGCCGGATAGGCGGCATCCATTCAGGTATGCCGAGTGCGTCCGCCAGACTTTCATTGTACGGTGGTATGTCCGGTCATCGGGCGCATGAAGGTTTAGATAAAATGCCGGTCTCTCAAAATCAGCAGTCCATCCTCATCATATTTTGTATCCAGTATGGATGCCAGAATATTTCCCAAGGAAATCTTTGTGGCCTGGTGCAGGGCATCCTGGACGGCATCCTTCAGATTGACCCCCAGCACCACATCGCCCTTTTCCTCCTTATCTCGCAGATAGGTTTCAAAAAGCTGATAGGCGTCATCTGCCAAAACGCAGCCGTTCTCATCCACATAGCAGTCAACCAGCTCCAGCCACTCCTGGGTGTCCTTTTTTTCGTATGGATAGGCTTTGGCAAATCGCTTCATCAGCTTGGGCTTGCGCTTTTCAAGCCCGCTCATCTGCTCCTGATCATCCACAAGAATCACCCTGTTATCCATGCTCTTCTTCATCCACGTATAAATGCTTTCCAGGGCCCCATTTGTCAGCTGGCCTGCATCTGTGATCAGAAGAATGTCCCGGTCCAGCTGGTTCTCAATGGCGGAAAACTTGACCTTATTCACCTGACGGGCGGATATCTTTGCCACACGGTCGCTTCGCTCCTCCTCAGGAACCATGCGCACCAGCTCCAGAGCGTATTTCACCCCCATCTCCGTATCGCTGCATACCACTTTAAAGCTGCCTTCCGGCGCCACCAGATCCAGTGCCGACAGATCCAAGTCCTTCCTGAACGGTCTCCTTCCCGCAGCGGGCTTCTCCGGCTCCTGTTCCTCCTCGGACTCCAGGCTCTCCGCTAACTCAGCGGGCTCCTCCGCTTCCTGTTCCTCCTCGGTCTCCGGGCTCTCCGCTAGCTCGGCGGGCTCCTCCGGCTCCTGTTCCTCCTCGGTCTCCGGGCTCTCCGCCGGCTCAGCGGGCTCCTCCGGCTCCATCTTTTCTGTCCCGGCTTGTATTTGCTTTACAGGCGTATCTTCCACAGGCACTTCCTCTTCGGGAACCTCACTTGCCGCGGTGGGAAATGACAGACTTGCCATCAGCTCCTCGTCTGCAACAAGGCCCTCCAAATGTACCTCCTGCTTCTCCTGCTCTTCCTGCTCCACAATGCGGCTGATCTGCTTCCCAAGGTCATTTTCCTGCTCTTCCATCAAGGCATCCTCGCGGATCTGCTCTTCATGCTTTCTTTCCCTGCGGGTGCGCCGTTCCTCCTCTTCCTGGGACTTAAGATACCTCTGGTAATTCTCCTCATACTTAGCGGCATCCGTCACACGGCGCTCCTGATATTTTGTAAGGGGGGCATGATTCCTTTTTAGCTGAATAGCGCGCTCCACTGATTCCCCTGAACAGAAAAAGTCTATGATGTAGTCACATATCCTTACGCAGTCCTGATCCCGCCCTGCCCTGTCATACATCCATGCCAGACGGTAAAGGGCCTCCTCATCCAGCTCCTTGCCGCAATATTTTTCGAGCCAGGAAATTCTTTTGTCCAAATCCTCTCCTCTGCTCTCCGCGATCTGGAAACGAAACAGATAATAATCCGACTCATAGGCCCCCGCAGACCGGTATTCCTCGCACAGCTCCTCTGCCAAATCAAGCTGACCATAGATCAGCGCCAGCTCCGTCATCCTCTCCAGAATCAGCAGTCCCCTGGAGGATACATTATATGCAAAATTGTATATTTTCAGCGCCTTTTCGATATCCCCGGCCTGAGCATAGATCTCTGCCACATGGGACAAAAGCTTCGGGTCCTTTTCCCTCTTCCATTCCATGGTATCGGCGATTTTCTTTGCGGTGGAATAATCCTCCCGACCGATCAGCTTTTCGATCTGCTCCACCTTCAGTTCATACTCAAACTTGTCCACAGCTAGACCTCCGTATTTGAATGCCGGAAGCCGTTTTCCTGCCGGCCTCCCTCAAAGCTCTGTTCTTCCTTCCAATGCCCGAAGCAAAGTGACTTCATCGATATATTCCAGATCACCGCCCACGGGAACGCCGCTGGCAATCCGAGTGCATTTGATGCCTGTAGGCTTGATAAGCTTGCTGATATACATGGCTGTCGTCTCTCCCTCCAGGCTGGAGTTGGTGGCAATGATGACCTCCCTCACATCCCCCTGGAGCCTTACCATCAGCTCCTTCAGCCTGATATCCGCGGGACCAATTCCCAGCATGGGAGAAATGGCTCCATGCAGTACATGGTAAACCCCCTCATACTTCCCGGTCTTTTCATATGCTGCCAGATCTCTGGTGGTCTCCACCACCATAATCGTGGCATGATCCCGTTTCTCGCTGGCGCATATGGGGCACAGCTCCCTGTCCGTCAGGGTGCAGCAGCACTTGCAGTAGCGTATGTTTTCCCTGGCGGTGCTGATGGCTGTCGTCAGCCTCTCCACCTTTTCCCTTGGCATACTGATAATGTGAAAGGCCAGACGCTGGGCCGATTTGGTTCCGATACCCGGAAGCTGGGACAGCTCTCCTATCAGGTTTGTAATCTGTTCACTGTAGTAATTCATTTTCAGTTTCCTTCTTGTCCATCCTCCCCGCAGAGCAGAATGATGGACTGTGCATAGATGGCAGCGCTGATGATCAGCTCCTCCACAGGAATGCGCTCGTCATTTCCATGGAGATTTGTCTGGGTATCCATCTCAACCGGTCCGAAGGCCACACCGTTTTTCAAATTATGCACATAGGTTCCGCCGCCAATGGCAACGCATGTTCCCGGTCTTCCCTTATACATCTCATAGCACCGGAGAAGGGTTTTTATAAAGGGCGTATCTGCCGGTACATAGTGGGGCATGGTCATGGGGCTGTCTGAAAGCCGCAGTCCGGCCTCCGCGCCTCTGACTTTTAACACCTCAGGGATATTTTCCTGGTTTCCGCATACTGGAAAGCGGCAGTCGAAGCATGCGCTTAGACCCTTTTCATCCAGCGTCATCATATTCAGGCTGATGGTCAGAGCCCCGGAAAGCTCATCCTTCATTTTTACTCCCGCCGCAGCGCCCTCGTAATCCCCATGGGGAAACATCCGTGAAAGCGCTCTGACCGCAGCCGCAGCGGGGCTGTCGCAAAGGGGCATAGCCGCCAGCAGCTGCAGCGCAGCTGTCAGGGCATTATTGGCTGTCTCAGGAGAAGCGGCGTGTCCGCTCTTTCCGGTAATATGCAGCACAGTCTCATCCCCTGTCTGCTGGCTTACAACGCCAACCTCCAGCTTCGCCCCAGCAGAGATGGCATTCGAAAGCACCCCCGAATCCATATTCGCGATTCGAAGCATACACTCGCCGGGAATCACGTTAAACTTGGTTCCGCACTGGATTTCCCTGAGCGCCATGCCCTTTTGTGGGCTTTCCTCCCAGCTGGCTGTAAAATCCGCCACATAGTGGCCCTTTTCCAGATTAATGACCGGAAATTCCGCATCCGGCGAAAATGTCATGGGTGACTCCGGCTCCCGGGCGTAATAGTAGTCGATGTCGGAGCTTCCGCACTCCTCATCACAGCCCAAAATCAGCCGCACATTCTTCTTCAGAGGAATCCCCAGCTCCTTCACTGCTCTCATGGCATAGAGCGCCGCGATGGCAGGGCCCTTATCGTCCGCGCTTCCCCTGCCATATAAACATCCATCCTTCACAAGAGGAGTAAAAGGCGCCGTCACCGTCCACCTCTCAGGCTCCACCGGAACAACATCCAGGTGGGCCAGGATGTCCAGCTGGCGGGGGGCGTCGCAGAAGTCCGCGCAGCCTACATAATTGTCATAATTCTTCACTGAGAAACCATAGGCTGCCGCCTTAGCAAGGGCCAGCTCCAGAGCCGCTGCCGGGCCAGGGCCGTAGGGTTTTCCCGGCTCCGCCGGCATCTTCTCACTGTTGATGCAGATCAGGTCGCTGATATCAGAAATCATCTCCTCCTGATGGGCATACAGCCACTCTAAAATCCGCTCCTTCATCATTACAGCAGGCCTCCGATACCCATATTGCCCAGCCCTCCGGCAAGCTTGTTCATATTGGCAGCGCTTTCCTCTTCCACCTTTCTCAGGGCCTCGTTTGCCGCAGCCATGATCAGATCCTGGAGCATCTCGATGTCATCGGGATCCACCACCTCGGGGGACAGCTTTACGGAAGTAATCTCTCTCTTTCCTGTTAGGGTCACCTCCACTGCTCCGCCTCCTGCCGAAGCGCTGAATTCCTTTGTCTCAAACTCCTTCTGCTGCTCCTCCATCTGCTTCTGCATACGCTGCGCCTGCTTCATCAGATTACTCATGTTTCCGGGCATTCCCCCGTTATATCCGCCTCTTTTTGACATAGCAGTCTTGCCTCCTTATTCTTCTCCCATTTCTATGCCGATGCCCTCATGGGATGAAGCGCCATCCCCCTTTACCAGATGTACATTCGGGTCCAGCTGCTCCGAAAGCATCAGCTTAAAATGAAATTCTTTTCCAAGCGCCTTTGCGGCCGTCTGTTTTAAAAGCTCCATCCGCTCCGGCGATTCGATCTGTTTCATATAAAAGATATTTTCAAAGGGAATTATAAAACCGATATCATTTCGATAGGTCGGATACGTCCCCTCCAAAAAGCCCGCTGCCGCACCGCCGCAGGCTCTGACAATCTCCTTCCAGCGCTTCTTCAGCTGTCCCAGATCCTCATATACCGCCTCCGAAATCTGCTCTTCCCTCACCGGCTCCGCTTCCTCTTTCCTATCCGCTTCCCGCGAAGCCTGTACTGACTGCGAAGCAGGCTTTGCCGCACCGCCCGCTGTCAGCTCCGCAACCGTCTGCTCCAGTGTGCGCACACGCTCCAAAAGGCCGTTAAGATCCCGCTCCGTCCTGGGATTCATGGCCCGTATGACGGCCATTTCCAAAAGCGTGCGCTTATCTGCGGCGTAGCGCATACTGTTCTGCAGATCTGAGAAGGTGCGGATATACCCCATCAGCTGCTCCATATTGATCTGCAGGGCAATTTTTTTGTGGAGTTCAAAATTCTCCCCGCTCATTCCCAGCTCATCCTCTGTGACCTCTGAGGTCTGTATGAGCAGCAGGTTCCTGAGAAACCAGACAAAATCGCCCACCGCCTGGGTGATATCCCTTCCGGAATAAACCAGCTCTGAGATAAGCTTCATGGCTGACGTCACGTCACTGCCCCGAATGCTCTTTAAAAGACCTGTAAAGACCGAGGTATCAACAGCCCCCACCACCTCCAGCACATTCTCGTATGTGAGAGTCTGACCGTAATAGTAGGAGACGCATTCCTCCAGAATACTCAGGGCATCACGCATGGCTCCATCCGCCGCCCTGGCAATGTATTTTAATGCCTTTTCCTCCGCAGGGATTCCTTCAGCGTCCGTCAGCTTCTTCAGCTGCCCTAAAATCTGAGCCCCGCTGATCCTCTTAAAATCATATCTCTGGCATCTGGAAAGAACCGTCACTGGTATCTTATGTACCTCCGTGGTGGCCAGAATGAATATGACATAGGAGGGCGGTTCCTCCAGGGTTTTCAATAATGCATTATATGCGCCGGCGGACAGCATATGAACCTCGTCGATGATATAAACCCGATAATGCCCCTCCGTGGGTGAATATCTTACCTCATCCCTGATCTCTCGTATATTGTCCACCCCGTTGTTGGAGGCAGCGTCAATCTCCACCACATTCATGGAGGAGCCCTCCAGAATCGACCTGCAGGTGGGACATGCATTGCAGGGGCTTCCATCCACCGGATGCTCACAGTTTACAGCCCTGGCAAATATTTTTGCGATGGTGGTCTTACCAGTTCCCCTGGTTCCGCAAAAAAGATAGGCATGTCCGATCCGCCCCGATTTCACCTGATTGGTCAGGGTCTGCACCACCGGCTCCTGACCGACCACCTCCGGAAAGCTCCCCGGCCTCCATTTACGATATAGTGCTGTATATGCCATAAATCACTCCGTCAGTCGCCAAAGCTGATGCCCATGGCCTTTGCCTCCCTGATCATACTGCAGTCCGGGTCCACGCTCTTAAGCTTCCCTGCAATTTCGCTTAAGGGCACCCCGATAATCTCCCCGTCCTTTAAGCAGACCAGATTGCCGTATTCCTTCTTTAAAATCATGCTTCCTGCCGTGGCGCCCAGTCTTGAGGAAAGCACCCGGTCATAGGGACAGGGCTCGCCGCCTCTCTGCATATGCCCCGGGACAGTGACCCGCACCTCCTGGCCTGTGGTCTCCAGGATCTGCGCTCCCAGCTCATAGGAAACGGAGGGGTAGGGCCTTTCAGCCAGCTTCTTCTTATACTCCTTTTTTGAAAGAGCCGCATCCTCCTTGCTGATGGCGCCCTCCGCCACAGCGATAATGGAGAACCGTTTTCCCTCCTTTGCCCGCTTGTCCAGGGCTTTGGCAATCTTTTTGATATCATAGGGGATTTCGGGCAGCAGAATGATATCCGCTCCCCCTGCAATTCCTGCATGCAGTGTCAGCCACCCCACCTTATGCCCCATGATCTCTACAATGAACACTCTGCCATGGGATGCGGCGGTGGTGTGGATGCAGTCGATGGCGTTGGTGGCAATATTCACCGCAGACTGGAAGCCGAAGGTCATGTCTGTACCCCAGAGATCATTGTCGATGGTCTTTGGCAGTCCGATCACATTCAGCCCCTCTGCGCTTAACAGGTTCGAGGTTTTCTGGCTGCCATTGCCTCCCAGAACCACCAGGCAATCCAGCTTCAGCCGGTTATAGGTTTTCTTCATCTCCTCCACCTTATCCCGGCCTTCTGCGTCGGGGGTGCGCATCAGCTTAAAGGGCTGCCTGGAGGTACCCAGGATTGTCCCTCCCTCTGTCAGGATTCCCGAAAAGTCCTGGGGCTTCATCACCTTGTAATCTCCGTACATCAGTCCCTTATAGCCGTCTATAAAGCCTATGATTTCCACATCCTTGCCTGAACTGTACAGGGTTTTCGCCACCCCCCTCATGGTGGCGTTCAGACTCTGACAGTCTCCTCCGCTGGTAAGCATACCTACTCGCAACATACGCATATCCTCCCTGTTTTTGGAATTCACGGTTTAAAGCTAAGCTTTAGTATACACCAGATTTCATCAAAATACTACCAGAAAAGCAGAAAATTCCATGTATTTTTGAGGTCCGACACAAAACTTTCGGTTGACAAATGTTTTTCCGTCAATTATATTATAAAAGCGCAGCCGGGGAGATAGCGGTGCCCTGTACCTGCAATCCGCTACAGCAGGGGTGATATTCCACCGCGGGGTATTTCCGGTGAGGCTGCCTTAGATAAGCGACGCTGACGTCTGAGTCTTGCGCAACAGAGACCTGTGAACCGTGTCAGGTCAGGAATGAAGCAGCACTAAGCAGTGCTCTCTGTGTGCCGTAAGGTTGCTTGGGCTGAGTTGGCTGTCTTAAGTAACGCTCATTGGAGGACAACAACGTGGAATGCGCATTTTTATATTTCACAAAATCAGAGCGGGACGCCTGCGCGCATCCCGCTCTTTTATTTTATATTCTTTGTATTTATTTCTATATTCCTTTTGTAGCGTTTATGTATCGCTTTTAATCTGTCAGATCTGCTTGCTCTTTTTGATATACATCACCCCAACCACTATAAGCGCCGCAAACAGCAGGACTCCTGCGACGATGGTAACCACGATCCTGGCGGTGTTGCTGTCAGAGCCCTGGTTTTCTGTGGAAGCAGCTGTTGTCTGGGGTGCAGCTGTACTTTCCTCAGCCTCTTCCGTGGCGGGAGCTTCCGTCTCCTCCGGCTCTGTCGTGGTCTCCTCCTCAGGCTCTGTTGTGGTCTCCTCAGGAGCTTGTGTAGTCTCGTCGGACTCATTTCCTCCCATATTCACGCCGGTTACTCCCAGATAATCCACCCTGTAGTCAAACTCCACGCTGACCAAGTGGCGAAGCATATCCATCTGATCCGCATCCGCAGGCAGGTAATCCTTAACCGAAAGGCGGCCTGCATGGGTCACGCCGGAATCATGCTCCGCATTTTCCCAGCTCATACTCTCGATGACGATCGGATCATACCCGTCAAAATTCAGCACCACATTGGTCAAAAGGCAGGATATGCTGTATACTGCATCTGAGGGGATCTGATTATTATAATATCCCAGCTGCAGGCCGGCGGTATTGACCGTATCGCCAAGCTCCGCAAAAATGGTGGCGCCATCCACCTCCATCACCGCATGCTCATCCGTCTGATATACCAGTCTGGCAGAGCCGCCGTCCTTCCAGGTCCAGGAGCCGTCCATAGCGTAGAAGGTCACATCAATGCTGGAATCCTGTCCCGCAACCGCCAGTTCTGTATAGTCCTCGCCCGGCGCAGCAGAGCCGTCCACCTGGGGCGCATCCGAGAAGTTCGCCCGGTCCACATACAAATCAAATTCAATGCGGTCCAGCTTCCTTAACACGTCCGTGCGGATGGAGGCGTCCAGCTGCTCTTGAAAATCATAGCGAATCGCGAAATCATTGCCGGAAACAGGATAATTGGTGCCTGCGTCCACGGAGCTGTAATCCGCCAGCACAATGGGATCATAGTCTGTGCTGTAGATGGTTACATTGGTCAGCGTAATATCAAACTGGGCGCCTTCAGAATATTCGCCGTAGTAGCTGAAATAAATGGCTGCAAAATTTAAGGCATCCTCCGCATTTGCAAAGGCCCCCTCCGCCGGATCCAGCACCACATGCTGCTCGGTCTTGTAGTAAATCGCATCACACTCGCCGTCATTCATCCAGAGATTCGCATTCTGCTCGCTGGAGCCGTTCTGCACCACCACCTGGCACACCCAGTTTTCCAGCAGATCCCCGGTGCTTACATAATCTGCAAACGCCGCCTGGGAAAGCCCTCCCAGGGTCATGCATACTGCTGCCCCAAAAGCCACAGCCTTATGAAACAATCCGTTCAATTTCATGTCGTTCCTCCCACCTTCGTAAGATAAAATGCAAACTTGTCTTAAGGTATAATTATAACGTGTGCTATACACACTTGTCAATGTCAAATTTACAACTGACAAGTGAGAACAGGCGGCCATTCATTGCCGATCGTCCGTTCTCACTTTTTCACTCTCCAGGTTCAATGATCCATTAATATCAACACCACTAGGGACGGCTTTCCAGGGGTTCATAGGTCAGAGGATCCGATACGCTCATATATGCCGGACGGATGATCTTATCCACATTGATCAGCTCCTCCAGGCGGTGAGCCGACCAGCCCACAATCCTGGCAACCGCAAACATGGGGGTAAACAGCTCCTCCGGAATGTCCAGCATACTGTACACAAATCCGCTGTAAAAGTCCACATTGGCACTGACGCCTTTATAGATATGACGCTCGCTGGCGATCACCTTGGGGGCGTCCTCCTCGATCATGGAGTAGAGGGCAAAATCCTCCATCCTGTTCTTTTCTACCGCCAGATCCTTCACAAAGCGCTTAAAGATCAGGGCTCTGGGGTCGGAGATGGAATAAACCGCATGACCCATACCATAGATCAGGCCCTTTCTGTCAAAGGCCTCCTTGTGCAGCAGCTTATGCAGATACTCCGACACAGCCTCCCGGTCGGTGGTATCCTTCACATTCTTCTTTAAATCGGCCACCATCTGCACAACCTTGATATTGGCGCCGCCATGCTTGGGGCCCTTCAGGGAGCCCAGCGCCGCTGCGATGGCGGAATAGGTATCCGTACCGGAGGAGGATACCACATGGGTGGTAAATGTAGAATTATTACCGCCGCCATGCTCCATATGTAGAATCAGCGCCAGATCCAGCACCCGTGCCTCCAGGGCTGTGTACTGCTTATCGGGTCTAAGCATCCGCAGGAAGTTCGCCGCCGTGCTTAGGTTTGGATCCGGGTAATGGATGTAAAAGCTGTCGCCGCACTCATAATGGTTATAGGCGTGATAGCAGTAGACCGCCATCATGGGGAACGTGCTGATCAGGTTCAGGCACTGACGCAGAACGTTTGACAGCTCCAGCTCGTCCGTGTTGTCGTCGTATGAGGCCAGGGTCAGCACACATTTAGAGAGCATCGTCATCATATCCTTGCTGGGAGCCTTCATGATCACATCCCGGGTGAAATTCGTGGGCAGTGTTCTGCTCTCTGCCAACAGCCTGGTAAAGTTTGCCAGCTCCCTCTTATCGGGGAGCTTCCCAAACAGCAGCAGATAGGCGGTCTCTTCAAATCCCGGTCTGTCATCCTTGATAAAGCCGTCCACCAGCTCCCTGATATCGATCCCTCTATAAAAGAGCCTTCCATCACAGGGCACGCTTTTTCCATCCACCATCTTACTGGATTCGATCTTTGAGATTTTTGTCAGCCCCGACAGCACGCCTTTTCCGTTTATATCCCGAAGCCCCCTCTTTACGTTATACTTTTCGTAAAGCGACGGGTCGATCGTGCTGTGCTCCAAGCACAGTGCGGACAGCTCCCTGATCTGCTCATAATCTAAAATCTGTTCTGTTTTTGCCATTCTCATTCCCCCTCTCTAAAAGGGCCAGGTCCTCACTGACGACCGGTCTCTTCCTTCAGCTTTTCCAAATTGATCTATCTTTTTTATTTTAATCCCAAAAAGGCGAACTGGTCAAGGGCAGTTTGACACATAGTTTATAAATATTTCATTAAAATTATTGATTTTTCCCTCTTTTGGGAATAAAATTTCAGATAAGTTAGACAAAGGAGGCACCTATGAAAAACCGAATCAACGCCTATAAGGCCTATATCGATGCACTGCTTGAAAAGGAGGAACCCGGCACAGACTGGGAGGAGGTCATCCGGCAGCACCTGATCCAGCTGGAATTTTTTATGCACGAGCGGCTGATCCATCTGATCGTCACCATCACCTTCGCACTGATGGAATGCGTGGTTCTGACCCTGGTGGTTACTTCATTCTCTATTCCGATCGCTGCGCTTTTTTTCCTGATTCTGGTGCTGCTGGTTCCCTATGTAGGACACTATTACCTTCTGGAGAACAGTGTGCAGTATATGTACCGCCAATACGACGCGCTTCTACATAAAGCGGGGCAGGAGGCGTTCTCTCCGGCGCATCCGCAGAAGTGACGGAGCCGACCGCCCGCGCCAGATTCAGTCTAACCTGAAGCTGACGCAGACGTTCATAAGATCCAGGTAGCTTTCTGCTCCCCGGGTGCGTATGTCGATGGAGGTGAGGACGCAGGAATAGACTTCGACCGCCGCGCCATCGATGTCCACATACCCGGTGACGCAGTGGAGCATGGCCGGGCATTCCAGGCTCTGGCCTGAAAGGGCGACCCTCTGCTGCCCCATATACATCATGACATGGCCGGGAAGCACTAGGATTGTTCCCGCAGGGAGGCTTGTGATAAAGCTCCGCTTCTCATCGGCGGTCATGGCTGTCAGATCTGTGACCTGCGCGCCGGTATATTTTAATATTCCGGAATTTCTTGGCAGGATGATTCCAAAGCAGCGGTAAATGCCCCCCACTGTGGAGGAGCAGTCATAGCCGATGCCCTCATCCCCCCAGGAATAGCTGCTGCCGAGCATATTTTCCGCAAGGCGCAGCAGATTGGTCTCCAGAAACGCCACATATCCCACATGGGCGGAGGACTTTGAAATCACCCGCTCGCACACCCACAGCACCGATGCATCCTGGGGCGCATACGCCGCCTTAAAATAGCGCAGCTCCCCCTCAAGAAAGGCAAAGCAGCCCTCTGCCTCCTCCTTGGCGCAAAAGATCGCTGTCAGACAGCTTTCGTCTGTCTCCTCCAAGAGGGGGAGGGCGGTGCCCATCCGCAAAAGACTTCCGTGATCTGTGCCGCTGACCTGGCAAAAACTGTCTGTAATCACCACAAAATCCGAACAGCTGACGACTGCCTGGGCCAAATCCCTGTCACAGACCTGGATGCAGTCCGTCAGCATCCATCCGCTGTAATTACGTCCCTGCACAAAGGTATACAGGCCGTCAAGGGACTGGTGAAGCAGCGCCACAGGCTCCCCCACCAGCAACAGACTTTCCTGAAAATAGTCAAAATCCGCCGCGCTGTCTCCCCCCGCCTTGGTTATGCGCTCCTCTGTGGGAAAGCTTCTCACCGAGGCGTTTTTTATAAGAATACCGTAGGTGACAGCAAATGCCTTCTGCCCAGCCAACGCCTCCAGGTTCCGGTTTCCTTCTATCCGCAGACGATCCGCCTCTGTGACGGGGCGCCCTGAAATGTAAGGCTCATCCGGGAATACATATCCCTCAATCATCTCTTTTACACCGGCGGGAGTAAATGTCATGGAAAACAGATCCCTTACACCAGATGCAGGATTTTCCATAGTAGCGGCATTGATCTGACGCAGGGTTTCAGGAAGGGGCCTCCCCAGGGCCATTTCCTTCCACCCATCCCCATGCTCCGATGAGGGCTCCTCCGTCAGCTGGGTTGTATCTGTATCCGCCGGCTCTGTTTTCTTTGCCGTCTCCTGTATTTCTGTGTCTCCCTGCCCTGCTTCTCCGTCTGTCTGAGAGGTATATGTATGCGTTCCCGTTTCTGCCTGAGTCAGCAGCGCTGTGGGTGAAGTCTCTTCTGTGGAGGATTGAGCAAGGGTATTTGTTTCTTTAATCTCCGCCTCCCCGGTCATTTCCCAGCTGGAAGGCACATGGCTGTACGGGCTTTCGCTGATCACTCTGACGCAGCCTCCCAACAGCAGTGTCCCTGCCAGTATGACCCCAGTCACTTTTCTGTTCATATCTCTATGCCCTTTCCGCCCTTTTTATGCAATAAGCGTCCTACCGCTCTGAGACTGGACTAATGCAGTAGAACATCCCTGCGTCCTTTGTGATTTTAATATATCCTTTTCTGGACAGCTTCTCTCTCAAAAAGGATTTAAACCGTTCGTAGCGGACGTCCAGATATTCATGCTGGTTGCCATGGCAGGACATGATGTAGTCTAAAAGAGGCATGACGTCCGTCACCCGCAGTTCATCCACATACCTTCTTTTTTCAATGTGCTCAAAGAAGGGCCGAAGCTGCTCCTCTCCCCCATCCAGCCCAAAGGCCTCATGGAGCTTCACCTGGGACAGGGAAATCTGGGGGTCAAATTCCTGCACCAAGGCGGAAATCTCCTTCATATGATTCCGCCCATAGGTGCTGCATACGAACACGCCCCCGGACCTTAAAACACGCCGGATTTCTGCCAGCGCCTTCTCCGGATACTTCACGTAGAACATCACATGGTTTGCCACCACTATATCCTGGGACTGATCCGGCAAAGGCAGCTGCATACAATCAAAGCAGGCATATGAAAAATGCGCATCCTCACCGATGCGCTTTTCTGCCTCTGCGACCATACCGGCGGAAACATCCGAAAGCAGAATGCGGGCGCCCGCAAGAAAATCGGGCCTGTGATCCTTCACCCATCTCCAAAGCTCTCCATTGCCGCAGCCCACCTCCAAAATCCGCTTTCCGGAGATATCTGCCATCTGCTCAAAAATCCAGGGAAACCAGCCCTGCCTGTTGACAGAATACTCCTGGTGCAGCTGGATGCGGATATTTAAGTTGCTGCCGTTCTTGTACTGCTCCACCAGAGTCCTCTCCATATTCACCATATGGATCAGGTTCAGAATCTGCTGCCAGTCCACGCTTGCCCCCTGCTCCAGCAGTCCCACCGTCTGCCCCAGGGTCTCGCAAACCAGCTGCAGCCCCTCTATTCTCTTCTCTATCAGATCCCGCTGAAGCTTTAAGGACTGCTTCACATAGTCCGCATCCGTATCCCGGACAGACAGCTCCCTGATCTCCTCCAGGGAAAAACCCAGGTATTTCAAGGTCAAAATCCGCTGAAGACGCACAAAATCCCTGTCCGTGTACAGACGGTATCCCGCCTGGGTGGACGCCGAGGGCTTTAAAAGCCCCATCTTGTCATAGTAACGTATCGTTCGCAGGGATACATTGGCCATCTTCGCAAACGCTCCGGTAGTGTAATACCCATCCTGCTTGATCTGCTTCATACTTACCTCTTTCGGCGCACTTGCTGCCTTCTGTTCAAAAACAGCCCGGCCCCTCTTATCAATTGGAGCCAGGCTCAGATGCGTCCTACACCGCTTCCTCGTTCAGGTTCGCCAGCTTTGCCGCCTGATCCGCTGCGATGAGGCTGTCAATGATCTCGTCCAGATCCCCGTTCATGATCTGCTCGATGCGGTACAGCGTCAGCTTGATCCGGTGATCCGTCACACGGCCCTGGGGGAAGTTATAGGTCCTGATCTTTTCCGACCGGTCCCCGGTGCCAATCTGGCTCCTTCGCTCCTCTGCCTGCTCGCTGGCCTGCTTTTCCAGCTCCATCTCATAGAGCATGGCCCGCAGCACCCTCATGGCCTTGTCCCTGTTCTTTAACTGGGACTTCTCATCCTGGCAGGAGATGACGATTCCTGTGGGGTAGTGGGTTAGTCGCACCGCAGAATCCGTGGTGTTAACGCACTGACCGCCGTTTCCGGAGGAACGGAACACATCAACCCGAATGTCCTTGGGGTCGATGACGATATCGCTGTCCACCTCGTCCGCCTCGGGCATCACCGCCACAGTGCTGGTGCTGGTGTGAATCCGGCCGCCGCTCTCAGTCTCCGGCACTCGCTGCACCCGGTGGACGCCGCTTTCATACTTCAGCCTAGAATAGGCCCCCTGGCCGCTGACGATGAAGGTCACCGACTTCATGCCGCCGATGCCGATCTCGTTGACCTCCACCAGCTCGCACTTCCAATGCCTGGATTCCGCATAATGGGTGTACATCCGGTACAGCTCTGCGGAAAACAGAGCCGCCTCGTCCCCACCGGCACCGGCTCTGATCTCCATGACCACATTTCGGTCATCGTTGGGGTCCTTTGGAAGCAGAAGGATCTTCAGCTCATTTTCCAAGCGGACTTTTGTCTCCTTCGCCCCGGCAAGCTCCTCTTTTAAAAGCTCCCGCATCTCCTCGTCATTTTCACTCTCCAGCATCTCCAGGCTCTCCGCCTCGGTGTTCTTTGCCTCCTTGTAGGCCTTATAGGCCTCCACAATGGGGGTTAAGTCCGCATGCTCCTTCATGAGCCTGCGAAAGCGCTCCTGATCCTGGGCCAGGTCAGGGTTATTCATCTCTGCCAACAGCTCCTCATACCGGATGAGGAGATCCTCTAATCTATCAAACATATCCTATCCTTTCATACGGGCGCTGACCACCCGGTCAAGTCCCGCCAAATCCTTCTTGATCTGCACATCACAAAAGCCGTTTTTCTCACACAGCCCAGCTACGGCTCCGCCCTGCGCGCACCCAATCTCAAAATATATTTTTCCATGGGGTTTCAGGTATTCACCCGCCCTTTCCAATATTCTCTCATAAAACCGCAGCCCCTCATGGTCTGCAAACAGGGCCAGGGAGGGCTCGTGGTCAAGCACCTCCGGGGCCAGCTCCTTTTTTTCATATTCCGCGATATAGGGAGGATTTGATACGATGAGGTCAAATCTTTTTTCCTGATCCGAAAGCCCTTCCAAAGCCTGAAACAAATCTCCCTGCAAAAACACTGGGCGCACTTCATTTAGGGCAGCGTTCCTAACCGCCACCTCCAGGGCTTTCTCGGAGATATCCGTCCCCACACCCCGGCGAAAACCTCCCAGCTTCATGAGGCTGATGAGGATGCAGCCGGAACCGGTGCAAAGGTCCAACAGGCTTTCCGCCTGACTCTCCCGTTTCAATATTTCCTCCACCAGCACCTCTGTGTCAAGCCTGGGAATAAGCACATGCTCATTCACAAAAAATTTCAGCCCGCAGAACTCCTGGTTGCCGATGATGTACTGCACCGGCTCATGATTTTCCCGGCGCAAAAGCCAGGAAAAATACAAATCGATCCGCTCACCCTCACCGGCAGGGATCTCCTCCGCTTTCTTAAAAAAGAAGGAGGATCTGCTCAGGGAAAACGCTTCTGAGAAGAGGATGAAGCAGTCCGCCTCCGCCTCCTGCACCCCGGCCTTTTCCAGGCGTTTTACCCCCTCCCGGTACAGCTGCAGATAACGCATCAGGACTCACCTGCTCCGGCAGGAACCGCCGCAGCGCCAGGCGCCTCGTCTATTTCACTTTCTGTTGTCTGGCTTTCCCCGGGCTTTTCCTCTTGGGATACATCCTCCGGGAACACGGTTCCAAAAACGGCTCTCTGGTAGGCCTTCCAGTCAAACACCGCCTCCACCGCCGCGATGCCCACCTGGATCATCTCCTCATCCGGCTCCTTGGTGGTCAGCCCCTGAAGCCAAAGTCCCGGGCGGCTCAGGGCATTCACCACACAGTTGTCACTGTTTCCCGCCAGCCGCAGAAACTCGTAGGAGATGCCAGCCACCACGGGAATCAGCAGGATCCGGCTCACAAAGCGCATCAGCACCGTCTTTGTATCCACCAGCATGAACACCAGTACCGAGATCACCATGACGATGAGCATGAAGCTGGTGCCGCAGCGCTTGTGCTCCTTGGAGCTTTTCGCCACATTCTCCACCGTCAGGGGAAGCCCATGCTCGATACAGTTGATGCATTTGTGCTCCGCCCCGTGGTACATATAGGTTCTGCGGATCTCCTCCATAAAGGAGATGCCCCACACATATAGTATAAAGATGAGAATCCGAATGATCCCCTCCAGAAAATTTACCAGCAGTCTGCTTTTAATCACCCGGTTTAACAGATTGCCGATCCATGCGGGAAGAAGCAGGAATATCCCCACCGCCAGAACGATGGACAGGCACATGATAAAGGCGGTCATCACCTTTTCCAGCTTTTCCCCAAAGATCCGCATCAGAAGCTGCTCAAATTTTCCCGGCTCCTCTTCCTCCGTCTCATCCAGGGCAACATTGGAGGAATACTCCAGGGTCTTCATTCCCACCACCAGGGAATCCGCAAAGTTGAAAATTCCCCGGATAAAGGGCAGCCGTATCAGCTTCACCCCGGGCAGAATTCCCTTGTATTCCTCTATTTTGATATCAATTGTCTGATCGGGCTTTCTCACGGCGATGGAGTATTTTCCCCCATTTCGCATCATGATTCCCTCCATAACGGCCTGTCCGCCGATACCGGATGATTTCACGGTGTTCTCCTTTCTTTTCAGCCCATACGGGCTCCGCTTCCCAGAATTTCAGAAACCAATTTTTATAAGGAAAAGGGTTGAGACAGCCACTGCCCCAACCCTGCAAATCCCGTTTTAGTTATTGTTCAGACCATACTTCCGGTTGAACTTATCAATCTTACCACGAGCCTGTACAGACTTCTGCTGTCCGGTGTAGAACGGATGGCACTTGGAGCAGATTTCTACGTGGATGTTCTCCTTCGTGGAGCCGGTTACGAATTCATTTCCACAGTTACATGTAACCTTTGCCTGATAGTAGGCAGGATGGATCCCTTCTTTCATTTTATTCACCTCTGATTTCTATTGTTCTTTGACAATATAATACTTGTCCTCCCCATGGGGAAGAACAGCTAAACAAGTATAGCACAGGGCTTTCTAAAATGCAAGTGCATCTTGAAGGTTTTTTCAGGCATACGAGCTGAAATAAAGATTGTTTTATACCCACACACGCTTCCCCTACCCGGTCTCCTCACAGAGGCTTTAGAACATCGCTCCCATCCCGGACAGAATCATTGTCCTTTCTTCTCGGCTTCTGCCAGCTCCAGGATGTCCCTCATAAGCTCCATATCCGAGGCCTTCACCTTCAGATTGGTTTCCAGGCGCCGCCCCTCAGGAGTCACCAGGGCCATCTCGATCACCGCGTCCTCCCGAAGCTCCCTGCCTGCTGCCTGCACAAAGGGCACCAGCCGAGGGTGATTTTCCTTAAATTTCTCCCATCCCGCCTTCATCTGCAACAATTTCATTGGATTGATCGCCATATCATTACCCAAAAGTCCCCCTCCCAAGGAGGCCGGACTGTCCTTTCCTTATTTATCATACCACACCACATAGCCAAATGAGTGCTTAAAGATACTGTAGCACAAAACCCTTTAAAATAACAGCCCCTTTTGCAGCCATGGCGCTTTCACCAGCTCCAGGAGGCATTGCAAACCGCTTTTTTTCGTGCTATGATGGTACCCATACATAAAATCCGCGCCGGGCAGCACATGGAGGTTTCCGGATAAAATTTTACATGCTGAACCGGACGGTAGATTCAAACGGGAGGACAACGCAATGGACCATATTATATCAAAGCTGATTCTTTACGGCAGTATGCCAAAGGACAGCATTCTGATGCAGCTTGCGCAGATCTGCGCAGATGCTAAGAGCAAGGCAAGAAACAAGGACGAGCTGCTGACAGATGTTTACAGCCAGGTAAAACGCCTGCTGTCCCTGGCCACGGACTATGGCTTTGACGAAAATCTTTGGCACAACTATCTGACATTTCTTCTTATAACCGACGAGAATCCTTTCAGCGTCACATGCGAAAAGGTGGGCGCCAGCGACGGCAGTGTCAACGAATTTGCCAAAAATGATTTTGGTGCCTTCCACGCCCTGTTCAACTATGATTTTTCCTGGCTGGAGGAGCAGCTCGGCACCCGGTGCTTTTCCATTTTGTCAAGCTATCACGCCATCGGAAAACCGGAGCTGATGTATAACCACAATGTGAGCGAAAAGGTTCAGACCTTAAGCAGACGCCTGGAACGGTGTGAGGATAGGGACAGCTTTTTTACGGAGGTTACAGGCTTTTACAAGGCCTACGGCGTGGGAATGTTCGGACTGAACAAGGCATTCCGCATCAGCAGTGACCAGAACGGGGGCAGCCTTCACTTCCTTCCCATCAATAATATGGAAAAGGTGATGCTCTCCGACCTGATCGGCTACGAAATCCAGAAGGCAAAGCTTGTGGAGAACACAAGGGCCTTTGTGGAAGGACGCAGGGCAAACAATGTACTGCTCTTTGGCGACAGCGGAACGGGAAAATCCACCAGTATCAAGGCCATTGTCAATGAATTTTATGACCAGGGGCTGCGCATGATCGAGATCTACAAGCACCAGTTCCGGGACCTGTCCGCCGTCATAGCCCGCATCAAGAACCGCAACTATAAATTCATCATCTACATGGACGATCTGTCCTTTGAGGAATTCGAGATTGAGTACAAGTTTTTAAAGGCTGTCATTGAGGGCGGTGTGGAGACAAAGCCCGAAAACATCCTCATCTATGCCACCTCCAACCGGAGGCACCTGATCAAGGAAACCTGGAATGACCGGGATGACATGGAGCAGGATAACGGCATGCACCGCTCCGACACCATGGAGGAAATGCTCTCATTGGTAAACCGCTTCGGCGTCACCATCTGCTACTCCAAACCCAGTCAGAAGGAATATTTTGATATCGTGATCGGGCTGGCAAGAAAGGCCGGAATCACCATGAGTGATGAGGATCTAAAGAAGGAAGCCAACAAATGGGAGCTTTCCCACGGAGGCATCTCCGGACGGACGGCCCAGCAGTTTATCATCTATCTTCAGGGCATTCATGCATAAACGCCCCTTTGCGGATTAGTTTTTGCGCAAAAAGGGAATGCAAGAACGTCTTGAAATTACTATCAATTCATTACATATAGGAGGAGCTTATATGATTGGAATCATCGGCGCCATGGACGAGGAGGTTTCTCAAATCGTCAGCGAAATGCACAGGGAAGAAGTCTGCCAAAAGGCGAACATGGAGTTTAACAGGGGAAAGCTGGGCGGCAAGGATGTGGTGATCGTGCGCAGCGGCATCGGCAAGGTCAATGCGGCGGTCTGCACGCAGATCCTGTGCGGCCATTTTAACGTGGATGCGGTAATCAACACCGGCATCGCCGGTTCCCTTCAGGCAGAAATTGACATCGGCGACATCGTGCTGAGCAGGGATATTCTCCACCACGATATGGATGCCACAGGCTTTGGCTATCCGCCGGGACAGATTCCCCGCATGGACACCCTTTCCTTTAAGGCGGATCCGCATCTCCTGGCAGTTGCCCAAATCGCCTGCGCAAAGGCCACCCCAAACCTGCGGGTACATGTAGGGCGGATTGTCAGCGGAGATCAGTTTATCTCCGATCAGGGGGCAAAGGACAGAATCAAACAGAATTTTGACGCTCTGTGTACGGAGATGGAGGGCGCCGCCATTGCCCAGACAGCCTACCTGAACCATGTGCCCTTCCTGATTCTGCGGGCAATTTCCGACAAGGCGGACAACAGCGCCACCATGGACTATCCCACCTTTGAGGCTATGGCCATCAAAAATTCTGTTGATATCCTCAGGGAATTTGTCTCCAATATTTGAGATCAGCAAAGGAGCCCCTTCGGGGCTCCAGCTCCTTTCATCGGCTGGCCGCAAGATGCTTTGCCGTCACAGCGTTATGGGGAATGGGCTTCCACTCCACCCGCATAACCGCCGCCATACAATATGTAATTTTCCCTATAATATCAAAAATGGGAAATGTAACGCAGTAAGCCAGCATCCGGCCTAATGTCAGCCTCGGCAAACGGTCATGCTCCGTCACCAGCAGGTAGGCGGCAGTCAGGATATTTCCAAGGCAGCTTTTTGCAAATGAAAGCATGAAGCCCCCAAGCAGCAGCGTCAGCAGGCTTGCGGGCCTTCCGGCTGTCAGAATCAGCCCCATACAGGCCAGGATCTCCAGCAGCTTCACACACACTGACAGCAGTGCCTTTGGCAGCGTAATAGCAAACATATCATAGCACATAAAGGCGTCATGCAGACAGCCCAGAAGCCTCCTGCCTCCTCTTAGCTGTGTCTTTCGCTCCATATTCATCTCCGGAGAAAATGAAGCGCATTTCGACGGTATCAGGGATTTAAATATTCTGGCAAACAATGCGGGCCCAAAGGACACAAACGCCTGCAGATGCCCCTTTGCCCACCGTTTTCTCTGTCGGAAGGCGATGGACAGGCTTTCCGGCTGCTCGTCATAGAACTGCGCCGCATCCTGATAGGAAATGCGATAGCCTTTTGCCACCGCATCCGCGCAGAAGGACCGGTCCTCTGTAAGATTCGTATAATTCCAGCCATTCTCCACCAACTCCGCGGCAAAGAGAAAGCCTGTGCCCTGAACACGGCAGGCTGTATGTAAGATGGATTTTGCCCGGTTTTCACAGCGACAGGTTCTCATCCAGTGAAAGGCATAGGATGCGGCGATGCAGCTGTTTTCCAAATTCTTCGTGTTTCGATAAGAGGTTACGATCTTTTCTCCTGCGTCAAAGGCGTCATTCATCCGGCTGATATAATCCTCCTTCAGCAGATTATCCGCATCCAGCATAATAAACGCCTCAAAGGCATCCTTTCCATAATCTCTGAAAAGATGCTCAAATAGAAACTGCATGGCATAGCCCTTGGTGCAGCGGCGACTGTCAAAGCGCTCATAGCACACCGCCCCGTGGGCCCTTGCCACCTGGGCAGTAGCATCGGTACAGTTATCCGCCACCACAAAGGTGGTCACAAGCTCCCCGGGGTAATCCTGGGCGTGAATACTATCCAGAAGCTGCCCGATCACATTTTCCTCATTTCTGGCGGCAATGACAATTCCATAGCGGTGCATTTTCTTGGCCCCGGGAAACTTTTTGGTGGCAAAAAAACCTACAACCACATAGACCGCCATATAGGCATACATTCCGCCCATGATTACAAGTGCAATGCGGCACAAATTCATTATCAGCTCAAAAAACATTTTTCTCCCCCTGCCCCGTTCTTTCATAAGCATCCCGCTCTGAACTGACAGAGGGGAGGCTTCTTTTTTAATTCTATGATATGCGGATTATTGCTTTATTTGCTTGATGGGATTATATCAATGGGGCGGCGGGAAGTCAATTTAGAAAGCATTGTAAAGAGATTAAGATTTTCTTAAGGCTGGGGGAGGGGGGATGACTTTTATGGCTGGAGGTGACTGGGAGGTGCGGACATTTTCCTGGACTGATTATACAGCTATACCAAGGCTCTGCCGATACTCTCAAGGGCTCATATTTCCAAGTGATACTTTAATCCTTTTGTATAATACGGCATGCGGGTTCCTCCAAACCTGCATTTTCCATATGCTCTATCCAGCTTGACCATCGGCAATGACAGTCCCTGTCAGAATGTATGAGCGGCCGTTCACCTTTCTGCAGCTGAGATATTGCCTGATCAGGCATCATTTCCACAAGTACGCCATCAGGCGTCGTGCTTATAGTCCAACTGGGAAGCCGGCCATCAAAGCAATCCACAAGTGCACAAAGATAGACCTTACCAGCTGGAAGGGCAAACTCTGTGATGTCGGTGGACCATTTCTGATTTGGCTTATCAGCATGAAAATCCCGTTTTATTTTGCTGGGTACAGATGGGGATATCTCGCCCTGATAGGAACTATACTTCCTGCGCCGATTGCTGCTGGCAATAAGATCTTCTCCTCACATGATTTGACGCATTACTTCTTCTGAAGCGGTGATATTTTTACGTCTTAATAATGCCGATCCCCATAGCGCTGCTTGTTCTCATGAAAAAGCTGACCTACCCAGTAACGCACATCCTCATACGTATTGATCTTTTCATGGCAGCTTCCTGATAATAATAACGGCTCTTTGAAAATTCAAGTCGTTTTAGTAAATCTGTCAGTGAATATTTATTCTTCAGGGCATCGATAATCACTGCCTTCTCCCTGTTTTTGAGAGCTGTCTGATCGATGCCTGAGCCTTTTTTAAGACATTGATGGTCTCCTTTAAAATGTCTATCTCCATTTACATATCCCGGCTCTGAATCTGTATTTGTGCCAGCTCAGGAGCGGATGTGGAAAAAACTTCTGTCAATGTGTTAGGTTCATTCATCAGAGCAGCGGCGCCTTCCTGAAGACATTTTTTCCGCCAGCTGTAAATGCTGGCTCTGGTATAACCGATATCTTCTGATAGAAATTTTAAATTCTCCCCGAGCTCAAAGCAACGATGAATTGTATCCATTTTGACTTTTGCTGAGGGGTTTCGGGGATGCTCTGCTGTGTTGACATGCTTCAAAGGTTTTTGGTCGGGTTTGACTGAGCCTTCATTAGCTATCCACGCGTAAAGCGCTCTCTGAATTGGATATCCAAGAACTCGTATAGAGGTAGTTACAGAACCGCATTGATGATACACCTTTAACGCAATATCGATCTTGTTTCGTGAATACATGCTGATTTAGCTCCTTTTAAAGTCCTTAGGGAGTCCAGGAATTTGTTCGCACGCCCCCTCCGGAGGGATATGTGCGGATTTACATTCCACTATGTACCAATTAAAACCCGTTCACCAAACAACACTTATTTTAATGACTAAATCAAACATGTTTTGTCTATCTCTCCCCTTCACCAACACTTATTTCTCTGTTTTGTATATCTGCATTGCTCTTCCTTTTTATATTATGTAAGTTTCGGCGCTGTCGATTCCCCCTTGTTTTTACTTTTTCTTTGGTCGACAGTCATATAAGATAGCTTGTATTATCATCCTCTTTTCCCCAAAATTCTTTATCCAGCCACTTTTCCTGTCTCGTTTTAAAAATAATGACAGAATCTAATTCTTTGTCACTATAAGGTTTTAGCTCCTGACGAAGTTTCACCAGCTGAACTTTTGATAATTCCCCCTCAAAAACCGAATTTTGAATATGAGATAAATACTTTTTGCATATTTTAAACACATGGGACCAGCGTCTACGCCCCTTATTCTCTAAACTAATATCATATACCAGAACTATATACATACCTCACCACCATATTGTAAAACCAGTATATTCCTTTTCCCCAATCAGATGTTTGATCAATTTATAAGCCTCCAAGCGTATCAAATACTGATAGGAAACCTGTCTCTCCAAATCTCTATGCAATATTGTCTTTTTTAGCCGGGTTTCCATTTCCGAAACAATCATCTTTGAAGCCTCTTTTTTCAAGTGAAGAAAGTTTAATTCCTTTGTAAAACTATCTTCCGTAATCTGCTTTCGATTTAGCAAAGAAAAAATCAATCGATCCCCAATTAATGGTTTAAATATCTCCGATACATCCAAGCACAGCGAGTACCTTCTTACCCCCGGCTCATGTAAATAGCTAATTGTTGGATTTAACTGTGTATGATATATTTCACTTAACGTTTTGGAATAAACGAGAGCATTTACAAAAGATATAAGTGAGTTAATCATATTGTCCGGAGGATGCATCACTCGCTTATCGAAATTAATTTCCTGGCATACTACTAAATTCCAAGCCTGATAATAAGATTTACAGATATTTCCTTCTATTCCCCTTAATTCATCGATTGCAGACGCATATGGAATTCTTTTTCGCAATGTGTCAATCTCAATCATTTGCTGGGATACGTCCTTGCCTCTTCCATTATAGTAACGCAAATTTCGGTATATATTATAGGATGCTGCTTCTATGATCCTCTTTGCGATTACAAGCCGCTTTGAAGGGTCTATGTAATGATTAACCTGATTTACCAGCAACTGTCCTGCAAGCAAACTTTCCCTCGGATAATAACTCCCAGAATAATAGTTATAATAATTAAAAAAATGCAGCGATATCCCATATTCCGAAATAAAATTAATAAAAGCTGTATTGAACGACATTTCCGACATAATGTATATATCCGAAATTCGTTCAATAGGTATATCTCTTTTTACCCCCTCATAGGATGTAAAACGCAAGGTGTTATCCTTTCTTTTTAAATCTCCACTATTGTACGCATAGAAGCTTTGCTTCATTTATTTATCTCCCTTTATATCAAACACAGATCCTGGCAGGCACATTTGCGGCAAATTTTTCTCTCCCGACTGTCCGGTGGCTGTTCCATATCCTGGATTTCGTATATTTTCTCTATTATCTCTCTTAATCTAATTCGATCTTCTTCTGTAAGTTCCACTGTTCTGTTTTCCTTAATCAACGGATAATCAATTTTGGCCTTTAGCTCCGAAACGCCACGCTCTTCCAGATAATAAAGGTAATACTTTACCTGCCATATTCCAGCCTCTTCTATTGCTTTACTCTTTTTTACTTCGTGCAATTCTCTGCGCTCTTTTATAAAATCGATATTAATGATGTTATCAATCTTAATAGTGATGATTTAATTCTATATATATGCGATAAAGGTTGGCAAGATATAAAGGTTTATCGTGATGAGGGATTCCGCTTCATTCCGCCCTCCCCAGGCACTTTAAGCGGCGGTGATACACCTACTGGTGCAAGTGCAAGAAAACCCTCTAGCACTCGCAAGTATATTTGTCCTTGCTGCGGAAATTCGGTTAGAGCTACAAAAAACTTAAATATCATTTGTGGTGATTGTCAAGAAACCATGATTTTAGCATAATTCGTGAAATACACTCTATTTTGAAATAGGGTGTATTTTTTGATTTTCTAGTTGTCATGTGCATTTCAAAAACTAGCCAACCCTCACCCCTCTAAACTTATAGAATCCTATCGGCTCGGCGAAATCCTCTCGGCTCGCACCCTCTAGCTTTTTTAGAGGCCCGCCGGAGGCACTTAATCTACATACTATCAATACACCCCTTTTTGAGTAGGGGGTGGTATAATAGAAGTCCGAAGGGGAGTTTTATTTTATCTTTTCTAGCTTCCCCTTCGGCGGAGCAGAAGTCCCATCCCCTACTCGAAAAGTCAAGCAACCCCGCAGCATTTTTGCGGGGTAGTCAAAAAGTTTTTGATGGTGCTTGATGGATTCCGCGAAAATGATGAATCTAGCTTGCTTTCTCTTAGCCTAGCGGCAGAGATAAAAGCTCATTTTTTAGAACGTGTAAAAAGGGAGAGGGGTGATGCCGGAAGCTTTGAACCCCCTATGGCTATGTGGGGCAGCATCACCGCCCCACATAGCCATAGGGGGTTCATTGCGGGCTAGGGGCGGAAGCCCCTATCCTAAAAATATCTGCATTACGCCTATGACATTTTGGCGGCACAGAATAATATTTCGCATCTTGATAAGCTAAGTATATAAGGACGAAAAAGCACTCCCCCAGTGTCATAAAACCACCAAAGGAGTGCTTTCGTGCGCCTCCAGGGACTCGAACCCTGGACACCCTGATTAAGAGTCAGGTGCTCTACCAACTGAGCTAGAAGCGCAGATTATGAAATTTTGATGTCTTTAGGGCTATTGCCCTTGCGACTCGCCCATGATAACCCAAAACAACAGGATTGTCAAGCACTTTTTTTAAAAATTTTACAATTTATTCCGGAAAAATATTCGATTTCGTCAGTTTATGCCCGAATTTGTTTATTATTTCCATTCACCGCCTTCTGCTGGCACCCCCTGTTGTCATTCCGCCAACTTTGTGCTAGACTGGTATGCGGTTTATTTGACATCACAGCGAAGAAGAGGGACATCCATGGAAAATTTACTTTTCAGTCTGAACGCCACCATGCCGGTTTTTCTAGTCATGGTTATCGGCTATGGGCTAAGACAGATTCATCTACTAAATGATGAATTTGTCCGGGTTTCCAATCAGTTTAACTTCAAATGCACCCTTCCGGTGCTTCTATTCACAGATATCGCATCCACAAATATCCGCAGTAATTTTGACCTGCGCTATGTGCTGTTCTGCGCCGGCGCCACCACCATCGCCTTCTTTGGCATCTGGATCGGGGCAAAGCTGCTGATTAAGGATAAGTCCATCATCGGCGCTTTCGTGCAGGCCAGCTACCGCTCCAGCGCTGCGGTTTTGGGGGTGGCATTCATTCAGAATATCTACGGCACCAGCGGCATGGCGCCCCTGATGATCATCGGCAGCGTCCCTCTTTTTAATATCTATGCGGTGCTGGTGCTGACCTTTGAGGCGAATGACGACGCCCTCCGGGGCAGCACCGCGGCCACACTGAAACGGGCCTGCGTTAATATTGCAGCAAATCCCATCATCATCAGTATTTTGCTGGGTGTGCTGGTTTCCTATTTGAATATCAGCTTTCCCGCTATCATAGACAAAACCCTGGCGCTGGTGGCGGATCTGGCCTCTCCTTTAGCGCTGATTGCCATCGGCGCAGGTTTCAGAGGCAGGGCCGCCCTGGCAAAAATAAAGCCCACTCTGGCGGCGGCGTTTATCAAGCTGATCCTTCTTCCGGGAATCTTCCTGCTTGCCGCAGTCAAAATGGGCTTCTATGATCAGAAGCTGGTGGCTCTCATCATCATGCTGGGCTCCCCCACCACCCCCAGCAGCTACGTGATGGCGCAGAATATGAAGGGGGATGGGGTGCTCACCAGCAGTACGGTGGTGGTCACCACGCTGCTGGCGTCTGTGACCCTGACATTCTGGATCTATGTTGCCAGAAGCATGGGCTATATCCTCTGATTACTCTGAGAGTCCCGCCGCCGGGCGCATGAAGGTTTACTCAGCCAGCTCCATGGCAGCCTGGGCAACAGCTGCTCTTGATTCAAAGCCCACCATCTTCTTTACAACCTTGCCATCCTTTACAAACAGCATGGTGGGCACAGCCTGTACCCCGTAGGTCTGAACCAGCTTCATATTCTCCGGCTCGTCAATATCCAGCTTGTAGATATGAAGCTTCTCCTGCATGGTTCCGGAAATATCCTCCAGAATAGGGGCGAGCGCTTTACAGGGCCCGCACCATGTGGCAAAAAAATCCACAATTACAGGTCTGTCGCTTTTTAATACCTTTTCCTCAAATTCGTTTCCCTTGATGATCTCCATGTTTTTTTCCTCCATTTATCTTTTCTTTTTACACCTTTTCGGTGGTCTTTTCTTTCCATCCTCTTCGTTTAAAATCCTGCACACATCCTGCAGCGACTGACAAAAGCAGGCGATGGCCCTGCTGAGCTTGCGCCTGTCATAGCAGGCCATCTCCAGTCTGCGATGTAAGCGGTTGATCCACACGAAGGACTCCTCTTTTCACATTTCTTCTTTATTATATGATATCAGGGTCAAAAGGTCATGCATGCCATGCTCGCATGGTAATGCATGACTTTGGGACCCACAAAACAGCGAAAAGTAGCCATTTTTCTCAGAAAAATGAGCGAATTTGAGCTGT
>CALWLH010000030.1 GCA_944381475.1 uncultured Lachnospiraceae bacterium | reverse complement strand
CATCCGCAGGCCAGCGCCCTTAAAGCTGTAATGCTTGTAAAAATGAATGGTCATAAAAATATAGAAATCCTCATGGGAAAAATGATAGCCATAATTCCTGTCCTGATCAGGAATCAGCCTGTCCTTTACATCCCCGTAATATGCCTGCCACTTCTCATCGTGATGCTCTCCCACCAGGGATCGGTGCATTTCAAAGTTGTAGATGGGCTTCTTCAGATAGACGTCATGATAACTGATTCTGTATTTCTCTGCCTGATAGCCTCTTTCCAGCATAAAAAGATACAGTTCCTCATCATGGGTTTCATCGAACAAAATGTCGTTGTCCGTCATCTGGCGCATCCCCGGCTCCGGGTAGACGCTTTGAAGGACAATTCCCTTAAGGGGCATGTACCAGATGCCTTGTTTTTCCATGAAATCCAGAATAGCTTCCCGCTCCACGTCCAGGAGGATATTTTTTCTGAAGGCCCGCTCTTTTCTCTGTTTCCACTCCTTCTGCAGCTCCTCCCCCAGCAGTCCTGTTTTCCCAGAGGCTTCCAGGGCTCTGTAGCACAGGGCCTCCATATTATGGAAGACGCTGAATTTAAAAATCTTCTCAAAATCCATATTCTGGAGGCGGGCGTCGGCGGGCGCTGCCTGGTGCAGCCCGCAGGAGGCCAGATAAAGCGTATCAAAGACGATTTGCTGATTCATTTCTTCTCCTCACATGCATATGCGCCTCTTCTTTTTCTATTTTTCCCCAGATGCTCCATCACCACCTGAAGCAGCATTCCTAATAGCAGCTGAAGGATCAGCCCAAAAGTGAAATTGAAGATATTTTTATTTGCCAGTCCCAGGTTGTGTATGAATAAATAAATTCTTCCGGCGAACAATGTATGGATGATTAAAATATACAAGGTGCTCCGCCCTGTCCACGCAATAATAGTTTTTAGCGCTGCAGGCAGCGTCCGCTCCAGATAGCGGCACAGCAGATAAAGGACTGCTATTCCGCAAAGGCATCCCACAACTGCCGTTCCGTAATCCGAATATTTTCTTACTGCCAATTCCATGGAGCCCTGCCAGATCATATACACCCAAACGGCGCTGAGAAAAAAATACATATAAGGTCGTTCTGAAAGTTTTTTCAAAATCTGATTTTTTCTGCAGTAAAAGCCCGCATGGTAAAAGATGACGGCATACAGCCCACAGTCCAGACTCCAGGGAAGCCAGTATCCCTTGTTTCCCAAATATACTCCTGCCAGAGATACCCCCAGACATGCCGCTGTCTTTTCCAGAGCATTCAGCGGCAGCAGATCCAGGATCATATAGATGACCTTCACACAAAGAAGCAGAAGAAGAAAATATATAGGCCCCACAGAGGCAGCATCTGTAAAAATATTCTTTGAATAGCTCATTCCAAGAACCAATGTGACCAGCTCATTCCTGATGCCATTGTGATTTATCAAAATATAAATCAAAGAAAAAAATGCATAGGGTTTTAGCGTGACAGCAAAAGTATTCGCGATACGTCCCAACGCCGTGTTTTTTTCCGCTGGCTTGTAAAAATAGCCCGATATAAAGACGAAAGCCATCATATGAATACTGTAAACAATGCTGCGGAAATTGGCATTGACCGTTTTGTGTCCCAAGATCATCAGCACGATCAATATGGCTCTCATGATGTCCAGCGTCTGGTCTCTTCTGCCAGACATGCCCGGCAGCATTACGATACTGCGCTCTCCTGAAGCTTTATGCCCCTTGATGATTTCACTTATTTTAACAATCGCCACAGATATCACTGTGCAAAAAACTGCCTCGATCAGAAAAAGGGTAATGGGATATTCATCTACATGAAGAAAAGCTCTTAAAGGATTAAAATAATAGCCCCTCAAAGTTTCCATTTCAAAAAGATGAACACACAAGAACAGCAGCGAATGCTTTCCAACGAACTCTAAGGGATAGAAATGACCGATTTTAACTGCCAGCCCGATTACCAGAAGGCTGGCGGAAATAGCAGTAACAGGGCCATACAGCAAATCTCCCATACTACAGGAAACAAAGTATATATGGGTTTTCCTCGTATATATGCTTAACAGAAAAACCGCTGCCATGAGCAGATAATGGTACGGCTTCAGCTTCCCCAGCAAACCGCTGCTTTTTATATAATATCCGCACAGGATGAACAGTACCGACACAGCAGCCGGCTGGAGACTAAAGGGAAGCCATACGAATTCCGCAGACAGCACTCCTGCAATATACAGCATCCCTGCTATAGCGAACTGTTTTTTCCATCCCCGGACATAGCTAACCAGAAACTGCGCGGCCAACACACCGAAAAACATGGCTGGCAAAAACCAGATTGCGCCTATACGCACACCCACATCATAGGTTAATATTTTTTTCACCGATCCGGAGGCGACAAAGGTTCTGAACAGATCCAGCCAGAGGGTACGCGTAATCTGAACAATCGAATACTCATGCCTTTGCACAATCAGATTCACAACATCCATCACGGTCACGCAAAAGCAGGTGATAAAATATGGAATCATCAATCTCCGAAATTTTCCCGCCACAAAATCCCGGTCTATTTCCTTTTTTTTCAGGGTATATCCGCTCAGAAGAAAAAACACGGTCAAATGAAAGGGATATACAATTCTATTAATATTGGCATCGCTGATATGCCCCAGCATGACGGCATATAAACAAAAGCCCTTGGCCACATCAATCCAGCGCAGTCGTTTCCCCATTACTCTTCCTCTTATCATGCAGTGCCGATTCATCTGCTTAAAACAGATGGACAGGCACTGCGTGTCTTTCTATCCCCTATCAATTGATTTTTCTGTGTTAGAATTCCATCTCATTTTTAATTTTATCCGATTATAAATTTCTGACATAAAAATCTCAATCATCGTAAGAATAAACAGCAGCACACCGCATTTTACATAATAAGCTGCTGAAACAGTTTCAACCGGGTAAATTTTATCACCAATTGCAATCAACACCGATGTAATATAAAAAGTTGTATGGGTTGCCATTATAAATAATGAGTTACGCCCAATATACAATAGCAGGGGCATTTTAAATCTCGAACAAATCTGCCGAAGCAGTATGATCATGGAGACGCTTCCCAAAACTCCGCAGATAAAAAATAAAATCGGATATTTTCCCATTTTAAGCATATTAAAATCCACACCGGTATTGATCTGGGAAAGAACCCCATTGACTCCTCCAAAAATCAAGACAGCCGACCAGCTATATGTCCATTTGCTTTTCGTTTTTTCAATAAAAGGATATAATTCATAGCCTATAGAAACAAACCAGAAAGCTGCGATACTTTTCAAAATTGTCAGACAGGGATAAAAAAGGAAGACATTATCTGTCAACTTGTCCGCCCTGCCCACAAGCACCGATAACAGGCATAGAAGAACAGGCAGCAAAACATAAACTAGGTATCTTTTCCAGAGCTTCCAGTTCCGGATACCGGTACAATAAAATATAACCTCCCCAAAAAACAGCGCAGGAAGAAACCACAAAACTGAAATGCCTCTGAAGGTAACAGTTGCATACAGGTTATCTGCCATAACATGCAGTATTTCGCTTTGCTGATTGGTTACCGTCAAAAAGGCTAAATCAAAAAGCGCGGCAATCAGCGAAAAAATAAAATACGGCTTCAGAAGGGATTTTGCCTTCTTTAAAACTATGGTGCCAGTATTGCCATTTTCCTGATATGAACTATCCTTCGCCGCTTTCATGGCAATCATCATGCCGCTGATAATAAAGAAAATAGCAATTTTATAGGAAGACATATATCTGGATACAGGATTTGATAATCGGGTGATATGCCCCCACATAATCATTAATATTCCTATACCCTTAGCCGCGTCAATATATCCGATTCTGTTTTTCATATATCCAACCGTTCAAATTTTGTACTGTTGGGATCAAATATCTTACTATTTGACCCCTAGTGTTATTTTATTTTATCTCAACCAGGATAACAGGATACCCATAGCTCAGTATTTCCTTACCGTCAACCATTTTATAAGCTCTTACAGCGTATGCGTATGTCTTACCACTGGTCAGTCCGCCGTTTGTATAACTGGTGCCTGACACACTCTTAATTCTTACCCAGCTTCCGCCGTTTTTTCTATATACAATATATCCATCGGCTCCCGGCACCGCATTCCAGCGTATGGCTGCGCTGCTGCCTGTACCGTTTCCAGTAGCTGAAAAAACCTTTGGAAGCATGGTTGTCACCGGCATTACCGTATAACCATTGCTCAGGACTTCCTTCCCGTTAACAGTCTTGTAGGCCCTTACTGTGTACTGATAGGTGGTTCCGCTATTCAGTCCCCCATTCGTATAGGTGGTATCTGTCACTGTCTTAATCCTCACCCAACTTCCGCCGTTCTTTCTGTAAACAACATAGCCGTCTGCCCCTGACACAGCCTTCCAGCTGATGGTGGCCTTGGTGTCCGTACTGGAATATGTGAAGGAGGTAATCCTGGGCAGCATGGTCACCACAGATACTGTGGGATAACCATAACTTAATATTTCTCTGCCGTCTTCCATTTTATACGCTCTCACCGCATACTCATAGGTTGTTCCGCTGGTCAGCCCTCCATTTGTATAAGTGGTATCCGCAACCATTTTGATTCTTGTCCATTTCCCGGAATTTTTTCTGTAAATCACATAGCCATCTGCGCCTGATACTGCTTTCCAGCTGATAGTGACACTGTTGTCTGTGCTGGAACTGCTGGAAATAGAAACCTTATCCAGCATGGTGACTGCCGATATCTCAGCTGTTCTGGCACTGATCAATCTTCCCGAGGCGATATCTGCATAGGCGCATATTCTGTATTCATAATTGACGCCGGATTTCAATCCGCCATTTGAATACGTATTTTCTGTAACAGAAGCAATCTGCACCCATGAGCCTGAATTTTTACGGTAAATGATATAACCGGTGGCCTGATCAACTTCATCCCATTGCAATGTAATGCGATTATTTGTGACACTTGACTGAATATTGGTTACTGAATCTAACTCCCTCACTTCAACCGGTATGCTTGCGGACTGGTTGAAAGCATTTGCCGTTACAAATGTACTGCCTTCCTTTACGCCAGTAATTCTTCCATTAGAAATGGAGGCTATACTGGGATCCGAACAGATCCATGTATAAGGAACTGTTACCTCGCAATAATACCCCGGCCAGCTATATGGCGTCAAAATTTCAATTTTTAATTCTGGCAGGGACTGAATGTCTCCACGCAGAAGCTTTAAAGAATTTTCAGCATAAGTGAATTTTGTTTGCTGAATATTGTTTGAAGATATGGGGATCGTCACAGATTTCAAACTATCAGCCGGGGCCGTCGCATCATGATCCGCCCCATAGGAAGAAGGCGCAGCAAATTCCTGCACCCAGTAATGAATTCCATTGTAATAGACATGCCCAATACCCACATGAGTGAAGCTCCCATTCAGCATATTGCGTCTGTGGCCCTGTCCTGCATAGCTTTCATTGTCCTCTCTCCATCCTTCAAAAACTGAGGATGCAGTTGTATAACCCGCTGCAATATTTTCACCGCCGGCCTTATAGTTTGTGTATAAGGAAAAGCAGGAGGAGCCATTGGGTCTTGTATGACTGTACATTATTGCAATTTCAGCCGCTCTCTGCATAGCAATTTCCTCAAGCCTGTAGTCGTATACTAATTCCTGCAAATTTGAGTAATAATTTTTTGCGGAGTCAGTGGAATTCCAGGCCCACGCCTCATCCCCAGTGCGGAACTCATTGATCATATCCAGCATTTCCCTGGCCTCTGTCTGACCATACTGAACCTGCACCTGCACATCATAAATATCGGCGGCGTACGCATCCATATTCCAGTTTAACAGATATACCAGGACAACAAGCATCATTCCCATCAAAGAAACAATTGTTTTTTTCCTCATTCTTACCTCTTTCTGACGCACTCGCTGCGTCATCATGGTAGATTTGGAAGTTTACTTCCAAACATGAACCTGTATGTATCCTTGAGCCGCATTACAGCGCATCGACACCAGTCAAAACAAGTCCGACAACCTCTTTTTTCCAGGAATAGAGTTTTCTTAGCAAAAATCTTAAATCAGAATATTTTGAAAACTCCTGGCACTCCACCAGTACCACCATATCTGCGTCAAACAGTTTTTCCAGCTCCTCTCCCTCTTCCGGTACGTCTCCGATCCCGATAAATGAAAAGGAGGGGTGCTCAAAATCCTCCATCTGTTGAAGAAATTCCTCGACAATCTTCCCATCATAGCTGCTGACAACCGCAATCCTGTACTCACGATCCGGTTCTTCCAGCAGCACATGACGCTCCAGATCTGCAATAATAGCAGCCTTCTCACCGGACAGATCCTTCCTTTTTCTTTTGATCCCGAACAGACGCTTCACAAATCTGTCCAAAGCTGTATTCTTCAGATTTTTTCCGGGGAGGATTCCCAGCAATTCTATTTCGGAGCTGTCCCGTATAAACCTTTCAGATACAATTCTGTCGCTATATTTTAAGAGATACCAAAACATCAGAAGAAGCGTGCCGAATAAGCATCCATATATCAGATATCTTACAATCCTCTCGGCAAAGGTGATCATTCCGGAGTTGATGATCACCCTGCCCAGAGCGGGGATTTTCACAATGATGAGCAATACAAAGCAACACACGCTGTATAGAAGCCACCTTCGCCAACGCTTCATCATCTGGTAGAGCAATTCCATATAGGTATACTCGTTATTAAAGCCATTTCTCATTTCTTATTTCCTCTATATCTTAATACGCATTCTAGAGTTCCCGTTCCGCCAGACTAAGGGCGCTGGCAATTACCGCATCCATATCGTAATACTTATATTCGCCAAGGCGCCCGCCAAATATCATATGCTCTTCCTTTTCAGACAGTTTGCGGTATGCCTCATACAACGCACCGTTTTTTTCGTCATTTACCGGATAATAGGGTTCATCCCCAGGCTTCCATTCAGAGCTATATTCGCGACTGATTACAGTCCTTGGCTGGTCGTGGAAATCAAACCATTTATGCTCTATAATTCGTGTCCAGGGAGTCTCGTTATCCGTGTAATTTACAGCTGCATTTCCCTGGAAATTGGGAATGTCCAGAATCTCTGTCTCAAACCGAACAGAACGATATTCCAAATATCCCAAGCAAAAGTCAAAGTAAGCATCAATAGGACCTGTATAGATAATCTTTTCTGCCATCAGCTGCCACTTTTCACGGTCATCCAGGTAATTCACATTTAACTGAACCTCCACCCCCTCCAGCATTCTTTCAACCATTTTTGTGTATCCACCCATGGGGATTCCCTGATACAATGCATTGAAGTAGTTATTGTCAAAGGTGAAGCGGACAGGGAGCCGCTTGATGATAAACGCCGGCAGCTCCCTGCAGGGTCTGCCCCACTGCTTCTCAGTATATCCCTTGATCAGCTTCTCATAAATATCCGTACCTACCAGGCTGATGGCCTGCTCTTCAAGATTTGCGGGTTCTGTGATTCCCGCCTGCTTCTTCTGCTCTTCGATTTTCTGCATAGCCTCCTGGGGAGTAACAACCCCCCACATTTTGTTGAAGGTATACATATTAAAGGGAAGCGAATATAATTCTCCGCGATAATTGGCCACAGGCGAATTGGTAAAGCGATTGAATTCGGCAAAACGGTTCACATATTCCCATACAGTCTTGTTATTTGTATGAAAAATATGGGCTCCATACTTATGAACCTCAATCCCCTCTATTTCTTCCGTATAAACATTTCCTGCAATATTAGGCCGTTTATCAATAACCAGCACCTTTTTGCCGGCGCTCTTTGCCCTTTGCGCAAATACGCTTCCATAAAGACCTGCTCCAACGATCAGATAATCATATTTTTGCATCCTGCTCCCCCTTATTGAACAAATTTCTATCTTACCCCTGCTATTCCAACGGTGTCATATCCGCTGGACACACATTTTCCGCTATTTAAAGCTCTAACAGTAAAATAATACGTCTCTCCCGGAGTACCACCTGTAAAAGTGTAGCTTAAGGATGATGTGTCAGTTAACCTTGTCCATCCTCCATTTTCACTTCTGTAATAAACTCTGTAGTATGACGCACCCGCCACATTATTCCAGGAGACATTGATACCTCCGGATGTGGTTGCTGCATTTGTCAAAACCGGCACTGTGAGAACGCCAACGCCTTTGCCTCTTTCATCATAACCGCTGGTTCTGCACTTTCCGCTGTTTAGTGCCTGCACTGTGAAATAATAGGTTTTCCCGACTTCAGCCTGCTTATGCACATAGGATAAGGAGGTGGTATCTCCCGCCGTCTTCCAGGTGTCCGTCATGGAATTGCGGTAATATACACGGTAGCTTGAGGCTCCGGCTACGGCGTTCCATTTCACCTGAACACCGGAATTTGTAACTTCTATGCCGGTCAGCACAGGGGTTTCCCGTATTCCTATTCCCTTTCCCGTTGGATTATATCCGCTGGTTCTGCACTTTCCGCTGTTTAATGCCTGTACCGTAAAATAATAGGTCTTTCCCACACTTCCCTTTGTGTAGGTATAGGTGGTGGATGTGGTATCTCCCGCTGTCTTCCAGGTATCTGTCATAGAGGTACGGTAGTACACCCGATAGCTGACGGCCCCGGACACGGCGTTCCAGTTCACCTGTATACCGGAATTGGTCACCGCTATTGCGGTCAGCACAGGAGTTTCCCGTATTCCTATTCCCTTTCCCGTTGGATTATATCCGCTGGTTCTGCACTTTCCGCTGTTTAGTGCCTGTACCGTAAAATAATAGGTCTCTCCCACACTTCCCTTTGTGTAGGTATAGCTGGTAGATGTGGTATCTCCCGCCGTCTTCCAGGTATCTGTCGTGGAGGTACGGTAGTACACGCGGTAGCGGACGGCCCCGGACACGGCGTTCCACTTCACCTGTGTACCGGAATTGGTCACCGCTATTGCGGTCAGCACAGGAGTTTCTCTAACACCTATTCCCTTTCCTGTGGGATTATACTCGCTGCAGACTTCTCCATATTTGTTGACTGCTGCCACAGTGAAATAATATGTACCCCCCACCTGGGCATCGTCATAAATATAGTTGGTGCCAGTTACAGTCTCCCATGCCGTCCATTCTTCGCCGACAGAATTTCTGGTATATACCATATAAGCGGATGCTTTGCTTACCGGATCCCATGTGATCTCTATTCCAGAATTGGTCACTGCGATGGTCTTAAGAACAGGGGTAGTGAATGGCCCCTTTTCATTGATATCATAATTGTTTTCGAGGACAAACACCGCTGCATCATGACTTGCCAGATTAGTAAGATCCACATAATTATAACTTACACGTCCAGTGGCGCCATTGTATCCGCAAATGGATTTGCCAACGCTATTCCAAACAGTATTATACTCCACGATGGCGTCGGTAGAGGGCTTTTCAGTGGTTCCGCTGACCGCGATACCCTGCGCACCGCAAGCGGATATCTGATTATTGGTAATGTCAATACCGGAAACGGAGTATGCAAGAATACCGGCTTTGACCGCATCTCCAATCTCATTGGAATCCAGAATAATGTCCGAGCCTGCCTGCACCTCAATGCCATTGGTCTGGCAAAGCTCAAGTAAATTTCCCGCCGCTGTAGAAGCCTGTGCGTTGTTGAATAATATTCCGGAGGATGCGGGATCGGAAATCCGGTTGTTCAATACCATACAGCTGCCGCCATTGACAAAGATACCCCTTTCTCCGGGGCTGTCAATAATGTTTCTTTCAACATTAAAATCACAGCCATTGACATATATACCGCTTTTCCCCGCTCCATACATGTAAATTTCATTATCGGAAATCACTCCGCTGGATCTGTTAGTTAAAGCGACACCATGCCCGCTGACATCACTTAGAATATTATCCAGAAGCTCCACCTTAGAAGAGGAAACCTGAATGCCCTGACTTGCGCACTGCTCCACTGTATTTTTTTCCAGAGTCACTTCTGTACAGCCTGTAATCTCCAAACCAACGCCGCAGTTTTTTACTATATTATTCTGAACAACCGCATGGTTCGCTGCGCTTACCAAAATTCCAGAGGCAACAGCTGTATCAACAGTATTCGCAGAAGCCTCCACTGTACCGCCGTTGATATAAATTCCTCTGGAGCCGCTGCTATTAATTTTATTGCCGCTTACAGCACCATTGCTGGCATTATAGTAGATTCCGCTCATATTTGTCATGATGGCGCCAATCTGATTCTTGCAGACATCCGTTCCAGCGGAATTGGAAACAGCAATTCCATGTCCCTTCACGCCCTCAATACTGTTGCCGGAAATCGTTCCCACAGCCTGATTAAATATAATACCAGCATTCTCAGCAGTATTGATACCATTGTCAGAGACAGTCACATCACTATTTGAATAAGCGGCAATTCCATAATTTCCAGCCTTGGAAATGGAATTCTCTTTTACAGATACCTCGCTGCTGTTTGTAATGTATACCGCTGTATTTCCTGGCTCAACAATGGTATTGTTTTCAATGCTGCTTCCGCCGGCATTCGCCAGAAAAACAGCATAGCTGCCAGACTGTTCAATGGTGTTTCCTGTAATATAACCGATACCGGTATATATGCCAACACCTGTATTGCCGGCAGAGGAAATCCTGTTACTATTGATGGTTCCAACAGAAGTATTTGTCAAGGAGATTCCGTCCTCGCCGGGATTTATTATTGTATTATTGTAAAGAACGACCTCTGAGCCGGAAATGCGCAAAGCATCCCCTGCGGCATTCTCAACAGTATTATTCTCCATCATAGACACTGAGGAATGATTATATACGCCTATTCCGTGGACTTTGGAATTGCATACAGTATTATCAGATACACTTGTCAGCGCGGAATTGCTGATGTAGATACCATCCCTGCTCAATTCTTCACTGTTCTGCAATTCATCATCACTGATCTGCAAATTCTTTATAATATCCACAGCGTTGTCTGTGACACTTCCTGTACAATTATATACACGAAGGAAATTCTGGGTCTGCTTAGCGGTGTTGCCGCTGATAATCATGTCCGCATATGCATAGGCATTGATACAGGAATATTCTACATTATTAAATTTGTTATTCAAAATCTGAAAGCCGCTGGAAATCTCCGCCTCCACATAATGACTTCCCACTGCAGCAGGAACATCACTGAAACTGCAGTTTTGAATCAGCACATTTTTAGAAAGAGTTCCGTCCAGAGGATATGCTGCGCTCTCTGTGGTACCATCTGTAGAAATGCAGTCGATATGAATAGCCTCCATCGTGCTGTAGGAATCAAATTCACGGATCTGGTGATTCTCATCATACATATATATGGTTGAGAGAATCTCCTCATCATCACCTGTATAGTCATGGAAGCCTGACACAGACACCTCATCCACAGTAACGCCGTCCACTCCCGCAAAAATAACCGCATGCCGCCCGCAATAGTTCTTGACCTCACAATTCTTTAAAGTGATATCCTGGGCATGGGGAAAATACATCAAAGAATGTACGCCGACTGTTGTGTCCTTTACATTACCGTCCCATACTCCTCCTTCAACGGTGATATCCGAAGCCTGGCTGTAACCTCCCACAGTATCATTCAAATCCTGGGAGGAAAGCATGACATACTCCTCGCTCACACGTACCATCTTTGCAGCATCATCAAGCTTCAGATATGTGTTGGAATAGATGCGCAGCACATTATCAATGTAATATGTTCCAGCAGGAACATATACCTGGATGGGGGTTTCAGAATCCTTGGCCAGGTTAAGAGCAGCCTGAATAGCAAGACTGTCATAAATTCCATCGCTGCCATCTGCGCCAAAATCAGCCACGCTGTATACAGGAACCTGCGGTGCTGTAGTTTCAGCCGCATAGGCGGCAGACAGCCCTGTTAGAGCACATAAAACAGAACCGAAAATCCAAAGCCTTTTACTTTTTATCATATGACCTCCCTTTCCTGAACTTGTTTAACACCTTCATCACATAGGTATCCTTTATGAGAAGCAATCCTGTAAAATACACAATCATACCGATGATCACCAATATCACGGTATAAATGATTCTGGGAGGAAAAATTTTCGACCCAAACCATACCGGTATCCACATGATTGCCCCGAGCACCAGATATTTGATGTTTTCCGCCAGATATTTTACCAGGGGCAGCTGTTTACGGACAGCGATAATCTGAACCACCGTCACGCTCAGCTCCGCCAGCACTGTGCCAATACTGGCTCCTACTGCATTCCACCTAGGTATCAAAATTACATTGGCGCAAAAATTAACAACGGCGCCTGTCACCACTGAGGCAGTATAGGCTTTTTGCTGTCTGGTGGGCAGCAAATATTGCTTCCCGATCACATTGCTGATACCGATAATCAGCACAATAGGAACGATTACTGACATCAGAACAGCCACCTTGTCATAACCCGGCCCGTAAAACCAGGGGACAAAGCTTTGGGATATTCCGATAATTCCAAACATCAGCGGAGAACTAAGCCAGAAAACAAAGCGAAAGGAATTTTCTATGTTTTTATTAATCTCCTCCCGCTTGCCCTCCACAAAAAGCTGGGACATTTTCGGCATCATCACAATGCCCAGGGCAGTGATGATCCGAACCAGAATCTTGATAATCTTCTGGGATTGCTCATAAAAGCCCACTTCATCCATACCGGTTCCCAAAATACCAATCATGGTTTTATCAAGAACCGTATACACCTCCGTTGCCACCTGAGGCAGAAACAATGCCAAAAGGGGCTTCAGATGGCGCAGTGTAATGAAGCTTTCCCTTTTGATCCTTGTCAGATACCGGGACAAATAGGGCCAGAGAGACAGATTGCTGAGCAGGATTGGAACCGCATAGCAGGCGGCATACAATGCCACATCTGTCTCCTTTTTTACCATAACAAAAATCAGCACAATACTCAGCGTTTTTACCACGATATTGCGCATCACAGATTTCTGAAAATCCTGGATTCCCTGAAAGAACCAGGAGATATCAAAGGCTGAAGCAAAAACCTCGATAAGCAAAATAGAAAAAACCGCCTGATACTGGCCGGTTCTGCAGAACACCAGCCAGTATAAGATGGTAGAAAGCAGGACCGTTATGATACGGAAGGTTTCTATCTCCTTGAATACGATAGTTCTTTTGTCCGGGTCATTCTGTACATAGGCAATCTCCCGCTGGCCATACAGACTGCTGCCCAGTGCTCCAAAAAGTACAAAATAGGTGGCGATAGACTGCGCATAGCTGAAGGTTCCTATTCCTGCCGGGTCCAGAACTCTGGAAACATATGGTGTTGTAATCAGCGGTGTAATAATACAAAACACCTGATAAAACGCATTATATAAATAATTTTTAACTACCCTTCTGTCCATACCTGTGTGTTCCTGCTTTTCGGCCTTCCTTCCAAAGAAGCCACCATACTGAACATAAACGGATTGTATACAATCAGTATAGCTCTTGGCTCCAACATGGCTGATACCGAGATAAATAATATGATCAATTGCAGCTTATATCCCTTTTTATTCCGTTGACTGTATGCAACAGCAAAATAATGCGCTACAATATAAAGTATAAGTATAATAACCCCGTAGCGGAACAGCATCTGCATATATCCGCTGTCAACATAATTATATTCCAATGTTAAATCTTTGTCAACTGTTGCCCATCCATTTCCCCGAAAAACAATGTTTTTTCCAAACAAAGAGATGCCGTACTCGTCAATAATCTGCTGACTGTTTCCAAGCCTCTTTGAAAGCATCTCGTCCAAAAGGATGACCGTCTCATTTTCCCAGAAATACATGACCTGAAGAGCCAGCACACATATACAACACAAAGGCATTGCCCATCGAAGCAGCCCCTTCGACACCGGGTTATTTATGAGAAAACTCCAACGGTCCACAATGAATGCTGAAACCGCGAATATTACAATCAGCGCAGAATTCATTCTTGCGTCACAGTAAATATCGATGAATACCGCTATCGCACAGCTTATGACCATGTACAAAAAGCCAACCTTTTTACGGCTGATATAATATTTGCTCATGAGCAAGTAGAACAGCATTGCGGCAAAATCCGTGGCATACAATGTTCCGAAGGCGTAGCGTGCCCCCCGATCCACATATATGGAATCATAATAGTAATTCTCGATAAGACCCGTCACACTGTATACAAAGAAAACGGCAATCGCAAGTCCTGCTGTAAAAAAATAGAGCCGGACGATCTTCTTTAAAGGCACATGCTGTGCCCCAAATAACAGTATTCCCACATCCAGCAGATACTTGTATTGATTATAGTATACCGAAACCACCAGCACACAAAACATGCACATGTATTTTAAAAGCACTTTCGGGCGATAAACCCGGTCAAACCAAAAGCACTTTACAAAAATAAGTATGAGCATAGTAATCCGCACGATGTTAAGTATTCTTCCTCCCACCGGTATATATGCCTGGATGGTGGAATTTGCCAGCAGGAGGCGCAGCAGATATAAAATATATGCGGCTGCAAAGAGCAGCTCCCCCTGGGTATAATGGATACCTGTATTGATCTCCCGATGCCAAAAATCCGTGTTCGTTTTTGGAGAAGATGGAGATTTTGTTTTCAAAGCACCCGCGGTTTTTTTAGAATTATGTTCCGTTCCTTTTGAAATCAAAGATTCTTTCTTTAAAGTCTGCGCAGAACCTATAACCGAAGATTCCGGTTTTAAGCTCTGCTCGTCCTTCTTTGAAACCGGGGTCTTTGTCTTTGAGGTATTAGTCCCTTTTTTTGAAACATGGTTTTTACTTTTGCTGGAATGAGACTTCATTTTTGCAACAGCAATTTTTTTTCTTTTTACTGCAGTCTTTTTACGGCCATCCTCTCCTCCCAATTGAGCTTTTCGTTCCTGTTTCATATTTTGAACCTTTCCTTAAAAGCTTTCCTGTCATAATCTCCTGAGAGATAGCCAAATATGCCCTTCTGAACAACCCAGACCTTTTTCCAGCGATATTTGGATTTTTTATCAAAGAGAATCCGCAAGCACATGGTCTCAAAATGAAAAATTCTGGACAAAACAGACCGGGCTCCCTTTACATACTCATGGTCATTGATGAGAATATTTCTGTAATTATAATAAAATTGATCTATTCTTTTGGGATCATCCTCATATTTGATACTAATGGGCTTAACAATCTTTCTCTTATGAAGCACCCTGCTGTCTCCAACCATAAAGGCAGGACCATAATATTTTGTAAGCCGAAGCGTGTACTCCTTATCATCTCCCCAGATAAAAAACTTCTTATAGGGCAGCCCCACCTTTTTTACGGCGGCACTGCTGACCATGATGGATACAAAGGTTGCATTTAATATTTTGATCAGACCCTTGTCAGAATAGCGATACCAGTCCGGATAACCAGAATCGGAGGGTCTGGAATCCGGCACGGGAACATTCATGGCTTCCCCGTTCATTCCATAAACCGCACTGGCCAGATAACTCACATTTTCCGGCAGATACTTCATGGCATTGCAGAATGCCTCCAGGGCGTCGGTATCCGGAATGGTATCATCATCCATAATCCATATCCAGTCAAAGCCCTTATGATAAGCATAGCGGACGCCCTCATAGAAACCGCCGGCGCCCCCGAGATTTTCACTCATGAGCCGGTAATCCACATTATCCTTGTCAAACACAGCGCCTGTCTCGAATAATTTTCCTGTATCGTCTGTGCTGGCATTATCGATCACAATAATCGAATCCACTTTCCTGGTCTGCCCAAGCAGATGCTCCATACATTCAGTCAGCAGATCCTTTCTGTTGTAGGTAACTACGATTGCGGCTATCGTCATTCTATCATCCTTTCAGTGCATCGCACATCTTTAATTTTGTGTTTCGGCTGTCCTCACCAATTCTGCAATATTCTGAGCCACTTCCCGAAACATCCTTTTTCTTGTTTCCACTGTACCGCCTGCAATATGGGGTGTAATGAGAATTTGACGGCTAAAACTATAACTCTTAGCAAGGTCATCTTGAACATCCAGGTCAAGACAGACATAAAACTCCGGATTATGCTCCGCTTTTTCCAAGAGCGCCATGACGTCCACCGTTTCACGACGGGATACGCTTACAAATATGGCATCCCCCTTCATCAGCTCGATAATGGCCCTGGAGATAATATTTCTGGTGCCTTGACAGTTAGGAAGATTTACCGATATAATATCCGCCGACTTAGCAAGCTGAGAAAGCTCCGCAAACTCTACGTCAAAGCGTTCTTTTAAATCAATATGCTTTTGGGGATTAGGTGTATAACACAGTATTCTCATGCCGAAAAAATGCGCAAATTCCATGATTTTTTCCGAGATAGCACCTGCGCCCGCCACCCCCAGAACAGCGCCGAATATATCCTCCGGCTTAGCAAGAAGAGATTTGTTGCTCACACCCTTCTCATAGAGCATACACCCCTCGATAAGTCGTTTTTTACAGGTAAGAATTGAGGCAAAGGTATATTCCGCCACCGACTGAGCGTTGGCCTTTGGAGTATTCACAACTCGAACCAGACTGCGCTTCTCCTCTGGAATCTGAATATGATCAAGTCCCACGGAGGCGGTGCCGATGATTTTAGGAGTTTTGATATTTGAAAATGTATCCGGCATCATTTTTTGACTGGTACCAATAACAACGCCGTCATACTCCTCGAAAATCTCCTTCATTTTGTCTGATCCAGGACGCTCCACACCCTTTGGATGTACTGTCACTTGACATCCTGCGCCAGTCAATATTCGCACGGGCTCTTCCCCAAAATCATCAAATATACTGTAGATTTTCATTTATTACCTCATAGATTATTTGTTAAAGTAATTTTCCAGATGCCTCTTGGCAAATTCCCGGTCGCATGCAGCCTTCTTCTCCTCAGGTATAGTCGCCAAAAGATCTACCAGAATATCTGTTGTGACACGCTCATCCTTAGAAAAAATCTTAATATAGCTGGGGGTACAGCAATACAGCGAGGAAAGATAATAGTCCAGACTATAGCCCCAGGGTGTTTCCTTTATAGCTTTAGAAAAATAGTTGGAAATGCTGTCATAGATCACCGCTGTCTGATAGGATTTGCCCTCGGCAATAAGATTTGCGGCGATAAGCTCTGTACAGAGGTTTCCTGCCCCTTTGCCCATACCCATAATGCTGGCATCCAGCATCATATCATGCTTTGCGTTAAAGCTGACCAGCGCCAATGCATTGGAATAGGCCATCTGCCTGTTATTATGGGCGTGAAAGCCAATCCTCATATCCATGGATACATACTGGTCGGCTATCTTTAAAAGATGAAGCAGCATCATATTGTCCATCTGCCCAAAGCTGTCCACTACATAAAAGCCGGACGCCGCTGAAAGCTCCCGGTTGCAGGTTTCGATCAGTTCCCTAAACTCCTCGTCAGAATAGCGCATGCTTACCATAGGCTGAATATATAGCTGATATCCCTTGCTGAGAATAATCTTGCCCCAGTTAATAGCATCCCTCCAGTTTTCTTTGTGGAAAGCCAGACGGATACCGTCAATTCCCTTTTCTGTGCGCTCTCCCAGAAGCTGAACATCATAGGTACCATAGTCAATCATGGCAACATATGTGATTCCAGGCTTTTTTCCAGAGTACAGGAAATGTTCCTCTATAGCCTTCTCCGTGCTAAAGCAGGTGCGATCCTTCTCTGTTCCCTTCTTGGCGTCGATATAGCCGCATTCGATATAGTCAACGTTCGTAGCTTCGAGACATTCCTTGATATTTTGCATACGCTCCTGTCCGAAATTGAAATCAATAACAATACCGCCATCACGCAAGGTACAGTCAAGCAAGGAGATATTGCGGTTCTTTTTCTCAGCGCGCAGCATACGATCTGCGATATCCAGATCGTTATCCGTAGTAATCTTAAAATTGCTGGTGTGTCCATTTACAATGCGCAGCTTATATCCCTTTTTGAGCATAAGCTGCGTGGTGCCTGTGACCCTGCTCTTCTCCTCCTCGGAGAAATGATCACACACCTCCTTGAGAAGCTTTATGCGAAAGCCTGAAGGGGTCTGTCCGTTATATAGCCCATTCCTGTCCAAGGTACCATCGATATATTTCTCATCATGAGCCACATGAATGGTGTCAACAGCGGGAATCACTGTGAGAGCCAGGTCATCCTCCAGGCAGGCTTCTATACAGTCATTGATCATCTGCTGGCGTACAAAGGGTCTTACAGAATCATGACAGATTAGCACATCCTCATCATTTTCACCATACCTTTCGATAATAGCGTTCATGATATTGATAAAGGAATCCAGTCTTTCCTTTCCGCCCTCTACAATCAGAAATCTCTTATTTTCCACCTCTGAAAAGCTTTCTTTTAAAAGCTTCTCAAGATACTCATACCAATCCTTATGAATGGCAATACAAATCTTCTCAAAAGAAGAATTTTCCAAAAAAATCCTCAGTGTTCTTACAATGATGGGAGTCCCACCGATATTTATAAACTGCTTTGGAATAGAGTGTCTTTCAATACGCTTTCCCACTCCTCCCGCAAGAATTGCTCCAAAAATCATACCCTTTCCTCCTTAAATCCCCTTCTTTACTTCTTCAATGGCCATACCTTATCTGACAACGCCCTGGTAATCTGATCCAGATCCGCCCTGCGTCCGTCAAACAAAAGCTGAAAAGTCCGGTCATAACGCTCGCTCATCTCCTTATCAAAAAAGCGCCCCTTTACGGAGGAGATGATAACTGCAGATAACTCCTCCAGGCTCTTTACAACTGGCCCCGGACAGTATAACTCAAAATCATTGACAAATCCCCTATTCCCTTTTTCATACACATCCTGATCCGGAATATAGTATGCCACCGGAATGTGATGATATATACAGTCCGTGGATGCAGATGAGTAGTCCGTAACCAACATATCTATTTTCTGATACAGCACATTTACGTCAAATTCCTTGTCAAGCAAAACCACTGCCGGTGACGAGCAAGCGTCCGCAATGCTCTCGGCAGCTGCATGAGGCTTGTCTATCCAGATGATATTTTCCTTTTCCAGGCTGGAAATAAATTCCGGAGACGAAACCGGATAAACATACTGATCCATCTCATTGCCTGTATCCCTGTAGGTAGGCAGATGGAGGACAATCCTCTTTCCCTGTTTTTTATATTCGTCCAGCTTATTTAAAAATTCCTTCTCGGATGCCCTTAGTTTTATTCCCAAGGCCATACGGGGGTAGGAGGATATCAGAATCTGATCATCTCCCACTCCCAGTCCCAGCTTTCTAACCCTAGCGACCTCCTTGCTGGTGGCCAGATAATATGCCGAGCCCCAGTCGCCAGGATACATGATGAACTTTTTCAATAATCGATTATCCTGAAGCGCATGTTTAAAATCCTGTTTCCAGGATCCTTTTTCATCATTTCTAAGTCTGAAAGATGCCTTTATACCAATGCCGTGCCACAGCTGAAGCTTAACAGCTCCAAAGGAATATCTTCCAAGGATATCTCCCTCATGGACGCCCTTATCTACAGCGTTGCAGATCAGATGCACCCCTGCATGGAGGTGATAATATCTTGATTCCCGGGAATTCATCAAATATGCATCATATCCCATCCGGCGAAGCTCATCCACAAGTTTGGGATCTCTGCTGACCCAGACCGCTTTTTTTATCCCGTATTTTTTCTTGTTATCAGAGACATACTGAAAAAGGAACCTGCTGTTGTCAGAAAATCGCTCGCCAAACCAGGAGCCAAAAAGCCAGATTCGCTTGTCCCTGGGTTTTACCATATTATAGGCAATTGTCAACATATTACAGGAAAATATTTTTAATTTATTCATAGCTAATTTCTCTTTTTACCTATAGCTTATTAATCAACACCTTGATAAAAAAGGTGAAATTGAGTCCTCTGTTGCAAAAATTAATATACCTCTTGTCCAGAAGTCTCTTTTTATATGCGGGTACTGACTGATAATCGCAGATAATATCTGTCAGCTTCTTATATTCCTCCGTCATCTGATTGTAATAGCCCTTTTTCAGTTCCTGAACCTGACGTTGAATTTCAAATTTGAAAATATATTTCTTCATCTGCCTGAGCTTGCCGCGGATGCCCGTGCCGATCCCTGCTACATTGCTGCCATGCTGCCTGTAGCTGATATGGCACTCCTCATCTATAACAATATTCCCTCCCAAGCTGAGGCACACTTTAAAAATCCAGCTGTCATGCATAAGCATGAAATCCGGCTCGTATTCCAAAAGCTTCTCCAGCAAGCACCGGTTAAATACTGCCGTGCATCCGGCAATATCGCTGATCACATATCTGGTTGGAAGATTTCTTTTTGCGTTCAATTTGTGATTCGCAATGAAATTCAGCTTCTGGTCAACCAGCCTCTGTCCGCAGTAATACAATGCGGGGACATTTTCAGGAAGCTTTTCCAGCTGCCCCACCGCAATGGAAAGCTTATCGTCATCCCAAACATCATCCTGGTCACAGAAGGCGTAATATTTGCCGGAGTCCTTTCCGGCAGTTTTCAGCAAATCATAGTACCCCCGCTGAACATTGAAATGTTCCCCTGTATACCATGTGATGCCATACTCCTTCTCAAACTGCTTTAACAGCTCTGTTGTTCCGTCTGTTGAGCCGTCATCCCTGATGAGAACATTCACATTCACATCCTGCTGTCTTCTGAGACTTTTAATCTGCTCTTCCAGATATTCTTTCCCATTATAGGAGGCCATCAAAACTGTCACATCCGCCGATTTTTCAGGCTTGCGATATCCCATGACGGCGTCGCAATTCACCGGAAGAACATACAGCCCCCGTTTTCCCTCATGAACAGAATCGATGCAGATCTGATCTCCAGCATGATTCCACCGTGGATGCAGATCGCAGCGGCAGTCATTGTCATATCTAAAGGGTGAAAAAACACGGGCAATACGTTTCGCTGCTCCCTGGGAGCCGCCTTCCTCGGTACAGAGATAGACACTCGCAAGTCTTTTTCTGTTCGGGTAGGTATCCGTAACTATAAACCTGCCGTCAGGCGAATAGCTGCAATGCCCGTCCGTATTCAATTCAGGCCAGAGCATCTTAAATTCCTGAGTTTGATCCCGCATCAGGTAATAGTGCTTTCCCAAGCCCTTCTTTTGCAGAAAGGATAATATTTCATGATCATTTTTCCAGTAACAGTGTGAAACAAATACATCATCGCTTAAATTATACCAATCTGTCGCGTCACAGTTCATGGTTACCAGCCGGGTATGCTTTCTTCCATTTAAAAACCAGCGATGCAGCACCATGAACCGCTTTCCATTGGGGCTGATCATCAGATGATTGACCTTGTGCTCCGCTCCTATCATACTGTCATCGGTTTCAAAATGAAGCATATCCGTATACTTTACCAGATCTGTAACCTGGCCTGTTCTCAAATCGATTTTCCAGATACAGGTCTTGTCCGGACATAATTCGCCTTCTGTCAGATCAGGAAGATTCGAATAGCCATACCCAGGACGCATACGGTGCAGCCTGGAAAAATCAAGACTGAGGGCAAAGGAGCCATCCCTTGCCACATCATATACCGGACGTTCAAGCACCTTCTCCTCGGCCATCCTGGCAACATTAAATATAACGGAGCAATACCTTCCGTCCCTGAAATCATTGTAAATGATTCTTGTCCTGAAGTCCGGTCCCATCCACTGGGCCATGCAGCCCTGCTGAACATTCCAGGAATTCACCAGACCAATTTTTCTCATCCGGTTATCCTTTTTGGTGTCGATCAGGACAAGCATTGCATTTTCCTTAGGCGCCACAGACTGATAGCTTCTCCTGACCCGCAAAGCAATCATGAAGCGATCATCAGCATCCCAGGGCGATTTATCATAATAGCCGTAATAATACTCGTATCGATCGTCAGGAGATACTCTCTCAATCGTTCCCTCTGAGCGTATTTTTTCATTTGACAGGCCATAACTGATAAGCTGATATACTCTCTTACAGGAGCGTTTTATGATCGGAAAACGCTCAAATATTTTTTTTCCAGCCTCTTCGATTGTCACAAAATTCATTGACAAACATCTCCTTCCTACCAGTTCTCCTGTATAAACTTATCAATCAAATTCAGGATGGCCATCGGATCCTTATTTTCCCATTTTTTCAAGCCATCTGTTCCATTATAGATTTTCCGGAAGCACTCTCCCAGGTCTGTCAATTCCGGATCTGCCATTAGCACATAGCCATTATGGCTGAAGGCCTCGTTATTCTGTATCTGATGGTCATTGATATGCTCACCGTATTTTTCCAGTCTTGTAACCGCAATAACCTTCTTACCGGCGTTCAAGGCTTTCATGATGGAACCGGAAGCTCCGTGGGAGACCACAATATCCGCTTCTTCAACCTTTTTCAGGAATTCCTCCTGGGACATAAAATCACAAAATTCATAGTTCCTAGGCTTATAGGAAGATGTTCCAATTTGAGCGAAAAGCGGCTCTGACAATTCTCCATTTTCGTATAATTCATCCAATTTTTTAAACAGCCTGTCGAAGGGATAATTTCTCGAGCCAACAGTAACGAAAATCAATACAGGCACCCCCCATATATAGCTTTTTTATAGTACTTTTTCTGCGTTTCCCACTGTACTATAAATAAATCAGAATGCTTTTCCATCATTCTGCCGGCCACTGTGGGCATATCGGCCCTTCCAAAGGTTTCAATATAAACAAATTTCTTTTTGAAAATCACCGATAAAATATAGAACGGATAGGCGACCATCGTTCCCGTTGTGATAACAAAATCTGGTTTTTCCTTTATCCATATCTTTAAAGTACGGCCGGTGTTTACAATCATTTTAGGTATCATCAGCTTGTCCTTTAAATCGGTCTGAAGCATCAAGTATTTTGCATCCGCCTTAAACTGCGTTTTCTCTGTCACGAGAAAGCCATCATATTTTTCTATAAGAGGCTTCAGCTTCTGCAGCTGTTCCCAGTGCCCGCCGGAGGAGGAAACCAAACATAATTTGGGTATTTTTTTATCCGTATTCATAGCTATCTCCGAAAAACTAATCCCTTCTAAAAATATCCCTGGTATATACCCTATCCATCACATCATCCAGGACAGGGTCATATCTGTTCGCGATAATCGCATCGCTCTGCTTTTTGAATTCCTCAAGGTCATTCACAATCAGGCTGCCGAAAAACGTACTGTTGTTCTCAAGAGAGGGCTCATAGATAATCACCTTTGCTCCCTTGGCCTTAATTCGCTTCATGACCCCCTGAATAGAGCTTTGACGGAAATTATCCGAATTGCTTTTCATGGTAAGACGGTACACACCGATTACCACTTCCTTTTCTCTATTCACATCCCATATACTGTTTTCCTCATAGGCGCCGGCCATTTCAAGAACACGATTTGCAATAAAATCCTTCCGTGTTCTGTTGCTCTCCACAATCGCCTGAATCAGATTTTCAGGAACGTCCTTATAATTGGCAAGCAGCTGCTTTGTATCTTTAGGCAGGCAATAGCCGCCATACCCAAATGAAGGATTATTGTAATGACTTCCTATACGGGGATCAAGGCATACCCCTTCAATGATCTGCTTTGTATTCAGCCCCTTCATCTCCGCATAGGTATCCAGCTCATTAAAAAAGGATACCCGCAGAGCAAGATATGTGTTTGCAAACAGCTTTACTGCTTCAGCTTCTGTATATCCCATATATAATGTTTCAATATTTTCTTTTATAGCCCCCTCTACAAGCAGACCGGCAAAATCCTTTGCAGCTGCCATCAGTACCGGATCCTTTACATCTGTCCCCACTATGATTCTGGAAGGATAAAGGCTATCATACAGCGCCTTGCTTTCTCTTAAAAATTCCGGGCTGAACAGAATATTTTTTACTCCCAGTTTTTCACGGATGGACATGGTATAGCCTACCGGTATGGTGGATTTGATTACCATCACCGCATTTGGGTTATACTCCATCACAAGCTTGATAACGGTTTCCACGGCGGATGTATCAAAAAAATTTTTCTTTGCATCATAGTTTGTGGGAACAGCGATCACCACAAAATCCGCATCTGAATATGCTTTTTCAGCATCCAGTGTGGCGACAAGATCCAGCTCCTTTTCTGCCAGATATTTTTCTATATATTCATCCTGAATAGGTGATTTCCGGTTATTGATCATCTCCACCTTTTCCGGGATAATATCCACCGCCACCACCTGATGCTTTTGAGACAGCAATGTTGCAATACTAAGTCCCACATATCCTGTTCCGGCTACAGCTATTTTTACCTGTTCTTTCATTTATTTTTGTTCCTTTTTATTCAGTATGATGTAATATTCTTTATACCACTCAGCAAACCTTCGCAGCCCATCCCGCAGACTGGTGCTGGGCTTAAAGCCAAAATCCTTTTCAAGCGCAGAAATATCCGCATAGGTAACCGGAACATCTCCCGGCTGCATCGGAACCAGCTCCTTATGCTTTTCAAAGTCATAATCCTCCGGGAGAACACCGGCGCGAACCAGCTCCTGCTGCAGAATTTCCACAAATTCAAGCAGGTTTTCAGGCTGATTATTTCCGATATTGTAAATCTTATAGGGCGGTACAGGAAGGCCGTCCTGTCCCGTCCTTCTATCTGGGGCTTTCTGCATAACCCGGATTACGCCTTCCACGATATCATCTATATAAGTAAA
>CALWLH010000029.1 GCA_944381475.1 uncultured Lachnospiraceae bacterium | reverse complement strand
GCCGGAACAGGCAGTCTGCACCCTGGCCTCCAGAAAGGCTTTTGCTGTAGCAAGGCAGCTGCATAAAAAAAATCCGGCTCAGAGCCTTCTGGTTATTGGCGCGGACACGGTGGTCAGTCTATCCGGTATTATTTTGGGAAAGCCGGCTGACGAGAAGGATGCTGCCCGGATGCTTGCCGCCCTTTCCGGGCATACCCATGAGGTATTTACAGGTGTTTCGATATATCTGGCGGATATAGAGGGCGTGAGGGAGCATATCCTCTTCGCAGAAAAAACCCAGGTGCATTTCCAGGAGCTTTCCCCGCAGGAAATCATGGATTATATAAAAACAGGGGAGCCCATGGATAAGGCAGGAGCCTACGGCATCCAGGGGCTGGCCGCTAAATTTATCGATGGAATTTCCGGGGATTATTTTAATGTGGTTGGGCTTCCGGTAGCCCGTCTGTATCGTGAAATCCGGGAATTTCTTTGATGGTTTGTAAACGCCAGGCTGCTGTTTGGGGGTTATATATGAAGACAAAAATATTGATGCCTCTGCTTATTACTGCCGCTGCTCTTTCGGGCTGCAGCAAGGGCCATCCCTACGACGCAGAAACCGATGTGTTCTGGATTGAGGGTACAAAGGTGTCTGTGGGAATGACAAACGCCCTGTTTTATGCCTTTGAGGAACAGCAGAACAGTCAGAATCAGCCCATGTTCGGTGATCAGTTCTGGAATTCGGTCTGCTTTGAGAATCCGGATATGACCTATGGAGAATATGAAAAAGAATTTGTTTTTTTTGAAAATCTCATGAACATGTTTTGCCTTTCAAAGATATGGGAAAGCTCCCATACCCTGTCATCGGAGGAAACGGAGCTGATCGCCAGGTATGCGGGGGATTATATGGCAGGGCTTGACCAGGAAACATCCCAATTCCTGGGGCTTTCCCAGGAGGATGCCCTTGCGCTGTGCGAAGCCTGTTACTGTGCGCTTAACATGCAGCAGGAACTGGGAAATCAGACAAGCATGGTGATCAGTGAGGAGGAGATCCGGGTAGTCACGGTTTTGGAGGCATATTTTCAAACCCGGGAAGAGGCAGAAGCCTATATTTCAGGATTGGATGAAGGACAGGATCCTGAAATCCTTTCTTCCGCTGCAGTAAGGGTTTCTCAGGAAAATCTCACAAGGGAGGAGATCGAAAGCGACTCCTTTCGGGAAGCAGTTTTTTCACTTAGAGAGGGGATGCACACCGATGTTCTGGGAACAGAGGATGGTTATCTGGTGGCTGTGCTGATGGATGCCTTCCAGGATGAGCTTTCAGAGGCCCATCGACAGGAGCTCCTCTCAGCCCGGCGGCAGGAACGGATCAGCCAGGCCTGTGAAGATTACAGGGCTGAGGCAGAAATCTATATCAGCCAGGAGTTGTGGCAGAGCTATGCCTTTAAAACGGAGGAATTGCCGGAGGGAGTGTTAAATATTAACGATACATTTAACCAGATGGAGGAAATCATAGAGGATAAGGATAATTAGAATGATAAAAGGGCGATATGCAGAATATTCTGCATATCGCCCTTTTCATAAATAATCAGATGAAGCGTCAAACCCGTTTCAGGCCTGTCAGATCAGGCTTTGCAATCAGGGAGTAGTTGGTATGGTAGATGACAAAGCCGGGCTTTCCCCCAGGAGTTTTTTTTACATGCTTTCTCTGGATATAGTCGACTTCCACCTTATCGCTGTCCCGGCCCTTGGAATAGTATGCGGCAAGATTTCCTGCCAGCTCATATACATGGTCGGGAATGTCCCTCCCGTCGGCCTTCAGAATCACATGGGAACCGGGGATACCCTTTGCGTGGAACCAATAATCGCCCCCATCAGCAAAATGAAAGGTCAGCTCTTCATTCTGGTAATTGTTTCGCCCCACATACAGGTGGAAGTCATCCTCCGTCACATAATGATAGGGCTTCCCGGGCTTTGGCTGCTTTTCTCCCTTTCTAAGTACCTGGGTATGCTTTTTGATAAAACCAAACTGCTGCATCTCGGATTTGATCACTTTCAGATCATTTTCGTCTGCTGCGATGGAAAGCTCCATATCAATGGATTCCAGATGAGCGATCTCCTCCCTGGTCTGGGCGATCTGCAGGGTGGTGGCTTCATACATCCGCTTGGCTTTTCCGTATTTATTGTAATAGCGTTTTGCGTTTTCAATGGGGGAGAAGTCCGTCTCCAGGGGAATGGTGATTTCTGTATCATCATAATAGCTGCGGACAGTTACTTCCTTCATGCCCTCCGGCAGACTGTAGCCATATGCTGTCAAAAGCTCTCCGTAAAGTCTGTAGGTTTCCCGTTTCTCCGTATCCTTTAGCTGCTTTTCCTGCAAGTCCAGTTTCTTCACGTTCCTCTCCAGAAGGGTATGGATGATCTTACGCAGGTCCGCAGATTTGGCTTTCATTCTGGTGCTGACGCTTTTTTCTGCATAAAATTTCTCCACAATGGCGCTCATGGAGTCGTCAAATGCTGCATTCTCCCTGGGAAATATAGATAGGGCGACAGCCGCAAAATCCTTTGGTATGCCGTTTTCATATATAATATTTGGCTGGAAATTCTTTTGCAGGATGGGCTCCATCATCAGAACAAACTGGTGAGCCAGATGGCGGGCCTCCGTCTCCGAAAGCGCGTTGGCGGGAAAGGATGCATCCAGCCCGCTTCTGTATATCAGCTCTTGGGCGGCCAGGGGACTGAGTCCGGCATAGGTGGTGTAGATGGCCTTAAACAGGGGCATGGGTTTTGTCAGTACAGTCTCCATAAAGGACGCCTCCTCAGTCTCCAGAGGATTTGCCTTCTGCAGTTCCTGGGGGAAAAACCATGTTCGACCCGGGAGCACCTCCCGCAAGGAGCTGACATTTGCAAAGATGTGCTTGATGCTGTCCAGAATCATGTTCTGCTCATCACAGAAGATGATATTGGAATGCTTTCCCATAATCTCTGCAATAAGCTTTTTGCGGCACAGATCCCCCATCTCATTTAAGTGTTCAATTTCAATGATCAGAATGCGTTCCAGACCCATCTGTGAGATCGACAGGATTCGTCCATTTGCGATATGCTTTCGCAGCATCATGCAAAAGGCGGGGGCAGTGGCCGGACTGGGTTTATTCTGCTCTGTGAGATAAAAGAAAGGCAGAGAGGCGTTGGCGCTGATCAGCAGTCTTTTGGTTTCACCTTTATTTTTGATTGTCAGCAGAAGCTCATCCGTCTCCGGCTGGGCGATTTTTGCAATCTTTCCGCCTGTCAGGGTTTTATTAAATTCATCCGCTAAAGCGGCAACAACTATTCCGTCAAATGCCATGGGTATACCTCCGTTTCTTCTCCACAGTATACAGAATTTTTTCTTTTTTGTCTATTTCTTTCTCTATGATTGGGCTCCGCTTATAAAAAAATCAAATTTCTGACAATCAAAAGAAAATGATTGAGATTATCAATTGATTATGGTATACTAGCTTAAGTATGCTCGAATATGGGCAATCAGAATACGTGAAAAGGAGAACGTGATGTATTACATAGGAGTGGACTTGGGAACCTCCGCGGTAAAGCTGCTGCTGATGGAGGGGAATGGAACGATTGCCAATATCGTTTCCAAAGAGTATCCGCTGTATTTTCCTCATCCGGGCTGGTCGGAGCAAAAGCCGGAGGACTGGTACAGCGCAGTGATCACAGGCATCAGAGAGCTGACAGAGGGGTTTGACAAGAACAAGGTTGCTGGTATCAGCTTTGGGGGGCAGATGCATGGCCTGGTAATCCTGGACGAGCATGACCAGGTGATTCGCCCAGCCATCCTTTGGAATGACGGCCGTACCTATGAGGAGTGCGATTATCTGAACAATGTGATCGGAAAAGAAACCCTTTCAAAATATACTGCGAATATTTCTTTTACCGGCTTTACCGCGCCTAAGATTTTATGGGTAAAAAACAAGGAGCCCGAAAACTTTGCCCGGATTAAGAAAATCATGCTCCCTAAGGACTATATCGCCTACAAGCTGTCCGGGGTACACTGTACAGATGTTTCCGACGCCTCCGGGATGTTATTGTTCGATGTAAAGAACAAGTGTTGGTCAAAGGAGATGCTGGATATCTGCGGTATCAGCGAGAGCCAGATGGCAAAGATTTTTGAAAGCTATGAGGTGGTGGGGACCCTGCTTCCTCAGGCGGCCGCAGAGCTGGGGCTGCCGGAGACTGTAAAGATTGCGGCAGGCGCCGGTGATAATGCGGCGGCGGCTGTGGGAACCGGCACTGTGGGGGAAGGCATGTGTAATATCTCCCTTGGAACCAGCGGAACAATTTTCATCTCCAGCGAACACTTTGGGGTGGATGAGAATAATGCCCTTCACGCATTTGCCCATGCGGATGGTCATTATCACCTGATGGGATGTATGTTAAGCGCCGCATCCTGCAATAAGTGGTGGATGGACGACATTATTGGAACAAAGGATTATGCAGGAGAACAGGCGCAGATCACAAAGCTTGGGGAAAACCATGTATATTTTCTTCCCTATCTGATGGGGGAGCGCTCTCCCCACAATGACCCCAACGCCAGGGGCACATTTATCGGTTTGACTATGGATACCACCAGGGCGGATATGACCCAGGCAGTTCTCGAAGGCGTGGCTTTTGCTTTGAGAGATTCCCTGGAGGTTGCCCGTTCTCTGGGAATAAATATTCAGAGAACAAAAATCTGCGGCGGCGGTGCAAAGAGTCCTCTGTGGAAAAAAATTATTGCCAATGTGATGAATTTAAAGGTGGATGTAATCGAATCCGAGGAGGGCCCGGGTTATGGCGGCGCCATTCTGGCTGCGGTTGCCTGCGGTGAATATCCCACCGTGAAGGATGCCTGTGAAAAGCTTGTCAAGATTGTGGGGACGGTGGAACCGGAACCGGCGCTTGTGGAGAAGTATGAGGCCCGCTATCAGCAGTTTAAGAAGATTTACCCTGCTGTAAAAGCGCTGTTTCCCCAGCTGGCATAAATTCATGCAGCGTCATTGAGACAGATTTTAACGAAAATATTATTATTAAACGCCAAAGAGCGCTGGATAAAGGAGAACATATGTATAAGATTTTACAGGCAGAGATGCTGACGGATGTAACGGCTTTGATGGTTGTGGAGGCTCCCAGAGTTGCAAAGTACTGTAATCCCGGCCAGTTCGTTATCGTTAAGCTGGACGAAAAGGGCGAGCGTATCCCCCTCACCATCTGTGACTATGACAGAGAAGCCGGGACAGTTACCATCGTCTTCCAGGCAGTTGGTGCTTCCACAAAGAAAATGTTGGAGCTTCATTCTGGAGATGCCTTTCAGGATTTTGTCGGCCCCCTCGGATGTGCCTCCGAACTGATAGACAAGCCTATTGAGGAGCTGAAAAGAATGAAGATCCTCTTTGTTGCCGGCGGCGTGGGCGCTGCGCCCGTATATCCTCAGGTGAAATGGATGAAGGAGCACGGCGTGGATGTGGATGTGATTGTGGGCGCCAGGACCAAGGAGCTTGTAATCCTTGAGGATCAGATGAGGGAGGTTGCGGGCAATCTCATCATCACCACTGATGACGGCAGCTATGGGCGAAGCGGTATGGTCACCAAAGTTATCGAGGATCTCTACGCAGAGGGAAGAAAGTATGACATCTGTGTCTGCATCGGACCGGTGATCATGATGAAATTTACCTGTCTTCTCACAAAGAAGCTGGGACTTCCCACCATCGTCAGCATGAATCCCATCATGGTGGATGGTACCGGCATGTGCGGCGCCTGCCGCCTGACTGTAGGAGACCAGATCAAATTTGCCTGTGTTGACGGACCTGAGTTTGACGGTCATCTGGTAAATTTTGACGAGGCTATGAAGCGCCAGCAGATGTACAAAACCCAGGAGGGCCGCGCCATGTTAAAGCTGGCTGAAGGAGACACCCATCACGGAGGCTGCGGCCACTGCGGGGAATAAACCCAGTGATGCATAGCATCATCCTTTATAATAATGACGATCGATGCCGTCGGCTTTGTCGTATATTTCTCTGAAATGTATAAATATCATGAACAGCCGCCATGCATCTGTATAAAAGGAGTAAGTTTGGAAGTAAGCTTCCAAATCTACCATGATGACGCGTCAGGTGCGTCAGAAAGAGGTAAAAATGGACGTATTAAAGAAGGTACCGGTTCGAGAGCAGGAGCCCAAGGTGCGTGCGACAAATTTTGAAGAGGTTTGTTATGGTTATAACGGCGAGGAGGCTGTTTGTGAGGCTTTCCGCTGTATTAAGTGCAAGAACCCCCAGTGCGTAAAGGGCTGCCCTGTGGGAATCAATATTCCAGGTTTTATAGAAAAGGTTCAGGAGGGAGATATCGCCGCAGCATATCAGATCATCAGCGAGTCCTCTGCACTTCCCGCTATCTGCGGACGTGTTTGCCCCCAGGAGACCCAGTGTGAGGGCAAGTGCATCCGGGGAATCAAGGGCGACCCCATCTCTATCGGCAAGCTGGAGCGCTATGTGGCCGATTGGGCCAAGGAGAACCATGTGCTCCCGAAGAAGGCTGAGAAGATGAATGGCAAGAAGGTGGCAGTGATCGGTTCCGGGCCGGCAGGCTTGACTTGTGCAGGAGATCTGGCAAAGCTTGGCTACGAGGTGACCATCTTTGAGGCTCTTCACGAGCCAGGCGGTGTTCTTACATATGGTATTCCGGAGTTTCGTCTTCCAAAATCCGCTGTTGTACAGCAGGAAATTGACAATGTGAAAAGTCTTGGCGTCAAAATCGAGTGTAATGTGGTTATTGGAAAATCCATGACTATCGATCAGCTTTTCGAGGAGGGCTTTGAGGCAGTGTTCATCGGCTCCGGCGCAGGACTGCCGAAGTTTATGGGAATACCCGGTGAAAATGCAAACGGCGTTTTTTCTGCCAATGAGTATCTTACCAGAAACAATTTGATGAAGGCATTTGATGAGACCTATGATACCCCCATCTCTGCAGGGAAAAAGGTGGCAGTTGTGGGCGGCGGAAACGTGGCTATGGATGCAGCCAGAACCGCTCTGAGACTGGGCGCTGAAACCTACATCGTATACCGCCGCGGTGAGGAGGAAATTCCAGCCAGAGCCGAGGAGGTTCATCACGCAAAGGAGGAGGGCGTAATCTTCAAGCTCTTAACCAACCCCACCGAGGTATTGGTGGATGACAAGGGCTGGGTCAGCGGCCTGAGGTGTGTTGAGATGGAGCTGGGAGAGCCGGATGCTTCTGGAAGAAGAAGACCTGTTGTAAAGGAGGGAAGTGAGTTCACTCTGGAGGTTGACACGGTGATCATGGCTCTTGGTACCTCCCCCAACCCCCTGATCTCCTCCACCACAGAAGGCCTTGAGACAAACAAATGGAAGTGCATTATCGCGGAGGAATCAAACGGTCAGACAACCAAGGAGGGTGTCTATGCCGGCGGCGATGCGGTGACAGGAGCGGCCACCGTTATTCTGGCTATGGAAGCTGGAAAAGCCGGGGCAAGAGGAATTCACGAGTATCTTTCTAATAGATAAATTTTTATCCTGAGAGTCCCGCCGCCGGATAGGCGGCAGGACTTTACTGCGCAAAAAGAAATCCCCCATGCAGAGAGAAACATCTGCATGGGGGATTTCTTTTTGCCGAAAAACGGGTAAAGCTCCAGGTAAACAGATCGTCCTAAGCTTTGATAATAAAAGATGAGCGCCCTTAAATATTCTTAAAAAGAACATCTCCAGGGCGCTCCTGTTAGGGAGGATAAGTATGATTGAATTTACTGTAATAATCATAAAATGGAAATGTTATGAAAACGTGTGCAATTTTTGAACTGTATGTTAACATTCCTATAATCAGACTGGAAATCCATAGAAGGATGATCAAAGTATCAAGACAATATGCAGATGCATTTCGGCGTCTTTGCTTTCCGCAATAGGAAAATCTGGCATTTTACGGTAATAACTTTGTCCTGATTTCATATATTAGGGTAAAACATGTTGAGGAGCGGGGATGGAATTAAAAGAACAGATTTGCCGGATTTTTCCTAGAAACATCCGGGATACTCTTAGAAGCTGTGATTTGGACTTTGAAAGGCTCAGCGCCATCAGAATCAGAGCAAATAAGCCGGTGATTTTTTCCCTTCAGGGCGAAGAACGTTATATATCCGGACAGAAGAGCATGACCGGTAATTTGAAAAATGCCCTTTGCTTCTCCATGGATGACATCAGGGAGATGCTGGAGTTTATAAGCAACTACTCCCTGTATGCTTTTGAGGAGGAGATGAGGCAGGGATTTATGACAATCCAGGGAGGACACAGGATCGGCATAGCAGGCAATACGATTTTAGACAGAGGTCGTGTGACGGGCATCCGATACATATCCTGCTTAAATGTCCGGGTGGCTCATCAGGTGCTGGGATGCGGTGATGGATGTCTGCCATATATGTATGAGCATGGAATACTGCAGAATACCCTGATCGTATCAGGGTGCGGAAGAGGGAAGACCACCATTCTCCGCGATCTGATACGACAGCTGTCGAATGGCACCTCCTTTCAAAGGGGCTTGAATGTAGGGGTTGTGGACGAGCGTTCCGAGATTGCAGCCAGCTGCAGAGGGGTGGCGCAGATGAATCTGGGTATGCGGACGGATGTGATGGACGGATGCACGAAGCCCGCGGGTATGGAGATGCTTATCCGCAGCATGGCTCCGGATGTGATTGCCGTGGACGAGCTGGGGGGGAGCGGCGATCTGGAGGCTGTCCGGTCCGCCATCGCCCGTGGATGCAAACTTCTGGCTACTATCCATGCTTCGGACTATAAGGAGCTCACCTGTATCCCGTTTATCAAAAAGCTTTTGGGAGAACACCTGGTTACCAGACTGATCTTTCTTGCTAATGAGGGAAAGCCAGGATTGATCCAATATATCTGCAATGGAGAAGGAGGGGAAATACAGCTTTGATTTTGCGTTTTATAGCAAGCATGATGATATTGGCTGGGATTTCTGGTATTGGTTTTGAATACGCCTCCAGGCTGGGAAAGCGAAGGGATTGGTATGAGCAGTTTATTGAATTCCTGACTCTTCTCAAGCAGGAGATACGTTATGGGCATTATGAACTTTTTGACTGTCTTGAACATGTTGCGCCAGGCATCAATGGTTTTTTTAAAAATTTTTCCCTTTCCATGATGGACAGACTGTCGAGAGCTGACGGCATGGGGATGAATAAGATTTGGGAGGAAACAATAAAGGCCTTTGACTTACAGCTGGATGAATACGGTTGTCATGGCGAAGATAAAGAACTGTTAAAAAAGCCTGGCTGTTTTCTCGGGTCCTGCAGGATGGAACAGCAGGACGAGCAGCTCCTGTGCCTGCTGGAAGCCGCTTCTCAAAAAAAAGCCAGGCTGTCCGAAGGTTTATGTGAAAGACAGAAGGCTGTTCGGCTTCTGGGAATATGTGCAGGGGCTTTGATAGTACTTATTTTGTTATAAAGGAGGAAGCCTTGGAAGTCAGTATGATCTTAAGAATCGCTGCAATAGGGATTCTGGTTTCTGTTGTATGTCAGGTGTTAAAGCAAAGCGGTAGGGAGGAGTATGTATATCTGGTAAGTCTGTCCGGCCTTGTGCTTGCGCTTTTTTGGATCCTACCCTATATTGCTTCTCTGTTTGACACGATTATGGAGCTGTTTTCCCTCTAGGAGGAGACCATGATAAAGATTACCGTTTTTGGAATAGTCATAACTGTACTGGGTTTGGAGCTGAAGCAATTAAAAAGTGAGTATGCAGGACTGATTTCTCTTACAGGCTGTATAATCATTTTTTCATCAATATGTATAAGCTTATCTGGAATCATAACAGATTTTCTGCTGCTTTTGGAGGGACTTGGGATTCAGTCTGGCTACTTAAACAGTATAATTAAAATGCTGGGAACAGCCTATCTGGCAGAATTTGCCTGCGGTATCTGCAAGGACGCAGGTTTTTCCGCTCTTTCCTCCCAGATAGAGATTTTCGCTAAGCTGTACATGCTTACCATCTGTATGCCAATTATTATGGCCCTGCTTGATACAGTAAACGGCTTATGGAGCTAAGATGAGGAGATTATGCTTAATATTTATACTATGTTTTCTGATAAATCCTGGCAGTGTTTATGCCAGTGAAGACAGTCTCCTGGATGATTTCTATGAGGAAGCCCAGCTTGATCAGGCACAGGAGGTAGCTGAGGAGGCAGGAATCGACTTTAAGGAGATTATCAGCAGAATATATGACCAGGACTATGGGGATTTTTCTGTTATAGATCTTGTAAGGGAGATTCTTCTTGAGAGCGTATCGGAAAACTATGAAGCACTGCGTCATGTTTTTCTTCTGGCCATACTCGGCGCAATGCTCTCCTCCCTGTCCCAGGTGTTTGGAAATCAGCAGATTGGCGCCATGGGCTTTTATGTCTGTTATCTATGCCTTATAGGATTTCTTATGACAGCATTTACAGGAACGGTACAGATCGCGGAAAATATGCTGGCGCTCCTTTTGGAGTTTATGCAGGCCATGCTTCCTGCATATTATCTTGGACTGACCATAACACTCGGAAACGCAAACGGGTTTTACGCATGTTTGCTTACTGCATTGGCGCTGATTGAAAGGCTGATGAAAAATCTTCTGATTCCGGGAATAGAGCTGTACATGGTACTGATGATGCTAAATTACCTGCAGACAGAGGATAATCTGTCAAAGCTGGCGGAGCTCATAAAAACCATTCTGGAATGGATTATGAAAACAATTTTTGCCACGGTTATAGGACTGCAGCTTGTTCAGAGTTTAATTTCCCCTTATATATCCGGTATCAGCCAGAACCTTCTGGTGCGTGCAGCTTCCGCCATACCGGGAATCGGAAGCAGTGTGGGGGCAGTTTCCGGCGTTGTAATAGGAAGCAGTATTCTTATCAGAAATACAGTGGGGGTGGGGGCAATTCTTGTGATCATTCTCATGTGTGCATCCCCTATCCTACAGCTCATGGCCATATCTTTATTATATCAGGCAGAGGGCGCTGTCATACAGCCCTTTGCGGATAAGAGGATGGTGGGATGCGTTTCGGCAGCTTCAAATGCGGTGAGACTTTTGCTGAAGCTTTTGATGCTCAGCGCCCTGATGCTCCTGATTACCCTTGCGATCCTTTGCGCGACAAAACCCGCTTATTAAAGGGAGAAAGGTTGGATTGATGAGTCAGATATTTACCTGGATCAAAACCGTTAGTACAGTACTGATTGTTTTGTCTTTGTTTAGAAATCTGCTTCCAGGAAAAAAATACGAACAATATATCAATGCGTTTTTAGGTATGCTGATCGTCTATGTGCTTTTTGAACCCTGGAGCAATCCGGGCACCCTGAGGGACGTGCTTGTTGACGGCCTTTTCACACCGAGCGGAGTAAATACTGAAGCCTACTCCCAAGATGAACTGGAGGCATTTACATATCATATAACTGCTGCTGAGTATGAGCGCCTTCTCAGGCTTCAAATTGCCGACGAAGCTCAGACTGCGGGGCTGGATATCGCTGATATAGAGGTGAAGATCGAGGACGAACAAAACAATACGTACGGTGTCGTCAAACAGATCAGGCTTGTGTGCGGCCCGGATTCCTGCGACGAATCCGCGGTAAATGCCTTTGCCGCCAGGCTTTCGGGGCTTCTCGGCATTGAAGAGAATAATATTATCATTGAGTGAAGGAGATTTGGATAAGATGGAGACAAAGAAAGGATTAAACAGCATCCGAAATCTGACAGCTACGGAAAAGCTCATTATACTTGCTGCAGCCGGCATACTGATTTTATTGCTGCTTCTTCCGGATGGAAATGATGGGGCAAATAGGGAGAGTTCGGAAATTACTTATGAAAATGAATCCTCAGAAAGCAATTTTTCTTATTTGCAGGAATATACGGACTATCTGGAAAATAGACTTTTAGCAGTGCTGAAAAGTGTGGATGGTATAGGCGAAATGGAGGTGATGATCACGCTGAAATCCTCTGAGGAACAGATTGGAGAAAAGAACCAGGTGACAAAGACCATCATGCCGGAAATAGAAGGTGTGGTGATCGCGTGTACAGGCGGTGACAGTGCTGTGGTTGTTGAGGAAATTACAGAGGCAGTACAGGCATTATTTTCTGTGCAGAGTCATAAAATCAAAATATTAAAGAAGTCATAAGGAGTGGATATGAAAAAGCTATTCAGAAGGAATCAGATTGTGCTGACAGTGCTGGCTGTCCTTGTAGCTGTGGCCGGTTACATAACTCTTACAGGCAATGACCCCACAGTTACAGGACTGCAGGATAACGGAGAACCACAGGCAACCCTGGAAGCGGACAACAGCTTGAATCAGCAGGTTGCTGAGGAAAATGCAGGGAATGCTCTGGCAATGAACGAGGAGGAAAATCAGGATGGACTGGAAAATGAGGCCAGTGTCAATCAGCAGGAAACGGGCAGCGAGGTGATATCAAATCCGGGAGAGGCAGTCTTGACAAGCGGAATTACCGTAGCCGATTTTATGGCCAACGCGCGGCTTTCAAGAGAGCAGGTACGTGCCGCCAACAAAGAAACCCTTTTAGACATCATAAACAGTGAGAGCATTGGGGATGAGCAGAAGGCCGAGGCCATCAATTCCATGCTCGCTCTGACCCAGACTGCTGAAAAGGAGAACGCCACCGAAACCCTGCTTCATGCAAAGGGTTTTACCGACGCGCTGGTCAGCATCCTGGATGACCGGGTAAATGTGGTGATTGCTTCCGCATCCATAACAGAGGCTCAAAAGGCTCAGATCGAAGATATTGTAAAGCAGAAAACAGAGATGAGCGTGGATCAGATCGTGATTAGTCTTATGGAGCTTCAGGAATAATCCATGGATTTAGGAGGATGATAATGAAAGAGCACGGTGCTTTTTATGCCGGACAATTTTATTTCCGCTACAAATGAATAGTATCTTGAAAATTCCTCATTATTTGATATAATAAAAGATAAATCTGTGCCAATTAAGGAGGTTTGCATGGAAAATATTGCTGAAGTAAAAATTGCAGATGATGTGATTGCAGTTATAGCTGGTCTTGCTGCTACAGAGATCAAGGGCGTGGATTCTATATCGGGCAATCTGACACATGAACAGATTGCAAAGCTTGGCGCCCGCAGTCTTTCCAGGGGGGTTTCTCTTGACATTCATGAAAAGGAGGTTTCTGTTACATTGTCCATGAACATAAAATATGGATGCAGTGCAAAGGAAATCAGCAAAAAGGTTCAGGATCGGGTAAAGAATGCGATTGAGAGTATGACCGGTTTTACAGTTACGAGTGTTCACATCAATATCGCGGGCATGGAAAGCTAGAACGAAACATCTCAGGAATCAAATGATAAAATACCTGAAATTCCTTAAATGAATATAGCTTCATTGATAAGAAGCAGAGTGATTAAGAGAAAAAAGTCTGTCGGTCCCGCAGAGGATCGGCAGCTTTTCAACAATAAGATAAGGAGTAGCTGCATGATGAAACGCAGAGAATTACGTACCTGTACCTTTGAGGTGCTGTTTCGTACCTTTTATCACCGGTCAGAGGAGATGGCTGAACAGACGGAGCTTTACCTGAACAGTATGGAAGCGCCTCTTACAGAGGCAGACAGGCAGGAGGTTCGTCTTCGGGTAGCCGGCATTATATCTAAGCTTCCCCAAATTGATGCGATCATATCCTCAAAGGCGGTTAAGTGGCCCATCGAACGTATGAGCCGGGTTGACCTGACTATACTGCGGCTGGGAGTTTATGAGCTGAAATTCGATGATGAAATACCGGACGGAGTAGCTATCAATGAGGCTGTTGAGCTTGCCAAAACCTATGGAGGTGAAAACTCCTCATCCTTTGTAAACGGCGTGCTCGCAAGGATTGTTCAATGATGCTAAAAAAAGAGAGCAGAATATTTACTGTCAGTGCCATCAATAAATATATCCATGGAATGTTTGACCAGGATTACCTTCTCAGATCCGTAAAGGTAGAAGGAGAGATATCGAACTATAAGATTGACCAAAGGGGTCATCTGTATTTCTCACTAAAGGATGAGGGAGGCGCGATATCCTGCGTCATGTACAAGTTCAATCGTCAAAGCGGTATCAAATGCAGACTGGAGAACGGGATGAAATGCGTGGTGACCGGCTCCATAAGTGTATTTGAACGCAGCGGTATATATCAGCTCTATGCAAAGCAAATTGAGGAAAAGGGACTGGGAGACCTGTATGAGCGCTTTGAAGCATTAAAAAAACGTCTTGGAGCAGAGGGGCTGTTTGATCAATCCCACAAAAAACCGATTCCCAGATATTGCAGAAGAATCGGGATCGTGACCGCCTCCACAGGCGCTGTAATCCATGATATAGTAAATGTGGCCAGACGAAGAAATCCATATGTGCAGCTTATTCTCTGCCCTTCAAAGGTGCAGGGAGACGGCGCAGCGGAGGAAGTAGCCGAGAGCCTGCGTATCCTTGACAGCTTTGGGCTGGACTGCATAATTGTGGGGCGGGGAGGAGGCTCCATGGAGGATTTGTGGGCCTTTAACGAGGAAATCGTAGCCAGAGCTGTTTTTAACTGCAGCACCCCTGTTATCAGCGCGGTGGGCCATGAGACAGATACAACGCTCTGTGACTATGCTGCGGATCTGCGGGCGCCAACTCCTTCCGCCGCGGCTGAACAGGCAGTGTTTGAACTGAACGAAACCCTGGCTGCTCTGAACGACTTGCAGCAGAGACTGGAACAGCGCATGGGTGATATGATCAGAAATAAAAGACTGCAGCTGTCAGGCTATGAGAGCCGCCTTCAGGCGCTTCATCCCCGTCATCAGTTGGCAAAACAGCGTCAATTGCTGGTGCATTACCGAGAACTATTAACGCATAATATGGAAAGAGGACTCCTGGTGGAAGGGCAGCGTATACGCCTTGGCCGGGACCGTCTTATTCAGAAAAAGGATCTTCTTAGCCGCGGCTTTTCAAATCTGCTTTCCCAAAAACGTCAGCTTTTTATACTATTATCTCAGCGGCTGGAGGGAGCTTCGCCTGTAAAGCGTCTCACTGGCGGATATGTATATGGCATGGGTCCCGATGGCAGCCCCCTTTTGACCATTGACCAGGTTTGGGTTCGCGATTTGATTACTATCAGGACTGGTGACGGAAAAATTCTTGCGCAGGTTGAGGAGAAGAAGCATCTAAATAAGGATCAGATTGGGTGATAAGCTTGAAAGTAAGCTTTCAAAGCTGCCATGATGACGCAGCAAGTGCGTCGGAAAGAAGAAAATATGGAAAACAGGGAAGATTCACAGGGTATTAATGTGGAAGAGGGCTTCAGGCAATTGGAACAGATTATAAAAAATATGGAGGGTGGCAGTCAGTCTCTCGAGGCAGCCTTTGCCGACTATCAAAAGGGAATTGCCCTTATACAAAATCTGGACAAGACCTTAACGGATATGGAGAAAAGGCTTGAGATATTCAACAAGATGACTGGCGAGCTGGAAGTACAGGATGAGTAGTCAGATTTACAAAAATCAGTTAAAGCAGGAGATCGAGCATGTCAATAGGGTGCTTCTAAAATACCTGCCCCAAAAGGAGGGGCTGCAGAAGCGTATTTTCGATGCCATGGAGTATAGCTGCATGGCGGGCGGAAAACGCCTGCGGCCAATCATTATGCAGGAAACCTTCCGCATTTGCGGAGGTAACGGAGATATTATAGAGGCCTTTATGGTTGCCATGGAGATGATCCACACCTATTCCCTGGTTCACGATGATCTGCCCTGTATGGACAATGATGAGTATCGCAGGGGAAAGAAAACCACCTGGAGTGTTTATGGATATGATTTTGGTGTTCTCTGCGGGGATGCGCTTATCAATCAGGCCTTTGAAACGGTCTCCGGAGTTTTTCTGCAGCCCTGTGATCCACTGCGCGTGGGCAGAGCCATCAATATACTTGCAAAAAAGGCAGGCGTTTATGGAATGCTTGGAGGACAGGTTGTGGATGTTTGGCTGACGGACAAGCCCATGAGCCCGGAGCAGCTGGATTTCATATACAGGCTGAAAACAGGCGCTTTGATCGAAGCCTCCATGATGATCGGAGCTGTACTTGCTGGAGCGGACGACAGTACCATAGCCCTTGCAGAGGATATTGCCGCAAAGGTTGGCATGGCTTTTCAGATTCGCGATGATATCCTGGATTTAACCAGCACCACAGAGGTTCTGGGAAAACCGGTTCTCAGCGATGAAAAGAATAATAAATCAACCTATGTGCGTCTGTACGGATTTGAAAAAGCCCAGAGGGATGTGGAAGAGCTTATGCAGGAGGCTGAAAAAATGCTGGAAGAGCTGCCCGGCGATACTGGTTTTCTGCGCTATATTTTCCAGCTTCTTGTAAAAAGAGAAAAGTAAGGATACAAAAATTTATGATATTAGAGAAAATTAATCGGCCCGGAGATATCAGAAAGGTAAGACCGGAGGAGTATGAGCAGCTGGCGGAGGAAATAAGAAG